>JBEKAM010000230.1:0-8032 GCA_050015915.1 Solirubrobacteraceae bacterium
GCCACCACCGCGAAGACCCTCGCCCAAGCCGATCCTCAGCTCGCGCGCGCAGCGGCGCGCGCATCACACGGCTCCGTTGCCGGCGCCCAGACTCCCACGACGTTCGCCGACACTCCTGTCCCGGGAACGTCGTGGAAACTTCTCATAGCTGTCCCAAACAGCCGCATGTACGTGTCGATTTCCGGCTGGACGCAGTGGATACCGTGGCTGGTGCTCGCGCTTATGAGCATCCTCGGGACCTTGCTCGTCGCGCTGTTCGTTCGTTCGCTCGCCGACCGAGCAAGGCTCACCTTGCTGTCCACCAGGCTCGAGCAGATCGCCCGTACAGACGCGTTGACCGGTCTGCTCAACCGGCGAGCGCTGAACGAACACCTCACTCGTGCCGCTGCTCACGCCCGCCGACGAGACGAGCCACTATCGCTGATGATGATCGACCTCGATCGCTTCAAGGAGACCAACGACCAATTCGGACACGAGGCAGGCGACCAGGTTCTGTGTGCCTTTGCCGGCTGCCTACGCGACGCACTGCGGGCCGATGACATCTACGGGCGCTGGGGAGGCGACGAGTTCCTCGTCGCGTTGCCCGCCACAGACGGCCAGAGCGCAAAGGCAGCGGCCGCGCGACTGCGGCATTGCGCGCAGTCGCTGGAGCTGGGCGCGCTCGGCCTGCCCGACGGCATTCCCTTCAGCATCGGCCTGGCGACCTCAACCGAGACCACACCCGCCGAACTTGTCCGTGAGGCCGATGTCGTCCTGTATGAAGCCAAGGTCGACGGCCATCGTGACCTGCAGCGGACTGGCAACTCTCGAACGATCGCTGTCGACACCGATTAAGAGCAGGGCGAATAAGCCCTAGGTCACGGCATACCCAGAACTGCTCGGTCGAGCTCCCCGGGCCCCACGGACTCGCCAAGCGAGACGTTTCGCTTGTAAGCCGTGAGCATGCGGTCGGTGGAGTGGCGATGAGAGGGCGTAAGCCGGCGAAAGCCGACGACCCAGAAGACAGCGAGCACTGAGCCGCCGATGTTGCCCTCTTGGGAGGCGAGGTGGTGAACACCGAGTACAAGCGTAAGTGCCACCTCGCCGATCCCCGCCAGCAGGAAGAGCTTCTCCTGTTTGAGCAGCGGCCCTCGGTAGTCGATGCGGTTCATGCGCTCTTGCGCCACCGCCGCCGCGAGCGAGGCTAGGCGCGGATCGCCGACTGCGCGACCCTCACGCAATGCACTGTCTATCTCCCGGCGCGCGGGGCGACCAACACGCCGCAGCACTTTCCCCAGCTCGCTCCGACGCGGAATGCGACGCGGATCAAGCGACCCGGCAGCTACGAAAAGGCCCAGCAACAACACATACAAGAGCACCGACATGGCGCTCCTTTGTACCTGCTTGCACCTAGCCGCGCAATACCCTGAACAGAAAGCTGCGCCTACCTACACCGCCACCGGCAGCTCGCCTGGGGCAGCCGGGGATGCCAGTGGGAACTCCCGCATGATGCCGTACAGCGTCGTGCGCTCCGCTGCTGGGCGCCCGGCCTCATGCGCAGCGGCGACGAGCTGCTCGGGCTCCAGGCGCGTGCCGTGGTAGCTGCCCGCGAGGCGGCTGATCGACTCCTCCATCAGCGTACCGCCGAGATCGTTCACGCCCCAACGCAGCGCCTCCGTGGCGGCGTCCAGGCCCATCTTCACCCAGCTCGCCTGCACGCTTCGCACGGTGTGTCCCAGCGCCAGGCGGAAGACGGCCGTGTGCTTGAGGTTCTCCTCCCGCGAAATCTCCTCCACCCCGTGCGTGCGCCCCAGCAGCGTCTGGAAGGGGATGAACGACAGCGGCACGAACTCCGTGATCCCGCCCGTGCGCTCCTGTAGCTCACGGATCACCCGCATGTGCTCCGCCAGCTCCCATGGCTCCTCGATGTGGCCGAACATCACCGTCGCCGTCGAGCGCAGCCCAGCCGCATGCGAGGCCTCGATGATTTCTACCCAGCGCGCCACCGGCAGCTTGTTCGGCGAGATCCGCTCGCGCACACCGTCGTGCAGCACCTCCGCCGCCGTGCCCGGTGTCGAGCCGAGACCAGCGTCCCGCAGCTCCGCGAACACCTCGCTCGGCGGCAGGCCCGAGATATCGCACATGTGCGCGATCTCCATCGGGCTGTAGGCGTGCAGATGCAACTCCGAACCCGCCCCAATCGAAGTGACCTTCGCCAGCCGCAACCATCCGAGGTAGTCCTCGAACTGCCAGTCAGGGTGGATCCCAGACTGGATGCACAGCTCGCTCGCGCCGAAGTCGATCGCCTCGTGGACGCGGGCCACGAACTCCTTCTCATCATGTTCATACGCGTCCGGCGAGCGCTTGCCCTGGCCGAAGCCACAGAACGCGCATCCAACCGTGCACACGTTGGAGATGTTGATGTTGCGGTTGACCACGAACGTCACCGTCTCCCCCGCGAGCTCTGCGCGCAGTGCATCCGCTGCCTGGCGCATGTCCTCGATCGCCTCCGCGCGCGTCTCCGCGAACATCGCCGTCAGCTCATCTGGGGTCAATGCGAGGCCGTTGCTGGCACGCTGCACCGCGCCGGAGACCAGGTCGGGGCGGATCGGCGCCGGTGGGTCCGTGCGGCCGGAGCCGCGGCGCGGGATGAAGCTCCAATACTTGACCTTGATCGTGTCCAGCACGCCCTGAGCGATCCAGTCTTGGTCGATGTACTGCGGGTACACGCACAGCCGCTCCGTCAGCGCCACGCCGTCCTTCTGCAGCTGCTTGCGCACCTGGTGCGGCGACGGGAACGGGTGCTCCGGGGAGATGTGATCACCGTTCGCGCTCAAGCCTCCCAGGTCGGTTGCCCCTGCGGCCACCAGCTCGCCCCACCAGTCCGCCAGGTTCGTTGGGATCTGGATACCCACGTCCGGCATCAACCTCCTCGTCTCTGGGACGGGAATCTGCCACGCCCGTGCGCCAGTACTCTCTCGCGGCCGCGCCAGCGATCTCCGCAGGCTCCTGGCCGTAGTAGCGCTGGTGGGGCACGAAGTTCTGCAGGATCACCTCCTGGATGTGACCGAACTCTGCGTGCACCGCTGCCAGCGCTTCCAGCGATTCGATGCGCTCTTGCTCAGTCTCGCCAATCCCAACGAGGATGCCGCTCGTGAACGGGATCTTCAGCTCCCCCGCCGCGCGGATCGTCTCCAGGCGCCTCGCCGGGTGCTTCGTCGGCGAGCCCGCATGCACCGTCTCCATCAGCCGCTCTGAGATCGACTCCAGCATCAGCCCCTGCGACGCCGTCACCTCGCGCAGCCGTGCCAGGTCCTCGCGCGCCAGCGCACCCAGGTTCGTGTGCGGCAGAAGACCGCGCTCCAGCGCCCGCTCGCATGCCCATACCACGTACGCCGTGAAGTCCTCGTGGCCGTACTCGCGCAGTTTCGCGGCGACCTCCGGGTTGACCTCCGGCTTCTCGCCCGTCAGCACCAACAGCTCCTTCACCTGGCGCTTCGCAGCCCCGTCCAGGATCTCCAGCACCTCATCCGGCGCGTACAGGTGCGCCTGGTGCGTCGCAAACGCGCAGTACTTGCAGTAGCAGCGGCAAGTGCGCGACAGCGACAGCGTCAGGTTGCGGCTGAACGTGACCCTGCGACGCATTGGCATGAGTCTAGGACGCCCGCCGCCAGCGACCCGGGAGCCGCCCGTGCCAGCTTGTCTAACGCGCGGCGCGAGCTTTCCACAGCGCCCGCCCAATCGTCAGCGGATGGCTGATCAGCGTCGTCACGCGACCCGCCATGGAGCTCGGGTCGTGGGCGACACCCAACTGGCGCAGGATCGTCGCCTGATCGAAGTACACCCGCTCGCACACGATCCGCTCGCCCTCGAACAGGAAGAACGAGGTCATGCGGGCCCGAAACGAGCGGCCGGTTGGTGGCAGCGTTCGCAGCGGCCCAAGGTGTGTGCCCAGGAGATCGAACTCCACGATCACCGCATCGTCGGCGTGATGCAGCGCGATCAGCTCGTTGCGCTGATCGGGGAACGCCGTGCGACTCTCCTCGAAGTAGCGCAGAACCTCCTGCTCACCGTCATACACGTCCCCCGTGGCGATCAGCTCGTAGCGAGGATGCTCGAACGTCGCGATCGTCGCGTCGAACTCGTGCCGGTTCTCCGACTCCATATGCTCGCGAACGAGGGCCTCGCGGCGCTCCCGCAGCCCCGGATTGGTGTCGCTCGTGCTGGGAGTGGACACGAAGAGACTTGTAGCACAGGGTTGTAGCTGCCTCTTCCCGGCTGGTGGCGGCTGATCGCGATGTTTACGCCTCGATACCGCTTCCATCGCTACCCTCGTTGCTTGCCGCTGGCGCCGGCCTCTCGATCCAGAGCAGCGGCCCGTCAGACCCACCTTTGACCAGAAACGGACAGGAGCAACATGACTGAGAGCACCAGCGAGAGCGAGAACCCGGCAATCCCGAGCCCGACTCCCGAGGTGCCCCATCCCAGGACGAACCACGACTGGTGGCCCAACCAGCTCGACCTGAGCGTGTTGCACCGGCACTCGCCCCTGTCTGACCCGATGGGCGAGGACTTCGACTACGCCAAGGAGTTCCAGACCCTCGACCTCGACGCCCTGAAGGCCGACCTCGTCGAGCTGATGAGCACCTCGCAGGACTGGTGGCCCTCCGACTACGGCCATTACGGACCGCTTTTCATCCGCATGAGCTGGCACTCGGCCGGGACCTATCGCATCACCGACGGCCGCGGTGGCGGCGGTAGCGGCGCCCAGCGCTTCGCCCCGCTCAACAGCTGGCCCGACAACGCCAGCCTCGACAAGGCACGCCGGCTGCTGTGGCCGATCAAGCAGAAGTACGGTCGCAAGATCTCCTGGGCCGACCTGCTCGTCTACACCGGCAACGTGGCGCTGGAATCGATGGGCTTTCAGACCTTCGGCTTCGGCTTCGGCCGGGAGGACATCTGGGAGGCCGAGGAGATCTACTGGGGCAGCGAGGACACGTGGCTCGGCGACGAGCGCTACAGCGGGGAGCGGGAGCTCTCCAAACCTCTCGGCGCCGTGCAGATGGGCCTCATCTACGTCAACCCCGAGGGCCCCAACGGCAACCCCGACCCGCTGGCGGCGGCCAAGGACATCCGTGACACCTTCAGCCGCATGGCCATGAACGACGAGGAGACGGTCGCGCTGATCATCGGCGGCCACACCTTTGGAAAGGCCCACGGCGCCGTCGACCCCAGCAACATCGGCCCCGAGCCCGAGGCTGCCCCCCTCGAGCAGCAGGGCCTGGGCTGGAAGAACAGCGCCGGCAGCGGCGCCGGCGCCGACGCCATCACCAGCGGCCTGGAGGGCGCATGGACGCCGCAGCCGACGAAGTGGGACAACGGCTTCCTCGAGATCCTCTTCAAGTACGACTGGGAGCTGACCACGAGCCCCGCCGGAGCGAAGCAGTGGACGCCCAAGGACCCGGAGACCGGGGACACGGTGCCGGACGCTCACGACTCCTCAAAGCGCCACGCGCCGATGATGCTCACGACCGACCTGGCGCTGCGGTTCGACCCGATCTACGAGCCGATCTCCAGGCGCTTCCACGAGAACCCCGACCAACTCGCCGACGCCTTCGCCAAGGCCTGGTACAAGCTCCTGCACCGCGACATGGGGCCCATCGCGCGCTACCTCGGCCCGTGGATTCCCGCGGAGCAGCTGTGGCAGGACCCCGTTCCCGCCGTCGATCACGAGCTCGTCGGCGCTGCCGAGATCGCCTCGCTGAAGGAGAAGATCCTCGCCTCCGGCCTGTCGACCGCACGCTTGGTATCCACCGCTTGGACGTCGGCAGCCTCCTTCCGCGGCACCGACATGCGCGGCGGCGCAAACGGAGCGCGGGTTCGTCTAGCGCCCCAGAAGGACTGGGAGTGGGGCGAACCAGCTGAGCTCGCTGGCGCACTGCAGACGCTCGAGCAGATCCAGAAGGACTTCAACGAGTCGCAGTCCGACGGTAAGCGGATCTCGCTGGCCGATCTGATCGTCCTCGGCGGCTGCGCTGCCGTCGAGCAGGCCGCCAAGAACGCCGGTCACGACGTCTCCGTCCCATTCACCCCGGGGCGCACCGACGCCTCCCGGGAGCAGACCGACGTCGAGTCCTTCGATGTGCTCGAGCCAACCGTAGACGGCTTCCGCAACTATTTCCGCCCGGGAGAGCCCCTCCCCTTGGAGCATGGCCTGCTGGAGCGGGCCTACATGCTGAGGTTGACCGCCCCCGAGATGACGGTGCTGATCGGCGGCATGCGTGCCCTGGGCGCAAACCACGGGCAGTCCCCGCACGGCGTCTTCACCGACCGACCGGGGACGCTGAGCAACGACTTCTTCGTGAACCTGCTCGACATGAGCACCGAGTGGAAGCCGTCCGGCTCGGCGGAGAACGTCTACGAGGGGCGCGATCGCTCGAGCGGCGAGCTCAAGTGGACCGCCACCTCCGTCGATCTCGTCTTCGGCTCGAACTCCGAGCTGCGGGCGCTTGCGGAGGTCCACGCCTGCGACGACGCCGGGGAGAAGTTCGTGGGCGACTTCCTCGCCGCCTGGGACAAGGTCATGAACCTCGACCGGTACGATCGATCCTGACCGAGCGCTCAGCCACCGGCGTCTACCTCGCCCGCCACGGCGAGACCGCCTACAACCACGAGGGCCGCTTCCAGGGCCAGCAGGCGATCCCGCTTAACGACACCGGCCGCGCCCAGGCTGCGGAACTAGCCGAGCGCGCCGTCGCCTACGACTTCCAAGCTCTGTGGTGCAGTCCGCTGCTGCGTGCCCGCGAAACCGCTGACATCGTCGCCGCCGCCATCGGCATCGAGCCGAAAGAGGACCCCCGGCTGATGGAGACCGACGCCGGCGACTGGACCGATCTGACCTTCGCCGAGGTGCGCGCCAAGACGCCGGAGCTGTTCGATGCGTTCGCCGCGGCCGAGCCCGGCTTCGCGTTTCCCGGCGGCGAGTCCTTCACTCAGCAGGAGCTGCGTGTCGACGCCGCCCTGCGCGACGTCGAAGCCGGCGAGCTGCCAGCGCTCGTCGTCTGCCACGGCATGGTCATCCGCGCTGCCTTCGCCGCCCGCGCAGGCGAGGAGAGCATCCCGTTCAAGCGTGTGCCCAACGCCGCGCTCGTGCCGCTCGACCCGGTTGCCGCCTCACACGACAGCGGCGTCGATCTCTCCCCGCCGCGCCGCAGCTGAGTGCTCACGACTGTCGTGGGATGAGATCAGGACGCTCGTGAGGATTGCGCCGATGATCGCGAAACCGGCGCCGATCAGGAACGCGCGGTCGAATCCTTTCGTGAGAGCCACGGAGGCGTCGTGTCCGCCGGCGCTCAGCAGGCTTTGCGTCCGGCTGTTGGCGACCGTGGCGAGGATCGCAAGGCCGAGCGCACCGCCCACCTGCTGAGAGGTGTTGATCAGCCCCGAGGCAAGGCCCGCCTCGTGCGGCTTCGTTCCCGTAACCGCCGCAATTGTCACCGACACGAAGGAGAACCCGAGGCCGAACGCGGCGAACAGCGATGGCCCAAGCACGTCAGCGCTGAACGATCCGCCGGGCGCCGGCACGCGTGAGAACCACAACAGGCCGATTGCGATCAGCACGAGCCCTGTGATCAGCACCGGCTTGAAGCCAATGCGCGTCACCAGCTGCGAGCCGACCCCGGCGGAGATGATGATGCCCACGGCCAGTGGCAGGTAGGAAATGCCCGCTTTGATCGCTGAGAAGTGCAGCACGTCCTGCAGGTACAGCGAGATGAAGAAGAACATCGAGAACAGCGACATGCCGATCAGCAGCCCGACGATGTCTGCGCCCCGGAGAGTGCGCAGGCGGAAGATCGAGAACGGCAGTAGCGGGTGGCGCTGGCGTCGCTCGATCATCACGAACGCCGCCAACAGGATCGCCGAGCCGGCGAATCTGAGCAGGGTGCCCGTCGAGCCCCAGCCGACGTTCACCGCGTCGACCACCGTGTACACGAGCAGGGCAAGACCTGCCGTCACCGTCACCGCGCCGGGGATGTCAAAGCCTTCTGTGCCG
>JBEKAM010000231.1:0-5104 GCA_050015915.1 Solirubrobacteraceae bacterium
CACCCGTTGCTGCTGGCCACCGGAGAGCTGCGCGGGATATGCCTCGCGCTTGTCCCCCAGACCGACACGGTCGAGCAGTGAGCAACCCTGCTCGCGCGCCTGCTGACGCGATACCCCCTTTACGCGCACCGGTGCACAGATCACGTTCTCAAGCGCCGTCATGTGCGGAAACAGGTTAAAGCGCTGGAAGACCATGCCGATCTCGGCACGCTTGCGCGCGACCTCCGACTCGCGCAGCTCATGTAGCTTCTCCCCCACCTGGTGATAGCCGACCAGCTCGCCGTCCACCCAGAGCCGGCCCGAATGAATTTTCTCCAGATGGTTGATGCACCGCAGGAACGTCGACTTGCCCGAGCCTGACGGTCCGAGCAGGCACATCACCTCGCCGGGCTGCACTTCGAGTGTGATCCCCTTCAAGACCTCAAGCCGGCCAAAGCGCTTGTGCACGCCCTCCGCGTTTACCATCGCGGTATTCATGACCACTGGTGCTTCGAGGAGAGCACCGCCGCACGCCAACGCGCAAACGCTGTGGGTGACAGCTCGCGTGAGGCGCCGCGCCCGTAGTAGCGCTCGAGGTAGTGCTGGCCGATGTAGAGAATGCTGGTGCACACCAGATACCAGATGCTCACTGTGATCAAAAGCGGAATCGGCTTGAAGTTGACCGAGTAGATCAGCTGCGCCGCATACAGCAACTCGGTTACCGTGATCACACTTGCAAGCGAGGTCGTCTTCAGCATTGAGATCGTCTCGTTGCCCGTTGGCGGGATGATCACGCGCATCGCCTGTGGCAACACGATTCGCCTGAGTGTTTGTACGCGCGTCATGCCGAGGGACTGAGCCGCGTCCGTCTGACCATCGTCGACCGAGATGATCCCCGCCCTGACTATCTCCGCCATGTAGGCGCCCTCGTTCAACCCAAACCCCAGAACAGCCGCCCGATACGCCGTTATCAGCGTGTTTGCGTCAGGATGAACAAACGCGGGGCCGAACGGAATTCCCAGCGAGAGCTTCGGATACAGCGCGGAGATGTTGTACCAAAACAACAGCTGTACGAGCACCGGCGTGCCACGAAAGAAAAAGATGTACAGCCAACTGGCACGCGAGAGCAAGGGGTTGGGCGACAATCTCATCACAGCAAGAACCACGCCCAGCACGATGCCGATCACCATCGCGATGACAGTCAGCTCGATCGTCACCACGAGACCTTCGAGAATGCGGTGGTCGAAGAGATATTCGCCGACCACACTCCATTGGAATCCAGGGCTGGTGATAACCGAGCGGATCAGCGCTGCGGCAATCACCAGGACTATCGCCGCGGCGATCCAGCGCCCCGGCCGGCGGACCGGGACGGCCCTTATGTCCTCGGGCCGCCCGGTCGGGCTGGTGACCTCTTCAGAGGACACCAGTGATCGCTCAGCTCTTCGCGCCGTTGATCGTCGGCGTCGTAATCGCGCCTTCCAACAATCCCCATTTGGCCATGATCGAGTGGTAGGTGCCGTTGGCGATTATCACCTTCAAAGCGGCCAGCAACGGTTTAGTCATCCCACTCGTCTTCGGCACTGCAAGGCCATAGGGGGCGAACTCGTAGCTTTTACCGACCAGCTTGAACTCACCATTGGAAAGTTTGATCTGGTAGGCGACAACAGGTGAATCGGCCATGCCGACTTCCGCCCGCCCGTCCGACACCGCGAGGTTGACCGCGTTCTGCCCAGTGAAGATCAGCACGGTCACCGCCTTCTTGCCTTCTTTGCCGCACTTCTTGTTCTGGGTTTCCGCTTCTTCCTGCTCAACAGTTCCCTTCTCGACAGCGACAGTCTTACCGCAGAGATCAGCGACCGTTGAGATGCCCGGGTTGGCTGTGCTCTTGGCATAGAAGGAGATCCCCGCGCTGAAGTAGTCAACGAAGTCGACGGTTTTCTCGCGTTCCTTGGTGTCCGTGAAGGAGGAGGCGCCTACGTCATACCTTCCCGCTGCGAGGCCCGGGATGATCGTTTCGAAGTTGGAGTTGATCATGTCGACCTTCAGGCCCATCACCGCGCCGAGGGCGTGCATCAAGTCGGCGTCCATCCCGATCACCGTGTGGCCGTCAGGCGCGATGAACTCGTTGGGGGCGTACTGCGCTTCCGTCGCCACGTTCAGCGTGCCTTTCGACTTGATCGCCGCCGGGACTTCAGCGACAACCGCCGCGTTCGCACCGCTGGACGCCGATGTGGCTGTGGTTGAGGTCGACGCGGTCGTGGAACTCGTGGTGTTCGTGCTGCTGCCGCATGCGGCAAGCACGAGGACGCTGAGCACGGGTATGCCAAGTCGGGCGACCAGCTTGCTCATCGGAACCCCCTTCATGGGTGTTGACAGTTAGGCCCCAGGCCAAGCGAGGCCGCGCAAGTATATGTCGGAGACGTTTTCAGGCACTGGCTGGTCGCCGTGCTTGGTGCGGAGCGCCTCGCAGCGACTCGCCATATAGAAAGGCCCCGCCGAAGCGGGGCCTTTCCTTAGCGGATCGATAAGCCGGATTCTGTCGTTGAGCAGCCATCCATCTAAGCGGCCTACCTGGACCTCGGCGGGTACCTGCAAACGGTCCTGTTTGGCCTTGCATCGGGTGGGGTTTGCCCAGCCGCCGCGTCACCGCGACGCTGGTGCGCTCTTACCGCACCATTTCACCCTTGCCGGCCCGCCGTTCACGTGGGACGGCGGACGTAGGCGGTTTGTTTCTGTGGCACTTTCCCGCGGGTTTCCCCGGGTCGATATCTCGACCACCTTGCCCTTTGATGTCCGGACTTTCCTCGAAGGCAACTGGCCTCCGCGGCTGCCTGATCTGCACGGCCAAGGTAGCGGGTGATGCGCTCGCTGTGAAGAGCTGGTGGGAACCAGCCGGACGACGTCGCGCGCGCGTAGAGCTCGTTAGACCTTCCTCAGCAGACCCACGACGCGGCCGAGAACCTTGACCTCTTTGCTGCGGATCGGCTCCATTGTCTCGTTCTCGGGCTGCAGACGGATGTGGTCAGCCTCACGGAAGAAGCGCTTAACCGTGGCCTCCTCGCCCAGGAGCGCCACGACGACCTCGCCGTCGCTTGCCGTGTCCTGGGGGTGCACAACGACGTAGTCGCCTTCGAGGATGCCAGCGTTCTTCATCGAGTCGCCCTTGATCCGCAGCAGGTACTCGCCATCCTCGCCACCCGCGATCTCGGGGACCGACACGTAGTCCTCGACGTTCTCCACCGCCAGCATCGGTTGCCCCGCAGCGACTGAACCGAGCAGCGGTAGGCCCTCCGCGCGCACGATCCCGCGGACGCTGTCCACCGCATTGCCGACCGCCCGATCGAGCAGCTCGATCGCACGTGGCTTCGATGGATCGCGGCGCAGCAGGCCGATCTTCTCGAGGTTCGCCAGATGCGCATGCACTGTTGAGGACGAGGCCAAGCCGACGGCTTTGCCGATGTCGCGCACCGTTGGCGGGTAGCCGTACTTCGCCGAGTACTTGCGGATGAAGTCGAAGATCTCCTGCTGGCGTTTGGTCAGGTCCATGCTTGCTTGCCTCCGTATCCGGGTGGATTTCGACTTGCAACGAACATGTGTTCGCACTGTAGCGATGGCTGTGGACGGATGCAAGGGCCGGGGCGATCCAATCGCCTGCGGCAAGGAGGATGGCGGGGCTATACTCGCCCCCCTGCGCCCGTGGCGGAATTGGTAGACGCGCAAGGTTGAGGGCCTTGTGGGGAGTTTTCCCCGTGGTGGTTCGAGTCCACTCGGGCGCATAGAAAAAGCCCTGCAAAGCGGGGCTTTTTCTCGTTGACGGCCTTTCCATCGCGAGATCGCGCTAGTGTTCGGATCTGTGCCACTGACACTTCCGAACATTTTTCCGAACATTTTGCGTGCCAATGTTCGGACAGAGATGCCCTCATGAGTTGCAGCTACGCGAAGGGCGCTTGGGAAGTCCGCTGGCGCGACTCCAAAGGCCGGCAGCGATCACGTCGGTTCGATGAGGAGGCGCCAGCGAAGGCATTCGACGAAGCCATCCACGACCAGAAGGTCAAAGAGCGCAAGCGGACCGACTACGGCAAGAGCGGCGGTGTCTATCCATATGAGACAGCCGACGGCACCAGGTGGCGGTGCAAGGTCAAGCGCTCCGACGGCCAGTGGACGAGCAAGCGAGGCTTCGTGAGCCAGGCAGCTGCCGCGAGCTGGCGCCGGCGCCAGACCGAGAAGGTGGAGCGTCGCGAGGTCATCCACACGAAGGAGACCTTCGGAGGCTTCTGGCCGCGCTGGCTCGATCGCCGCAAGCCCTACCTCGAGGAAGGCACTTGGGGAGCCTATGAGCGAGACGGTCGGTTGCGACTGATGCCGGCCCTCGAGTCGGTCCCGCTCGAACGCATGGAGGTCGAGCACATTCACGAGCTGATGGATCAGATGACGGAGGCGATGGAAGCCGAGGAACTGGCGCCCAAGACGATCAACAACACGCTCGGCACGCTGGTCGTCTGTCTGAACGCGGCCGTCAAGGAAAAGCTGATGGTGGCAAACCCAGCGCTCGAGGTTCCGAAGCTGCCGGCGGCACATATCGAGCGCGACTACCTGCGCCTGCACGAGATCCCGCTGTACCTCGACTCGTGCTCAGACGTGTACCGGCCGCTCGCCGAGGCACTGATCGGCAGCGGCTTGCGCATCTCCGAGGCGCTCGGCCTGCAGATTGGGGACCTGGAGCTCGAAGAGTCGGGCGGAGTGATCGTCGTCTATCGCTCCCGCAAGAAGCGGAAGGTCGGCTCAACGAAGTCCGATCGTTTTGGATCGGTCGAGATCGGGCCTGGACTGTCGAAGATCTTGCGTAGGCAGGTCGAGCTGCGCAGCAGGATGGAGGGTGGCGAGCGGATCGACGCGCTGCTGTTCGTCATGCCGGTGCGTGAGCGCAAGACGGATCGCGGGCGCTGGGAAGGCGATGGCGACGGTAAGGCTCTCGATCGAACAACCGTCTCGCGCGACTGGCACAAGGCCGCTCTCCAAGACGCGGGCCTGCGTGACATGCCACTCCATGCCCTGCGTCACACGGCGGCAGCCGCGTGGCTTGCCGGCGGCAACTCGCTGAGGTATGTGCAGCAGCAGCTCAGGC
>JBEKAM010000232.1:0-5057 GCA_050015915.1 Solirubrobacteraceae bacterium
CCGTGACTTCGCCGTCGGGTGTCCCGATCTTGTAGTCCGTCGATTCGATCACCGCCACCTGCATGTAGGTCCCAGGGAAGGGAGTGATCGTTTCTTTGAAGGGAAAGACGGCTTCTTCTTCATGACGGGTCGCTTTGCCGAAGGCACCGATGATGATCCGCTTGCCCTTAACCAGCATGCAGTTGACATCTCCCGTGAATTCATTGTGGGAGACGTTTCCGGGGCCGCCGGTACGGCCGTCTGTGGTCAAGGTGCCGGTCGCCAGCCCGTTCGCCAGCGTCGCATCAACAGAAATCACCGAAAACCCCTCGCTATCGGGGGTCTCGCCGGTATCGAGGCCGCCATCGAGCGTGATCGAGTGAGCAGTCGCGAGAGCAGTGCTTCCTAGTCCTGCAACGAGCCCCAGTATGAGCGCCCCAGTCAGCAGTATGGCTTTCGAATGAATTCCAAACATCGGTTTGCCCCCTGTTGATGAACTTTTGATCGCGTAGATTACATGCTCGCTTCCGCCCTTGTGAACAACCAGAGTCGATTGCTACCGCCGCCGCCCCATCGCAAAGCTCTGAATCGGCGGGGCAACCGCGCGCATGCCCGATCCCACCTCCGCGCCCTGCGCCTGCTCCTCCTCGGCTGGCGGCTGCGTACACTGATTCCCCCGCAGATGGCGAACACTGGCGCTCGACGCCTGCGCCTCATCCTCGACGCCCCCGGGCAGAAAGCTCTCCAGCGCCGCCATCTCGCGCACGATCACGTTGACCACACCTTGTGAGCACTCGAGCACACCTTTGGCGAGCAGCAGCGGCTCCGCTCGCGCCAGGTGGCGGTGGCGCTCATAGACGGCCTTGGCGACGATCAGGTTAATCGTGCCCAGCTCGTCCTCGAACAGCAGGAACATCGTCCCCTTGGCCGTTCCCGGCCGCTGCCTGGCGATTACCAGCCCCGCCACCGCCACCTGAGAGCCGCTCTGCATCTCTGGCAGCTGGGCGCTGGTGACGAGCTTTGGCACCGTCAAGCGGGGGCGCAGGATCGCCATCGCGTGCTCGCCGATCGTCACGCCGCTGGTGGAGTAGTCGGCGATCAACTTCTGCCAGCGGCCGAGCTTGCGCAGCCTGGGAGCCTGTGGAAGCTCCAGCGGCAGTGCCAGCTGGACGCTGCCGTCGCTGCTGGGCCGCGCGCCCTCACCGATGCTCTCCGCCCGTGCGGCCATCCCCAGCTGCCATAGCGCCAAACGCCTTTCCTGTACTCCAAGCGGTCCGCTCGTGAGGCTGTCGCAGGCACCCGACCAGGCCAGCTGCTCAAGCGTCTCCCGCCTCACCCCTGCCCGCCCCGCCAGCTCGGAGAGACTCTTGAAGGACCCGCTCCGCTCACGCTCGCCCACCAGCGCCTGCGCCTCCGTGGCGTGAATGCCCTTGATGTAGCCGAGACCCAGACGCACGCCTCCATCCTCGACCGTGCACTGCACCTGCGAGGCGTTAACGTCGAGCTTGTGGACGACGACGCCACGGTTCTCCGCCTCGTGAACGAGGCTGTCGGGCGCGTAGAAGCCCATCGGCTGCTCGTTCAACAGCGCACACAGGAACTCCGCTCCGTGGTGGACCCGCAACCACGTCGACTGATAGGCGAGCAGCCCGAAGGCGGCGCTGTGCGACTTGGGAAAGCCGAAGCCGGCAAAGCCTTCCACCTTCTCCCATACGCGCTCAGCCGTTGCCCGATCGAGCGGCGACTCACTTGTATTCGCGTGTCGCAGCGCTCCCTCGATGAAGCGCTCGCGCTGGTGTTGGAGCAGCTCGTGTGAGCGCTTGCGGCTCATCGCCCGGCGTAGCCCGTCCGCTTCGCCGGGGCTGAAGCCGGCGAACGCTTCCGCCACCTGCATCACCTGGTCCTGGAAGATGATCGTGCCCAGCGTCTCGCGCAGGACCGGCTCGAGCGTTGGATGCTCGTAGGGGATCTCGAAGTCAGGGTCTTCGCGCAGGCGCCGGCGCCGCTCGATGTAGGGGCTGATCGCCCCGCCCTGGATCGGCCCGGGCCGCACGATCGCCACCTGCACGACGAGGTCATCCAGATTTTCCGGCTGTGTACGGCGGATCGACTGCATCTGCGCGCGGCTCTCGATCTGAAAGACACCGACCGTGTCGGCCGCGCGGATCGCCTTGAACGTCTGTGGGTCGTCGAACGGGATCCGCGACAGGTCCACTCGCTGTTTGTGCACGCGCGCGATCTCCTCCACGCAGCGCTCAACCGCCGAGAGCATTCCCAGCCCCAACAGGTCGATCTTCAGAAAGCCCGCATCCGCGCACGAGTCCTTGTCCCAATGCACCATCTGCCTGCCCTCCATCGCCGCGGGCACCACCGGGCAGCAGTCGATCAATGGCCGGGTGGCGATCACCATCCCACCCGGGTGCTGGGAGAGATGTCGGGGTAGCCCATGGGCCTGCTCGACCAACCGCTCGAGCCAGCGCCAGCGAGTCGAGCGGGCTCCCTTGGGGGCGATGCTCTGTGCATCTGAGCTCCACGGATCCGCCCCACGGGCCGCGCGCTCGATCTCGCCCGCGGGCAGGCCGAGCACCTTGCCCAGCTCGCGGATCGCACCGCGTGCACGGAAGGTGGGGAAAGCCGCCACCAGCGCCGCGCGATCGTGGCCGTAGCGATCGTGCACGCGCGGGATCAACCGCTCGCGGATATCGCGTGGGAAGTCCAGGTCGATGTCGGGCAGCCCGGTGAGGTCCTCGTGCAGGAAGCGCCCCAGCGCGAGCTTGCCCGCGATCGGATCGATGTGCGAGAGCCCCGTCAGGTAGCAAACGATCGAGGACACCGACGACCCACGCCCGCGCCCGGGCGCGAGCAGCGCGCGCACCGAGTCCGGCCCGCGAACCTCAAGCGCCACTTCGCGCGCCAGCTCGAGCATGTCGTGGTGCAGCAGGAAGAAGCCCGCCAGCCCGAGCCGCTCGATCACGCGCAGCTCCTCCTCCAGGCGCGCCGCGGCCTCCGCCCGCGCGCCACGCGACGAGCCTCGCGGGTCGACGGCGTCCACTCCGTAGCGCGCGTCCAGCCGCGCCCGACACAGCTCGGCCAGGCGACGTGACGAGCTCTCGTCCTCTGCCCCCGGGTAGCGATAGCCGAGATCCTTTGTCAGGTCGAACGTCAGCTGCTCAGACAGCTCGAGCGTCTCGCGAACCGCATCGGGATGGTCGGTGAAGCGACTGGCCATCGCCTCGGGTGCACTCATCACGTGGCTGTGATTGCCGCGCCGCAGCGGCTCGCAGGCATCGAGTGCGGCGTGGTTTCTCAATGCCACGAACGCGTCCTGCAGCTCCGCCCTGGTGCGTGCATGCGCGTGCACGTTGCCGCTGGCCACGCATCTGATGCCCAGTCGCCGGGAGCGTGCGGCCAGTGCACGGTTGCGAGCACGATCGTGACGGGCATATGGGCGCTGCAGCTCCGCATACATGCCCTGCGGCCCGAACGCGTCGAGCAGCCGTCGCGCCGCGCGATCGTCCTTCACATCGCTCCCGATCACGGACCGCTCAGCGCAGCCGGTCAGGCAGACGAGCCCTTCCGCGTGGTCGATCACGCTCTGCACGTCCACCCACGGCTCCGTGCGCTCGCGCCGGGAGGAGCCCTCGCGGGTGTGCGCGTGCGCCAGCGTGAGGATCCGGCAGAGATTGCTCCAGCCGCTCCCGTCGCGCACCAACAGCGTGAGGTGATGAGTGTTCGGCTCTCCCCCAGCGCCATCGCCGCGGCTGCCGGGCTCGAGCATCACGTCGATCTCGGCGCCGTGGATCGCCCGCACCCCATAGTCCGGTGCCGCCTGGGCCAGCTCCATCGAGCCGGAGACGGAGTTGTGATCGGTTAGCGCAAGCGCCGTGTAGCCCAGCTCGCCGGCACGCTGCGCGAGCTCCCGCGGCAGTGAGACACCGTCCAGGAACGAGTACGCCGAGTGACAGTGCAGCTCGGCGTATGGCGAAGCACTCACTGAAGGAACCAGCGGCCCGAGCACAGATCATGGAAGACGACCATGTTGCGCCCCTGTTTGCTCACCAGCTCCCAGTAGCGGCGTCGCAGCGGCTCGGGTGTCCACCAGCGATCCTCCACCAGCCACGACTCGCGCAGCGACTCGACCGCCTCGCCGTTCACCGCGGCCGGCATGCCTTCGGGGCGGGCGGGGTCCAATCGCACACGCGCAGGCTGGGGCTTGTTGAGGACGAGCGCCATGCAGCAATCACTCTGGGATCGGTGCCAGCACCACACGCCGCTCGGGCACGCGCGAGTCAGGATCCACGCACACGGCCCGCAGCGCCGCATCCTGCCCTGCCACCGCACGCATCTGGGCGACCGCCTCGCGCAGGCGCGCCGCGCGGGCGCTCGGGCGCACAGCGCAGGCGATGGGGGTGCCAGGTGCCTCTTCGAACAGCGCTTCCTGCTCGCTGGCTGGAGGTCCGAAGCGCTCGACGGTCAGCCCCAGGATGGCGGCTGGGGCGGGCAGTGACAACAGGCGCACCGACAGCGCCAGCCAGATGCGCTCTGGATCGCATATCGCCTGGCGGAAGACCACACGCTCACGCCAACCGCCGCCCGCGACCAGACGCGCGGAGAGCGTGGCGGCGCGCAATGTGCGCCCACGACGCTCAGAACGTGCCAGCAAACGGTCCACCAGCACACCCAGCACCCGCTTCAGCGCCTCTCCAGAGCTCGCGTCACCGACCTCCATCGACTCCTCAAAGCCTTCCTCCACACGGCGCGTGCGCAGCGGGGTGTCATCACCGCAGACCAGCCGGTGAGCGAGGGCGCCCATCGGCCCGAACCGATCCGCCAGCGCCGGGCGCCCGAGCCTCTCGAGCTCTCCCAGCGTGCGTACCCCCAGGCGCGAAAGCGGCTCGATCAGGGCGGCAGTGTCCTCGCGAAAGCCGAGCAGCTCGACCGGGCGCCCGGCGAGCCAGCGCTTGGCCTCGCCATCATCCAGCACCAGCGGGCGGCGCGATCGCACCGCCATGGCAGCCGCCAGCGCACAGAAGCGCGTCGGGCCGGCGCCGATCCGCACAGGATGCTCGAGCACACGC
>JBEKAM010000233.1:0-9807 GCA_050015915.1 Solirubrobacteraceae bacterium
TGTGTCAGCACGGCACGCCGGCCGTCGGCCTCGAGGTAGAGGAAGGCGTCGCCGATCGCCAGCGGCAGCTCGTGGCGCAGCGCCGGCGAGCGCTCGGTGTCGCCGTAGATGAGGACGTTCATCGGGGCGAACCCTCGCACAGTGCCGCCGCCGGTGCGCCCACGCTTCGGGTGAGGCTCCGCGAGCGCCTACGGCGACGAGAGTTGAAACGTTCTAGCGGCACAGCCCTCCGCGGCTTCGCGGGATCAGGCGGGTGGCGTGGGCCGTGGCGGAGCTCATCTCGTTGGTCTGCGCGTCGAATTGAGCGCGTGAGAACGCAAGCAATAAACCACACATTGAGCTCGCCCGTCGCCGTCAGGCAGCCAAGCCGCCCCGAGCGACACCGCCGACGGCCAAGGCCGCGCGTGGCATAGGCTGCGGAGCAGATGCGGTTGCTACGCCCCACGTCGCGGCTCTGCGGTGAACTGACCCGAGTGCTTCCGCAGCGCCCCTTCTCGATCGAGTTCTGGGACGGCGGGCTGGTGCCAGCGACCACGCCCGGAGCGCCCACCTTCTACGTGCGCCGCGCCTCCGCGATCGCCCACGCGCTGCGCTCGCCCGGTCCGCTCGGACTGGGGCGCGCCTACGTCGAGGGCTCACTGGAGACCGACGACATCGACGGCGCGTTCCTGATCGTCGACGACTGGGTGCCGCCGGCGATCAGCGGCAAGGACAGGCGCAGGCTGCTCGCCGCGCTGGCGCTGGCGGCGCTGCCAGGCGGGATTCCGCGCCGGCCCTCGACCGAGCTGCTGCTGGCGGGGGAGCGCCACAGCCCCGAGCGCGACGCCGAGGCGATCCGCTACCACTACGACGTCGGCAACGAGTTCTTCGCGCTGTTCCTCGATGAGTCGATGACCTACAGCTGCGGGATCTTCTCGCGCGGTGCGACAACGCTCGAGGAGGCACAACAGACAAAACTGGAGCTGGTAGCGGGCAAGCTCGATCTGAAGCCGGGAATGCGAGTTCTGGACGTGGGCTGCGGGTGGGGTAGTTTCGCTATCCACGTGGCCCGCGAGTACGGCGTTGAGGTGGTGGGCATCACGCTCTCCGAGCGACAGGCGGAGCGCGCACGCGAGCGTGTGGCAGAGGCGGGGATGGCAGATCGGGTGGAGATCCGTGTGCAGGACTACCGACGTCTGGCGCACGCCTCGTTTGACGCGATCTCGAGCATCGGCATGTCAGAGCACGTCGGCGATCGCCAGATCGACGTGTATGCGAAGACGCTGTTCGACATTCTCAAGCCCGGCGGCACGCTGCTGAACCATGCGATCGCAGCGCTTGATCCTGGCGCGGAGCCGCTGGAGGACCTCTTCTCCACTCGCTACGTGTTCCCCGACGGCGAGCCGCTGCCGCTCTCGCGGGTGCAACTGGCACTCGAGCGAGCGGGCTTTCGTACCGGGCACGTGGAGGGCTTCCGTGAGGACTACGCGGAGACGCTTCGCCACTGGGCTAGGAGGCTGGATCAGCACATCGAGGAGGCTGAGAGGCTGGCGGGGGTCGAGCGCACTCGCGTCTGGCGCCTTTACCTGCGTGCGGCGGGCCACGGCTTCACGACCGGTCTCACGGCGGTCTACCAGGTCAAAGCGCGCCGGCCCGTCTGAGGCGCCCTGTTGTGCTTCGTGCACCTCGGGCGCGCGTGACGGCTAGAATGACCGGACTTTGCGGATGTAGCTCAGCTGGCTAGAGCGTCGCCTTGCCATGGCGAAGGTCGAGGGTTCGAATCCCTTCATCCGCTTCGAGCGAAAGCCCTGCAAATCGCAGGGTTTTCTGCTTTAGAGGGTAGGGACAGGGCAGGCGAAACTCTCGTGGGTACCAGCGGTGGGTACCAAACGAGACCAAGAAGTGCCGCTGCGAGGAACGTAAGGTCCGGGCGAATCCGACGCGCCGTGGGCAGCCAAGTGCGGCGTGATGATCTGCTCTGACGCCCGCTGTTTCTTCCGGAAGCAGTCGTCTATTCGGCATCGGCGCACGCGCGACTGCTTGCACGCGAGAGCATCTCGGGAGAGCCGCCAGAGTTACCCGGACGGTCTGAACAGTCCATCCGCGTCGTCCGCGGGTATCAAGTCAAGACGTAGCAGACGGTACAGGAAGCGACCCGTGCGTACGGTGCGGATCTCGCGCGGATTCACGTCACCGAGACCCTCAACACGGCTCCTATCAGTTCGCTCAAGCAATCCGAGCTGTCCAAGGTCTACGAGCTCGCCCGCCAGCGAAAGGACCGTGCGTGGGATGCGCCGGCCTCGTTGCCAATCCGGAAGACGCATTGAATCGGGATCGTAAAACGCGGATAGGCATACCAACTGCCGATACGTTAGGCGTTGGGTCAACTCGATGAAGGAATTGGCGTCAGCCGTCGTGATCGTCTCATCGGTGGCCACTGCAGCAAAAAGGTGCGAGAGGTGTTGGATCTTCTTCTCCTCGTAACTATCGCGAGCCTTCAAGAGAACTCCCTCCAGGACTTCCTCGGCAGCAGGCCGTGCCCCATCTCGCGGTTCGAAGAAGCCGTCCTGGCGTAGTTCTCGCCCGTTTGCCAGTGCGTCCTCGATCGCAGCGGCCGCGAGCGCCAACGTCCCACCGATACGCACCTCCTCGCGGGGACCCATGACCCGCCGCTGCGCCTCCGCCCCTACGACCCGAAATGCTCGCATCAGAAGTGGCCCTGCTACAGCTCCCCCAAGCGCACCTGGCGGCCCTGCCACGATCAAGCCGATCGCAGCTGCCGCGCTGCCGCCGGCGATTTCGCTGCCAGCCTCAATCAGTGCAACGACGTCCCGAGCATCCTTGCGCGAGCTTTGAGCCTGCGAGTGTCGACTTCGCCTGTTCCAAAGAGCGCCCATGACTTCACGGGATTATCCCCCGGCAACTGCAAGCGCTTGGATGGCTAGGTACTTCCCTCGCGCACGACGACCGAGACCCCCGACGGCGGACGCCGTTTCGGGGCCGTAGTTCCGCACAGTTCCCGGCCGCCACTCGCCGGGCTCCGCATAGCGAGACTTCCGCGCCGCGATATGAACGATTGTCCCCCGTGATCGCGGGCGTGTGCCTGCCCTGGACTAAAAAAGCAGGCGTCCGAGCGCTTCCGTCTGCAAGACGACAGATCGTCAAGCCACTTCGGGAACGCTGCACTTGAACACCTCTGGTCGTCGACCGCGCTGTGGATGGTTCAGGGCGCAAACGACTCCGGCCGTGGCAGCGGCGAAATCCGTACGATCTTGGTTGAGGTCACGATCGCGTCACCGACGACCTCCCCGCCAGGGTCCTTCCCTTCGTGCGCCGCAAGATTGCGCGGATTGGCGAGCTTGCTCATTACCTCCCCGATCGAGACGGGCGGGCGATCCGGCAGCGCCGCGCAGACTCGGTATAGGTCGATCAGTCCGTTCGCGGTTTTCAGGATCTCCTTCGTCTCTGAGGGAGGCCAACCAGCAGCCTTGAGCCCTGCCCTCGCGAGTTCGCCGAGGGCGACCTCGGCAGCTGAGCACGCGGTAATGACGGCGTTGCGCGGTTCCAAGCCGGTGCGGTGCGCGATGGCTTCCGACAGCAGCCGGTACGGCAGCGGCAAACGTTCGCCCGCCGACGCGGCACGGAGCGCGCTCTCCCACTCCACCCTGGTGGCCGCTCGCTCGCCGAGGACAATGACGGTGATGCTGCCGCCGCCGCCCACGGTCCCACGCTCGGGCTGGTTAGGCAGCGCGAGTCGGAACTCGGGCCGCGGCGGAATAAGCAACTCGTGGCCGGGACGGGCAGCCCATGCATACAGCCAATCACGCACCGTTGAGAGCCATGACTCGACAGCATTTAGGAAGTCCTCGGTCGCGTCGAACCTGCTTAGAGCGTGCCGGTAGACGCTGTCTAGCTTGCGACGCATCGGGGCATCGCTGAATCGCAGCCGCATGGCACCCGCAGAAAGCTCGTGCTCCGCGATCGCACGGCTGACCCGACTCGCCGCCGACCCCCGGTTGAAGCCCTCGGCAAGATCGGGTGGCGGAAACGGCGGAATGGTCGAGGGTCGTCGAGGTTCCTCACGCTCGACGCTCTCCAGCGGCAGGGTCAGCGTCATCGCACGATTGTTCATCCGCACCTTGAAGGACTGACCGGCGAGCGTCCCGTCGAGCAAGATGGGCGGCTTGAGCCATACGACCGCGTCAACCGGAGCCTTCACGGCTCCGATCATCCCCGTCGAGCAAGACGGACCGGGCTGTGCGAACAGGCGTTCGTATGAGTCGAGATCTTGGGGACCCGCTGCCGAGTTGGACGGGCCGCTTGATCGAGGCGACCGCTACGCGATGACGCTGACCGAACGCCCATGCTTCGGAATGACGGCCCCTGCCTGACTGTCCGCCGGCCTCCTTAGTCTCGATGTGTGCACGTGATCGTCCACGAAGGCGGCTTTGCATTTGGCTGGGACGCGATGGTGGCGATCGGGACCCTCACGCTTGCCTTCGGCACTGTCTTCCTGGCCTTGCAGGCGCGCAACGAGGCACGCGCGGTCAAGAGGGAGTCGCAACAGATCGGCGAGCAGGTCACGCTCCAGCGTGAGCAGATGGAATCGGCCCAACGTCCGTACGTAATCCCATTCGCTGACCCCGACTGGTCGTGGAAGGACGGCCTCGGACGCTATGAGCAAAACAAATGGAAGTACCTTCTACCCGTCAAGAATGCTGGACCCGGCGCCGCCCTAAACGTTCAGGGGGCACTCAATTTCGGGCCCCCGAGTGGCGTCACCGCCCCGATCATTCAGGGAGGACCTGCGGCTGCACGTGGAGGCTGAGTGGTCCCAGGGAGTCGATTGGAAGAGCGTCGCGGGTTGGCTCGACTACGAGGATGCCCAAGGTGGCCGCTGGCGCACGGAGTTCAGGATCGAACAGGAAACCAGCGCGCGCTACCTCAACGTCAAAGATGTCCGCCTGGTAATGCGGTCAGACGGTACGCCAGTCGGCTAGGACTCGTCCCCCTCGCTCAGACGTTCCGCCGGGCATTCTCCACGCTCTGTGCCAGCTCTGGTAGTGAGACGTCCAGTGCGTCGATGAGCTGCATGACCGTCGCCCAGGCTGGCGCGCTCTTGGCCGACTCCAGGCGGCTGACGGTCCCGAATGTCATCCCGGCTCGGCTGGCGAGTTCTTCCTGGGTCAGGTCGCAGGCCTCGCGCAGCTCTTTGATGGCCAGGCCGAGTGCTGGGTCGGGTGGAAGTGGGGGAGGCATAGGTCGAGCCTTGCAGGCATAACCGCTTGAGTCCATGCGCTTACGCCCATGCGCGTAAGCGTTATGATGTGCGGCGCAATAACCAAAGTGCCCCCGCGCTGCGTCAACAGCCGGGGGCGTGGCAAAGGAGCGTGAACTCCAATGCAGCCGGAGGATATCCCGCGAGCTGCGCCCCCGGTCGTAGTGATCTACGGCCAGGAGAGCGAAAACGAAGCGCTGGCCGACGAGCTGGCGCTTGACGGCTTTGACACACGGTTGGTCAGCGATCCCGCATCGGTCGGCGAGGTCGATCTGATCGTCTTTGGCCGTGCGCAGAGGCGTGGCGCAGGGCTCGGCGCTCTACGTGCCCTGCGAGGGGGTGGGCTCGCGGGGTCCGGTGCTCGTGTCCTTTGGATCAGCACGCGCAGTGATGCCACGGACACGCTGAGAGCATTCGCGGCTGGTGCGGACGACGTGATCCGCTCGCCGTTCGTGTACGCGGAGCTGCTTGCGCGAGTGCGGGCGCTTCTGCGGCGTCCGACCGGCGAGACGCCGCCGGTGATCCGCTGCGGTGCGTTGACGATCCACACGGCGGCGCGGACGGTGAGCTATGGATCGACGCCTGTGGATCTGCGTCGACGCGAGTACGCGCTGCTGCTCTACCTGGCGCGGGAACCCACGCGCGTCTTCGTCAAGGCCGAGCTGCTGCGTGGAGTGTGGGGCTACCCGTCGCACGACACGTCGCGGACGGTCCAGTCCCACGCCTCGCGACTGCGCCGCAAGCTCGCCGAGGCGGGCGCGGTCGGCTGGGTGTCCTCGATCTGGGGCGTCGGCTACTGCCTCGCGCCCCGAGCACAACTACCAAAGGGAGGAATACAGGGACAACCGAACACAGCTGATCCGCTTCGGCGAACAGCTCAGGCGGGTGCGCGAGCAACAGCGGCTGACCGTCGCTGATCTGGCCGGCAGGAGCGGTATCAGCCCAACCCGAGTAGCCAAGCTCGAGGCCGGCTTGACCGACCCGAGATTCGACGCGCTGGTCGCATTGTCCCGCGGCCTTGGCACTCGACCCTCCGCGTTGATCCCCCGGACGACGAGGAGGATCAGGCGACGTAGCGAGTCGCCGGCGCCGTCAGAGCAGCCCGTTGAACTGCTCGCGGGTGATGCCCGCGGTGCGCAGGATGTTGCCGAGCGTGCCCCGCTTGATCGGCCGGTTGCCGTGGACCGGGACGGGGATCGCATCAGGGATGCTGGGGTGACGCAGGATGTGATGGCTACCACGGATGCGCTTGACGTACCAGCCTTGGCCTTCGAGGACCTTCACGAGCTGCTTGCCCGTGATGGCCGGGGTATGGCTCACGCGGCGTGGACCGCTACGCGGTCGCGGTGCACGGTGGGGATGGGAAGGCCATCCTCGTGCATGACTTCGAGATACCCCTCGATTGCCTCTTGTGCGTTCGCGCGCGCTTCCTCGATCGTCTCGCCCTGCGTTGCGACGCTCGGCAACTCGGGCACGAACACGCTGTAGCCGCCCTCAGCCTCGGACACGATCACCACATCGAACTCGCGCTCTGCACTCATCGCTCACCGAACGATAGCGCTGCCGACACCGCCCCTGGGACGCGGCAGCGACCCTGATCCCCGCCGGCCCCCAACGGCGTCTGTACAGACTAGATGCACGGGGGCCGAGCCAGGGCCACTATCGGGCCGGAAAATTCGTTGGCCGTTTTGGGCCACTGAGGGTCATTAACCGGTAGAGGGCGCACAAGCCGCCCAAAACGACCGATTGGAGATCGGAGATGGACCATCGAGTGAGGATCACGTTGCCCGAGCCGGTAGTACGTCGTCTTGAAGCGATGGCAGAGGATGCGGATGAGCCCGTGTCGCGCGTCGCGGCGCAGTTCGTCCGTCAGGGGCTTGAGGAGCTAGGCATGGGTGGCGACGGCACGCCTGCGCGGCGCGAGCTGTTCGCGCGCCGCGCCGCCGAGAGTCGGAGCCCAGCCGAGCGTGCCCCGTGGCTTGAGCCATACGGCGGGGATCGCGAGTGGCGCAGCCGTATGTGGGGCGAGGTCGTCGCCTTGTATGGGCGCTACCCGACGCAGCTTGCCGGGCTCAAACAGGGTTGGTGGACGAGGGCCTCTCAACTTGAGCCGCTGTGCGCGCTGGCCTACTGGCGCCGACTGCTGGACGACGCATCGCATGACCCATGCGAGGAGCTGAGCTTCCAACTGCACATCGGCGACTTCGGGCAGCGGCTCACTCAGGAGGGCGGCAGCGTCACGCAGGCATGGGCGCCCGGCGCACCCCCGGCCGAGTGGATCTAATGAGGGCCAGTTCAGGGATCGAACAGCCGCACCGAGGGGACGCGCGAGTCGCGGAACGCGGGCGCGCGAGGCGACGCCGACGCGGGGAGAGGTTGCGGCCAGTGGCCGCCGCTACGTGCACCGGAGGCGTCGGCTTCGCCTCCTTGCCCGCGCAGGTGGAGCAATGAGCACAAGGCCGAGGCGGCTGACCGCTGATGATGTCCTGACCGGGCGTGATGTTGCCCTGCTGCTGCATGCGCCTGTCTCAACCATCGAAGATTGGGCGCGCCGAGGTCTTCTGCCGAGCGTCAAGATCGGTAGGCGCCGGCTATACATTCGAGACGAGATCGAACTGGCGCTGACCGAAAGCCGCCGAAGTAGCGCCGACGATCGCGGACACGTGTAGTTCGGAGAGCAGGCGCTGGTCGGCTCGTTGATACTGAGCAAATGGCGTCCCGCGAGCCGAAAAAGACGTGGCCCTTTATTTGTCCGCACTGCGAGCAGGCGTCGACTGCGGTTGTCTGCGGGAAAGCGACGTATTGGTCCGGTGGAGATGAGGGACCGCCGGTCGAGTGGACGATGGTCCAGTGCGAGCGTTGCTCGCAGCCGACAGTCCAGCTACGCGAGGATTTCGGTGGCGGGTTCTCGGAGGACGAAAGTCCCACGACGATCTATCCTGCGCCGGTCCGGTTGAGCACCAGCATCCCCGCCGGCCTGCGACGCGAGTGGGAAGAAGCACAGACCTGTTTTCAAGCGAAGGCATATGCCGCCTGCGTCGTGATGGTCCGTCGCACCCTTGAGGGTACGTGCGCCGAGCAGGGTGTAAATGAGAGGACCCTCAAGATGAGCCTCACGAAGCTGGTCGACGACGGACTCGTGGACAAAACGCTCGCGCTATGGGCAGATGCGTTGCGTATCGCTGGAAACCGGGGAGCGCACTACACGGGAACCGATGTGCCTCGGGAGGACGCCGAGGACGCGCTCGCGTTCGCCGAGGCACTGCTCGACCACATTTACGTACTCAGGAAGCGATTCGAGCGCTTCCGTGAACGCCTCGACTCGTGAGCCGGCGCGAGACGGGAATACTGCCTGTTCGATGGAGGTGCACGCCTTCACCCAAACTCGCACTGAGGATCGGCTGCGGGGTGCGCTGATGCGCTTCAAGGAGCTGACCTTGACTAACTGGAGCGCTCCAGACCCGATTAACAAAGCGTTCGGAAGGTTCAGTCCGATCGTTGGAGTGGGGCCCAGGAGCATGAGCGGCGACGACTGGGCTCGCAGCTTTCTTGCCGTTGAGTTGAAGGAACACGTGCCGCAGGAGATTCGAGAATTGTTCGCAGTCGCCCGTGGCGTGCTTTACGGCTGGTTCTTCTACCCGATGTTCGCGCTCGGCGAGGAGCAGCTCTACCGAGTCCTAGAGGCAGCGGTTAGGGCGCGCTTCCGGCAGATAGGCGGGGAACAACGCAGTCCGCGCTTTGAGGCTGCGCTCAAGTTGCTGATCGAAAAGGACGTGATTCCCGAGCAGGACAGCGAGCGCTGGGATGCGGCTCGTAAACTCCGCAACGCCGGATCGCATCGCGAGGAGCACCAAGCGTTGCCTCCCGGCACCATACTTCGCCACCTCGAGGTCGCAGCTCACGACATTAACCGCCTGTTTGCCAGGCCGCCTAAATGACTGTCCGGCCAGTCGGTGGGGTTTATGCGCTGATCGCCTCGGCAGCGTCCGTGCTGGGCGCGAACGCTGCCGTGAACGCCTGTGCTTGCTCCGACGCTGGTCGCGCGTGTAGGTAGCGGCTCGTCGTGCTGAGCGCGCTGTGACCCATCGCCTTCTGGATCGTCACGACATCGACCCCACGTGCCGCTAGCAGCGACCCGAACGTGTGCCGTAGATCGTGGAGGCGCAGCGGGCGAACGTCGGCTGCGACCTGCGCGCGCTTGTAGCGCCGACGTAGCGCCGAGCCGTCGAGCGGGCGCCCGAACACGTTGCAGAACACAAGCTCGTCGGGCGATGTGTAGTGGTCGCGCCGGCTCATGCGATCCAACGCGCCGGCCGCCTGGTCAGCTAGCGGCACACGGCGGACACGCCCGGACTTCGTTGACGACTCGACTCCAGCGCTCATCGCGCGGGCAATCGTCAAGGCAGACCCGGCGAAATCAACATCGCGCCAGCGCAACGCCAGCAGCTCGCCTTGTCGCAGGCCGGCGTAAGCGGCGACGCGGACCATCTCGGCGTCCTGCCGGTCCTCGGCCTCCCGTGCCATTCGCTCGCTGTCGTTGACGGCCGGAA
>JBEKAM010000234.1:0-5038 GCA_050015915.1 Solirubrobacteraceae bacterium
GCCTGCGAGCTACGGGCGCGGGTCGTCATGCGGTCGTTTGTCAGCTCACTTCTGTTTTGAGGCTGTACACGTTGTTCTCTGTGAGTGAGATCGTCGCCCCTGAGCTGAACATCGTGAGCGACGGTTTCACTAAGCCGGCGGGCAGGTCGATGTCTGTGATGCTCTGCTTACCGCCGGTCGTAGTACCTTGCGCCGTGCACGACATCCACTCAATAGCTCGACTGTTTCCGTATCTTTGATCGCCGTCGCGAGCGCACCTCCCGCGAGGACCCCGGCGGTCTTCGCGGGAGAGAGCCCGCAGACTATTCCACGGCGTTTGCGGCTCGCGGGCCCTCGCCCACGTACTTCGCAGTTGGCCTGATCAGCTTGGCCTCGCGCTTCTGCTCGAGGATGTGCGCCGACCAGCCTGCCACGCGCGCGCAGGTGAACATCGGTGTGAAGAGATCCGGTGGCACTTCCGCGAGATCGAGGACGACGGCCGACCAGAACTCCACATTCGTGGCGAGCACGCGATCTGGGCGGCGGGCGTGCAGCTCCGCAAGCGCCGCCTTCTCGAGCGCCTCCGCTGCTTGGAAGCGCGGAGAGCCGAGTTCCGAGCAGGTGCGTCGTAGGACGCGTGCACGGGGATCTTCGGCGCGGTAGATGCGGTGGCCGAAGCCCATCAGCCGCTCGCCGCGGTCGAGTGCGTCCGAGACCCACTTCTCGGCGTTGCCCGTGGCTTCGACTTCCTCGAGCATCTTCAGCACGCGCGAGGGGGCGCCACCGTGCAGCGGGCCTGACAGCGCGCCCACGGCCGCCGACATCGCGGCGGCGACATCGGCGCCGGTGGAGGCCACGACGCGGGCGGTGAACGTCGAGGCGTTCATGCCGTGCTCGGCCGCGGAGATCCAGTAGGCGTCGATCGCCTTGACGTGATCGGGGTTGGCTTCGCCGCGCCAGCGGATCAGGAAGCGCTCGGGGATCGTCCGCCCCTGGTCGATCTCCGACTGGGGCACCGGCGGCTGGCCGGCTTCGCGCGCCGACTGGGCGACGAACGAGAGCGCCATCACGGAGGCGCGCGCCAGGTTGTCGCGGGCCTCCTCGTCGGTGATGTCGATCAGCTGACCGAAGCCCCACTCCGGCGCGAGCATCGCAAGCGCCGACTGCACGTCGACGCGATGGTCACCCGAACGCACGGTCAGCGCGTGCGGTTCCGCCGGCGGTAGCCCGGGTTTGAAGCGCCCGTCCACCAGCAGGCCCCACACCTGCTCGTAGGGGACTGTCCCCACCAGTTCCTCGATGTTGACGCCGCGGTAGCGCAGCGCGCCACCCTCTTTGTCGGGCTCCGCAATCTCGGTCGCGAAGGCGACCACGCCTTCGAGGCCCGACTGGACCTCAGGTGCTGACTGAACCGCGCTCATGGCACTCGCTTTCTGGGCTTGATGCTTGACGGGGTGCTGCCTTGTGGGCAGATCCATATCTTCGCAGGACTGCTAGCCCATGGCGCGGTTGCTGCCCAGCACCGCGCCAATTCGCTGCGGGCTGACCCCGAGCCTCAGGGCGTCGGCGCTACCGCGCGCGGAGGTCATCGCCACCTCCATCAACTCAGCCTCATCCCACGTCGCGAACGCGCTTGGCCCCGTGAGACGCTCGAGCACGCGCAGCGTACGCGAGACGATCGGCGTGGGCACGTGCACGAGCGGTCGTCGACGACCGAGCGAGGAGAGCACCGTGCGCACGATGTCCGTGTGGCTGAGGGTCTCCGGTCCGGACAGCGCGTAGCGCACGTGGGGGGTTGCCCCAGAGCTGCGCAGAGCGGCGATCACACAACCGGCTACGTCCTCGGCCCAGATCGGCTGGAACAGCGCACGGCCGCGGCCCGATATCGGCATCGCTGGCAGCAGTGCCAGGCGCTCCAGCAACGTCAGCAACGGGTCGCCCGGCGCATATACGATCGAGGGGGCGAACACGATCGAGTCCACCGCGGACTCGCGCACCGCCTGCTCGGCCAGCGCCTTCGCTCGCAACAGGCGCGTGCGGTGATGGGTGGAGGCACCGAGCGCGGAGAAGAACACGAAGCGCTCCACGCCCCGGCGCTCCGCCGCCTCCACCATCCGCCAGGTGGCGATCCCGTTCAGCTCCTCGATCGACCCCCGTGGCTGGTCGCGGATCGACGCGGCGAGATGCACGACCGTCTGCACGCCGCGCAGGGCGTTGCGGAACGACGGCGGGTCGGTGAGGTCTCCGAGCGCTATCTGCACGCGCACGCGCTGAGCGCCGAGGCGCCTGGGGTCGCGCACCAGGCAGCGCACCTCGGTGCCTTCGGCCAACAGGCGCGGCAGTAGCGCCGAGCCCACCAAGCCGGTCGCTCCGGTAAGAAGCAGCATGGTTCGTACAATATGCGTCTCCCAGCAGAGCACCCCCGCAAACCGACTCAAGAAAGAAGCGAATGGCCTACGTAATCGCCGAGCCGTGCATTGGCACCAAGGACAACTCCTGTGTCGAGGTATGCCCCGTGGACTGCATCCACCCGACGCCCGACGAGCCCGGATACGACGCGGCTGAGATGCTCTACATCGACCCCGAGGAGTGCATCGACTGCGACGCCTGCGTCGAGGCCTGTCCCGTGGACGCGTGCTTCGCGGAGGACCAGCTCCCGGAGGAGTGGCAGAAGTACACCCAGATCAATGCGGAGTACTTCGCCAACAGCCGCTGAAGCGTCAGTAGAAGCGCGCGATCGTCTGCAGCTGGCCGAAGATGTCCTGCGCGAGGAACAACACCACGATCAGCACGCCCACGGCGGGGCCCAAGCGCCTCCCCGCTCCGCGGGCGGCCGCGGCCAGCAGCACCGCCAAGAGAGGAAGCAGCGGCACCAGGTAGCGCGGCTGTGCCCACCCGGTCCCTTCGATGATGCGGTTCTGGTAGAAGGCCTGCCCGATCAAGGCCATCACCCCGACGCTCATGACCAGGTACACGAGGATCTCCGGCAGGTGCGCTCGCAGCGCATGCCGGCGGAGGAAGAACGTGCGCAGGGCGAGGGCAGCCATCAGCGCTGTGGCGATCAACGCGAGGTTGTCCAGCCAGGTGGGCATGGACGTGTCGAGCCAGCCGTAGAACCCGACTGCCCGGTCGAACCACAGCTGGCGGAAGGTCGAGAGATCCGGGAAGTAGTTGGCCATCCCGGGCAGGTGCGGCAGGTAGAGCTGCCACACGTAGGCGAGATCCACCAGGATCGATTGGCCCTCGCTCCCGCGCTCGGCGGTTTGCGAGACAAGCCCCAGCACGTGACGATGCTCGATCAGCTCGCGAGCCATATACACGTACACGGGAGCCAGTCCGATCGCGAGCGCGAGCGCCATCGAGCCGAACGCCCGCCGCGAGCCGCTCGCCGCTGGCTCGACCCGGGTTCGGCGTAGGCCGAGGATCGCGAGGCCGAGCACCACGCCAGGGGCCAACCCGATGAACGTGAGCTTGGTCAGGAAGCCGAGTGCCATCAGCGTGCCCAGCGCGAGCGCGCGCCTGCGCGTAAGCCCACGTCTGAACGCCCTCGCCAGGCAGTAGAAGATCGCCGCGGAGATCGCGTAGATCATCGCTTCCGGGGTCACCGCGCCGGAGGTGAACCCGAGCAGCGGCGTGATCGCCGCCGCCAGGCCGCCCACGGTCCACGCCCACGGGACCCCCGGCAGGCACTCGCGTACGAACAGGAAGACGAACAGCGCCGTCAAGCCGGCCATCAGCGCGCTCAGCAGACGCATCAGCTCGAGGCGATCCAGCAGCGTGCCGCTCGATCCCAGGCCATAGGGGATCGAGTCGAGCGCGTAATACAGCGGCGGCTCAGAGGCCGCTACCCCTGCCCCACCGGGGCCAACGGGGCTCAGCCGCGCCGTCAGCGCCTGGTGCAGTTCGCGCTGCGCCGTCTGCGAGGTGAACACGCCGACTTCCGAGTGCCACTGGATTTCATGTTGGTGCAGGGCATACGACACCGCCACCTCTTCCGGCGAGACCGCGCCAGAGCTCGAGTTGGGGAGATGCCCCGTTTCTGCCAGCAGCTGTACGTAGGCGAAGTGGGAGGGCTCGTCGGGGACCTGGAACGGTGGCGTCACCAGCGACCAGCAGGCGGCGCTGAGGGTCGCTAGCAGCGCGCACATCCACGCAGCGCGCGGAACCAGCCGCAGCGCCGCCAGGGGCACGGCAAGTGCCTTCGGTGCTCGCCGTCTGCGGGAGGTGAATCTACGTCTGCGCTCACGCCGCGTGGGTGCCTGCGTTGTGGCTTCGCGGAGAGCCAGGCGCAATGCCAGGAAGGCGATCGCGAGCATTGTGGCCACCACCAGGTAAGCGCCCCAGGCGCCAGCAGGGGCGTGGTCGAGCCCCATCGTGCGGGCCACGGAGCCGGCGAGCGACAGCCACGAGCGCCGGCCGGGTCGCAGATATTCGATCCGCAGCAGGATCGTGATCGCACCCGAGGAGGTGCGCACCTTCTCTCCGTTGACCTGAATCGGTTCGACGGGCACCCCCATCGAGGTACAGACATGCGTTTCCGGGATCGTCCGCGACACGGGCCTGACGGGCACGGTGACCGTTTCGTCGATCCCCCAGCCGGCGTCGTGCTCGCCTTCCGTCACGAGCTTCAGGCCGGAGTAGACCTTGACGCCGACCTCTGGGCCGGTGTTCGCCGACAACGACACACGGATCGCCTGCGTTCCCTGTGGGAGGCTCCCGCCGTCCTGGCAGGAGGTCGTGGCGGTGCTAAGGGAGCTCACGGCGAAATTGGCCGGAACTCCGTCCGTGCCAGCAACGGTCAGCGGCGCGCGTGTGAGCACCAGCACGAGCGCCAAAGTCAACGCGGCGAGTCCGCCGGCGAGCGCCAGCGGCACGAGCCTCAGGCGACGCGCGCGCGATCCGGGCGCTTTTGCTCCGCTCGATCCGTCTCGCTCGGAGGGCTCTGTCGATGCGGTTGCTGACATTTGCTCTCCTCAGCCGTAGTAACGGGCGATGACCTGCAGTTGGCTAAAGATGTCGTGTGCCAGGAAGGCCATCACGATCAGCGCGCCGGCGGTCG
>JBEKAM010000235.1:0-5027 GCA_050015915.1 Solirubrobacteraceae bacterium
TCGTGGCGCTGGGCGGCGGGGTGGTCGGCGATCTTGCAGGCTTCTGCGCTGCCACCTACCAGCGCGGTGTTCCCCTTGTGCAGGTTCCCACCACGCTCGTCGCTCAGGTCGACTCGGCATACGGCGGTAAGACCGGGGTCGACCTACCGCAGGCGAAGAACTACGTCGGCGTCTATCACCAGCCCGCTGGGGTGCTCGTCGACCCCGACACCCTCGCCACGCTATCTGCTGCGGAGCTCTCCGCCGGCTGGGTGGAGGTGCTCAAGACGGCGCTGATCGCCGGCGGCTGGCTGTGGGAGACGGTTGCCGCTGGTGGCGAGGTCGACCAGCGAATCATCTTCGAGTGCGCCCGCACGAAGCTCGCCGCCGTAGCAGCCGACGAGCGCGACGGCGGACGCCGCCAGGTGCTGAACCTCGGGCACACTGTCGGTCATGCCCTGGAGACCGCAACCGGCTACACGCGCTATCGCCACGGCGAAGCGGTCGGCCTGGGGCTGCTGGCGGCGCTGGAGCTCTCCGGGCAGGCGCAGCTGCGCGATCAGGTGCGCGAGCTGATGCTGGAGCGCGGCCTGCCGGTGAGCATCGACGGCGACATCCCGCTCGATCAGGTGCTGCAGGCGATCACCCGTGACAAGAAGCGCATCGGCGCGGAGGTCCCGTTCGTGCTCGTGAACGCGCCCGGCGAGGTTGAGTATGGACGCACATTGGCCGGCGAGGCCGTACGCGCGGCAGTGACGGAGCTCGTCCAATGAGCACCCAGGCACAGCACATTGCGGTAATGCACGGTGTCAACCTGGATCAGCTCGGTCGACGCGACCCAAAGATCTACGGCACGCTGACGCTGGCAGAGCTCGAGCAGCGAATCGCCGATGAGGCCCGCGCGCTCGGGCTGGCCACGAGCTTCTTTCACACAAACCACGAGGGCGAGTTCGTCGAGCACCTGCACTCCCTGCGCACAGGCGCTGACGCGGTCATCCTGAACCCCGGCGCGTGGACCCACTACGCGTGGTCGATCCGCGACGCGCTGGAGATCGCGGGCCTGCCCGCCGTCGAGGTGCACCTCTCCGACGTCAAGCAGCGCGAGCCGTGGCGGCATCTGTCGGTCATCGCGGAGCTCTGCTGTGCGACCATCTCCGGCCATGGTCCGGATGGGTACAGACAGGCACTCGTGCGTCTACGCGACGAGCTCGGTCAGGCCCCAGCATGACTAGCGCAAAGGCGACGGACGGCGCGCCGAGCCGCGCGCAGCGGCTGGAACGCGAGCTGGCTGAGCTGCAGCTCGACGCGTTGGTGGTAGAGACCCTCATCGACGTGCGCTACCTAACTGGGTTCACGGGGAGCAGCGGATTGGCGCTGATCGTCAGCGCGGCGGCACGCACAGAGCTTGGGCCACACCGGTTCCTCAGCGACTTTCGCTACGCCACGCAATCGGCCGAGCAGGTCTCGCAAGAGTTCGAGCGCGAGATCGTCAGCGGCGAGCTGTTCGAGGCACTCGCTGAGACGCTCACAACGCACTCAGGACGGCTGGGCTTTGAGGAGGCGAGTGTGACGGTCAAGGAGCATCGTCGGCTCGCGGAGCTGCTTGGCGAGCGCTGGGAGCTCGTCCCCTCCACAGGGCTTGTGCGGGGCCTGCGGGCGGTCAAGGACGAGGGGGAGATCGCACGCATTCACGCGGCGAGCGAGCTCGCCGATGAGGCGCTGCGCATGATCCTCGAAGGTGGTCTGGTGGGGCGTACCGAGCGCGAGGTGGCGCTTGAGCTCGAGCTGCAGATGCGTCGCCTGGGGGCGCAGGCGCCGAGCTTCGCAACGATCGTCGCCGCCGGCCCCCACGGCGCTCTGCCGCACGCCCAACCGCGCGATCAGCAGATCCCGCGCGATGTGCTCGTCACAATCGACTGGGGCGCACTGCACGAGGGCTACTGCTCGGATTGCACGCGCACGTATGCCACGGGAGAGAGTCTGTCCGCGCAGGCGCGTGAGGTCTATGAGCTCGTACTAAGCGCCGAGCAGGCAGGTCTCGCCGCAGTCAAAGCCGGTCCCAACGGTCGCGAGGTCGACGCGGTGGCCCGTCAGGTGATCGAGCATGCCGGCCACGGCGACCATTTCGGTCACGGGCTCGGCCACGGCGTCGGTCTCGAAATACACGAGGCTCCGCGCCTGTCACGCACCGCCGGCGAGGAGCCGCTACGCGCCGGCAACATCGTCACGGTCGAGCCGGGCGTCTATCTGCCCGGTGTGCTTGGTGTACGGATCGAGGACCTCGTGGTCGTGCGCGAGGATGCTCATGAGGTGCTGACGAGCCTGCCCAAGGAGCTGACGGTCATCGGTTGACGCCGGAGGCGGTAGTTCTGCCCGGCTCTCAGGCGCTCGGTGCGAGCGTGCCGAGGACACCGACAGCAGGCTCCTGGGTACGGATGCCCTCGCTGCGAGTGGGGTGTGGGGCGAGCGCTCGCTGCTCACCCGAGAACAGACGCACGCCAATCCAAATCGCAAGCGGCACCGTCGACGCGATGAACAGCGCCGCCTGTCCATCGGGGCCCATGCCGTGGCCAGCCAGTTCCTGCAAGCAGAACCAGGGAAGCACGGCTCCTACCAGTGTCACCATCGGCGGACGGCTCGCTCCACGGACCTCCCAGGCGAGCAGCGCGATCGTAAACGGCAACATGTAGTAGCCGATGTCCCAGGTGTCGAGAATGCAACGAAGCAAGAGCACGAGTGCGAGCAGCAGCATCGCGTCGCGTTCGCTCATGGCTGCTCGCTGGTGCCTACGCGCCAGCCCTAGTCCTACAGCTAGACCGAGTCCGACCAGGATGATCAGGGGGTGGCTGATCATGGCTACCCATGCGGGGCCGATGCGATAACCGGGCAGCGCGTTGCCGAACGTGCCGTGCACCAGTGGTCCGTGCGACCCGAGGAACCACCAGATCTGCCGTGGTTGAAATTGCGTTCCGCCGATCACCGCGACTGCCTTCGCCCCGGCCGCAAACCTGCCCCCGGAGACGAGCACCAGTGGAGCCAACACCAGCGCGGTGGCGACACACGCGCTGGCCGAGAAGAGAATGGTCGGCCGATAGTTGCGCCTGCCGTCAGACGCCCGCTGGGCGAGCCCTCCCGGCAGCGCGAGCAGCACGGGCCCCGCGGCCAGCAGCGCCCACTCCTTGTTCGCGATCGCCAGCCCCAGGAGCACACCCGCCCAAACCGGACGGTTACGGCTAGCAAGCACTACTGCCGCAACGCACAGACAGGCGCCTAGCAGTTCCTCCGGGTGGCCGAGTTCCAACGCGGCCAGCGTCACAGGATTGGCAACGCAGATGAAAACCGCCACCACGCGTGCCAACACCGAGCGGCCTTCTGCCCGCATCCGCGCCGACATCCACACGCCGAGGGCGGCCATGGCAAACAAGCAGGGCACCGCAACCATGCGATAGACCGTCAGCGAGCCACCGCCCGCAAGCCCCGCCAGCAGCGCAAACGGCGCGCGCTCGACCAGCGAGCCACCATATGCCGGCGCAAGTTGCAGAAAGCGCGCGAGATGCCCATGGGCGAGCGCTTCGAAGGACGGCCGCGCCTCGGTTTCGTAGTCGTTCCAGACGAAGCTGTAGAGGCCTAGCCAACCCATCACAACAGAGCAACCAGCGGCCAGAAATGCGCACAGGGCATTCTCGCGAAGGATTCGCCGCATGGTTTGTCATCGGCCTATGGAGCGGTCGGCTTGAGCCCACGTCGCTGTGCCGAGCCTCGCTCCCGCTACCCTCGATACATTCGGTTCGTGTCGTCGCGTCTGCGCCTCGGGCATGACGCGCGAGAGCGCACGCATGTAACGCTTCGACTCGGCGTGTCGAGCGTCCGTCGCGTCAGCCTCGTGCAGGAGTGCCCAAACGATCCCATTTGTAATCCCGGTGCGTACCTTGATCTTGTCCGCGCGACCAAGCGCTGCATCCGCCGGCGGATTTGATCTCCATCAGTCATGCAGGTCCAACCTATCGCGAGGTTGGGATGCCAGCCTCGACGGATCACGCTGGAGTAACCCCTGCGAGCTACACTGTCGGGTGCGATGCCGAGCAAGCACCCACGAATCGCCGTGACGGCGGACCCTGAGCTGGGAGAGGCGTTGGAGCGCGTGCGCGCAGCGACGGGGACGAGAGAGGCGGATGCGTCGCTCGTGCGGAGGCTTGCGGTGGAGGGGGCCGAGGTTGAGCTGCAGGCGGGGCGCAGACGTCGCGAGGCGATCGAGGCGCTCTTCGCCGCGATGGACCGGGACGGGTTCGATCTCGACCCGGGGGACATCGATCGGCTCAACTTCCCTCCGAGTAGCGTTTGAGCGTCGAGCTGTGGGACGGACGGGGTGCGGTGCTCGCCGACACCTCTGCGTGGATGCTCGCGCGTCGGGTTCCACGTGCGCGGGAGCTGCTGTTCGCCGCTGCCGAGCGCGGCGAGCTTGCCTGGTGCTGGCCCGTGCGCTACGAGTTGACCTTCGATGCCCCAAACCCGGAGCGAATCGCCGCGGTCGATCAGACGCTGGTGGGTTTGCGAGAGATCGCCGTCGATCGCGCCGTGCAGCGAGATGTGCTCTCGGCGATGCGCGAGTTGGCAGACGGAGGCTCTCATGGGGCCCACCGCCTGCCTCTGACCGACCTCACTGTCGCGGTCACAGCACAAGCGTCAGGTCTGAACGTACTGCACTACGATCATCACTTCGAGCGACTCGGCGAGCTGCTGGGCGTACGCACACTCTGGATAGACGATCCATCCGCGTGATGGGCTCTGTCTGAGCCAAAACTCAAAACCCGTGATTTGCAGGGAAAATCTTGATCTCAACAAACCAATTCAAAAACGGAAACCATATCGAGGTGGAAGGCACGATCTTCAAGATCCTCGAGTTCCAGCACGTTAAGCCCGGCAAGGGCGGCGCGTTCGTGCGTACCAAGCTGCGCAGGGCGGCCGACGGCAATGTGATCGACAGGACGTTCAGGGCGGGCGAGAAGTTCCGCCCGGTGCACACGGAGTCAAGGACAATGCAGTTCCTG
>JBEKAM010000236.1:0-5011 GCA_050015915.1 Solirubrobacteraceae bacterium
CGCGAACTTTTCGGCGGTAACCGCGCCGGAGGCCAGCTGAGACCCGGTGATCGTTTCTTTTGCGATCTTCGCAGCCGTCACCGCTTCGCTCTTCAGCTTGGCTTCCGACACTGCTTCAGGCGCCAGCTTGGCTTCCGTCACCGCTTCGTTTTTCAACTTCGTGGTTTCGACCGATTCTTTACCGAGCCTGCCGGCCGTCACCGCGCCGGTCGCGATCTTGTTGGTAGCGACCGCGTTGTTGGCCAGCTGGGTCGCGGTGATCGTTTCCTTGGCGATCTTCGCCGCGGAGACCGCTTCGGCGGCCAACATTTCTTCGGTCACCTCTTCGGAGGAGATTTCCACGCCTTTGCCCGGTTTGCCTTCCGGGCCAGCCGGACCTGTTTCGCCTTTGGCGCCTTCTTTGCCTTCTTTGCCTTCTTTGCCAGCGGCGCCCGTTTCGCCTTTGACGCCCTGTGCGCCCGTAGCGCCAGTTTCGCCTTTGACGCCCTGTGCGCCCGCTTCGCCTTTCACGCCCTGCAGGCCTTTTTCGCCCTGCGCACCAGTGGCGCCGGTCGCACCGGTGGCGCCCGTCGCACCAGTGGCCCCTGTTGCACCAGTGGCGCCCGTCGCACCAACGGGTCCCTGGGCGCCGGTCGCGCCAGCGGGTCCCTGCGGGCCGGCCGGACCGCTCGGCCCCGTCGCGCCGCGTGGGCCCTTGAGAGCCCCCTTACCGCCCGACTTCGCCGCGCTCGCGCGTCGCGTACGAACCGAGGCGACGCGATGCGTGCTGCTCGCGAGCAGAGGCACCACATCGGCGCGCGCGCTGGCGGGAGCAAATAGTCCCTCGCAGGCAAGCATCGCTCCAGCGCTTACCAAGGCGAGGAGCACCATCGTGATCGTCAGTAGGCGGCTGGAGATTGAAGGCGACATAGGTTAGACGTCAACTTTCTTGTTTCAGCCGAGTGGCCGGCTGTCGGGGTTGTGATGAGAGCGAATAAAACGCGGTGCTTCTTAATGACAAGCCCGACCACGAGCGTCCGTGTCTCCGATTCGTGACCAGGTGGGCTTTTCCTTCGGCGGATGGCCTGCCGAGGCCGAGACGTGCACCATTTTGTGCACACAACACAGACCCCATTATCAGCCAGTGAAATTGTGTGCCGAAATAACACGGATACGGCGGTGCGCGCCGCCATTCATATGCTTAAGCGGCAAAAATCCCGGTCGAAACGAGTTACATATTGTATAAAACTACGTACAGTAGATCTCGCCAAGCGCGTGCATGCGAAACGAAAATGCGCCGCTATGGCCCTATTCCCTATCGAGCACGTTCTGGTACCAAGCTAGGAAGTCCTATTATGTGGACTAACCTGCGCATCGTGTGATAAACAGAGACTCAAGATTTACCTATTATCAAATGTGTTAAGTCAGCAGAAGCCGTTGCCGATGCGCTGGATTGATGGCGATCTCATCCTCCTCCCCTGCCCTTGACGAACTGCATCACCTCGGGCAAGCGCTAAATGCCCGTACTGAGGACGTCGTCAGCTCGATGCTGCTGCGCACCCGCGAATCGGGCGACAAGACGGACGCCATGGTCGAGGAGCGCTTTGCCCGCGTGGGCACGGTCTCGACCATCGCCGTCGCCCGCTGGATGGCAGGCGAGAGCCCGGAGGTGGCACGCGAGGTCGGGCAGGAGTCCTGGCAGATCTTCGCGCAGCTGGCCTCGCAGCGTGCAGCTCCGCTGAACGAAGTCACCAAGCGTTGCATGCGCTGGCGCGACGCCGCCGGCGAGGTGCTGCGCGACTGCGCGCACGATCTCGAGATTGCGCCCGCGGTGCTCACTCAAGCGCTCGCGATGCTGCAGCGAAGCCTCGACGTGACGCTCGTGCGGATGTGCGAGTCCTTTGAGTCAGAGCGCCAGCGAGGCGACGAGCAGCTCGCGCGGCGCCAGCGAGAGCTCGCGTTCCTCGCCACCCACGACGCGTTGACCGGGCTGCCCAACAGAACCCTGATCCTCGATCGCGTCGACCAGGCGCTGATCCGTGCGCGGCGTGACCAGCTGCCGCTCGCCGCGCTGTTCGTCGACCTCGACAACTTCAAGGCGATCAACGACTCGCTCGGCCACGACATCGGCGATGAGCTGTTGCAGGCAGTCGCCGCGAGGCTCACCGCGGTTGTACGCGAGGCCGATGCGGTCGGCCGACTCGGCGGCGATGAGTTCGTGGTGATCGTCAGCGAGGTCTCGCTTGCTGCAGGACCGGAGCTAATCGCAGAGCGGCTGCTCGAAGCGCTCGAGCGGCCGTTCAAGCTTGCCGGTGCCGGCGATACCCAGTTGAAGGTGACCGCAAGCATCGGCATCGCCTCGGGCGAGCGTGCATCCGCGGGCGAGCTGCTGCGCGATGCCGACATCGCCATGTATCAATCCAAGTGGGACGGACGCCACCGCTACACCACATTCAAATCGGGGATGCAGACCGCCGTGCAGACACGCATGGAGCTCGAGATGGACCTGCGCGTGGCGCTCGAGAACGACGAGTTCTTCCTCGTCTACCAGCCCACCTTCAACCTGCAGGACATGAGCGCAACCGGAATGGAGGCGCTGATCCGCTGGAACAGCCCCACCCGCGACATCGTCCAGCCCGAAAGCTTCATACCGATCCTCGAGGAGACGGGACTGATCGTGCCGGTCGGCACGTGGGTCCTGCTCGAGGCCTGCCGCCAGGGCGTTACATGGCGTGACGCCGGATACCCCATCGGGATCGCAGTCAACGTCTCCGCGTGCCAGCTCGACACCGATGATTTCGTGACCGTCGTGGAACATGCACTCCAGGAGACTGGGCTCGATCCGAGCTCGCTCACGATCGAGATCACAGAGACGGCACTGATGCGCGATGCCGATCAGACCGCGCTACGCCTGGCAGCCGTCAAGGAGCTCGGCGTGCGGATCGCCATCGACGACTTCGGCACGGGCTATTCCTCGATGGCCCATCTCCAGCACTTCCCCGTCGACGCACTGAAGATCGACCGCTCTTTCATCTCACAGATGGCACACAATCGCGAGGGTGAGACCATCCTCCAAACTCTCGTGCAGCTCGGCAAGACGCTCTCTATCGAGACGCTCGCCGAGGGCATCGAGCAAGCACACGAGTTGACCCTGCTGCAGGGCGAGAGCTGCGACAGCGGGCAGGGTTTCCTCTTCGCCCGCCCACTCGATGCAGCCGACACTGAGGCCTTCCTGCATCAGTGGGCCGCAGACAGAGCCCTCGTCTGAGCTTCAGCAGCTGCGAGGGCGAAGCGCGGCGCCGGCGCGACTGACGCTCTCAACTGTTGTTCTGGCCGTGCCTGCCCGCGACCCGCGGCTCGCGGCGAGCTTGGCCTCATATAGGTGCTTGTCCGCGCGCGCGAGCGGCGTGTCCAGGTCCTCCCCAGGCAGCCACTCGCTAAGGCCAATCGACCAGTCGACAAGGTCATCGCCGCCGCGCAGGCGTTTGAGGGCGGCTTGCGCACCGGCTGGCCCGGTGCAGGGGAGCAGCAGCACGAACTCGTCGCCGCCGTGGCGGGCAAGGATGTCGCTGGGCCGCATCCGCTCGCGCCAGCTGCGCGCGAGGTCCGCCAGCAGCCGATCACCAGCAGCGTGCCCCGCATGGTCGTTGACAAGCTTGAAATCGTCGAGATCGATCACCGCGACCGTCAGCTGCGCGCCCGTGCGATTGGCAAGCGCGCGCTCGCGCAATGCCGCAGCCATGAAGCCGCTGCGGTTGAGCAGGCCAGTGAGGTAGTCGGTGCCGACCTGGCGACGCAGGCTCTCGCTGAGATTCCCCAGCAAGATGCAGATCGACCAGATCGTGACCGTCACAACCACCCAATAGATGACGACATGCGACAGATGGCTGAGCGCCAGCGCCACGCCGAAGCCGAGCGAGATCAAAAAGCCTTGAGCGTTGACCGCCCGGCGAGGAAAGAAGTGCGCAGCGTAGATGGCGATCCACGGGTAGGCGAACGCGGCGAGCATCATCCCGCCGTGGGTGTTCGCGTGCGCGATCAGCATGCTCGTCATGAGCGAGCCGGCCGCGGCGAGCAGCTCGAAGCCCAGCAGCGAGATCCTGCTCGCCAGTAGCCACACCAGACACCCTGCGGCGATCCCGAATGCACCGGTCGCGCCAACCAGCGCCACCGGCTCAGTTGTGCTGATTGGGAAGGCAGCACTGGCGAGAGCAATGAGGCCCTTGAAGACAAACAGCAGTGCCAGCGCCCACGCGATCGCGGGGCGACCAACGGTCAGCCGCCGCGCAAGCGCACGCAGCGGCGTCGCCCCTCTCCTCGCCCGCAATGGCCGCTCGCTAGCGAGCCTCGCCCCGATGGAGCCTGGCGGATGCCATAGCAACTGAGACGATCGGGTGCCCATCTGTGTAGGTATTCGGACCTGGGCCGCCCACGCTTGAGTGCGGGCGGCCCAGACGCGCGAATCGCGCTACCCCGCGATGCCCTCGACGAGCATGTGCAGCCCTGCGTGGCGAACCCGAGCGGGAATGATCCCCGCCTCGCGCATCAGCTCGTGCACCTGGGCTGGCGAGCGCTCGCGCCCTCCCTCACACTCGACCAGCATCAGCAGGTCAACCATCGAGCTGACGGAGTTCGGGCGGTTGGGCTCGAGGTGCTGATCGATCGTCACGATCCTCGCTCCAGTGGGCATCGTCGCCCGCACGCGGCCCAAGATCTCACGACAGGCATCGTCGCTCCAGTCGTGCAAGATCCACTTGAGTACGTACACATCCGCGCGCGCATCGAGATCGCCGAAGAGATCGCCTGTCTGCCGCTGCACCCGGTCAAGGACCCCGCGAGAACGCAGGAATCCCTCCGCCTCGGCAAGTACCTCAGGAGCGTCGATCAAGATGCCGTGCGCACGCTCCCGTCGCTCGAGGATCGCAGCGAGCAGCGTTCCAATCCCACCGGCAACATCACAAACCACGCCCTCGGGCGGCCACGGGTATGCGCGCACGATCGCCGCCAGGTCGATCGCCGTCAGCTCCCGCAT
>JBEKAM010000237.1:0-5009 GCA_050015915.1 Solirubrobacteraceae bacterium
CGCCTTGGATCGTTCGTGGCGTTGGAGGCCGCTCGCCTGGTGGCTGAGTCCGGGGGCGCCAAGTGGGAGATCGCTGCGGTGGCGGCGGCCCAGGAGGAGACAACCTTCGGCGGGTCGCGCACGAGCGCTTTCTCGCTGCAGCCAGACGCGGCGATCGTCGTGGACGTCACCCATGCGACGGACGCTCCGGGCATCGACATCAAGGAAGCGGGCAAGCACGAGCTCGGCACTGGCCCTGTGATCACACGTGGTTCAACGCTCAACAACGCGGTCTTTGAGCTGCTAGTGGAGGCGGGGGAGGCGGAGAAGATTCCCTTCACCGTCGAGGCTTCCGGGCGTGCCACCGGCACGGACGCGGACGCCGTGCACCTCAGTCGCGGCGGCGTGCCCACCGGCCTCGTGTCGATCCCCATCCGCTACATGCACTCGCCCGTGGAGCTTGTCCAGCTCGTGGACGTGCACGCGAGTGCTCGTCTGATCGCGGCTGCTGCGTTGCGGCTGACACGCGAGACGTCCTTCGCGCGCTAGCTGGCGCTCAGCTCTGATCTCGACCAGATCTTGTACGGCTCGCCGGGGCAGCCGCCGACCACGAGCAGGCGCAGGCCCTCTGGCCCTGGGTAGACCTTGCGTCGCGGCTCCGCCGCCACGCGTACGAACGTGTCCGGGTCGAGATCGACGCGCTCACCTTCGATGTCGATCCACCCGGAGCCACCGAGCGTCACGTACATCTCCTCCTGGCCGCTCTCCCCGTGATCGTGCTCGGGATAGTCGCCATAGTCAGGCGGGAGCTGGATCACCTGACAGCCGAAGGCGGTCAGGCCCAGTGAGGCGCGTGCCTTGACGAAGCCGCCGCCCGAGCTGGCCTCCATATCGGTGATTTTCTTTGCGGTGTAGTCGGCCATTGCGTTCACGCCTAACTGTCGGGTGCCTGTTGGGGGCTGCGAGCCTAACGCCTGGAGAATGGAATTACGATCGCCAGCTGGCGCGAATGTGCCAGGAGCGTCCCATCGGCGGCCCAGATCAAGCCGTCCTCGATAAAGAAGCCGTCGTGGATGAGCTCAGTGGTGGTCTGCGCCAGGCATAGCTCCCGTGGGTCGGCGTCCGCCGCCGGGCGCAGACGCTCGCGGAAGTGGACGGTCAGATCGACCGTCGGAACGGCGGCGGGCTCAGACATGCGCATGTAGGGCGCTGGGATCAGCGCGTCGCTGAAGAAAGCCAGCGACAGCGCGTCGATCGGACGAGGTTCTGCGAGCCCGATCCAGCCGCGGATCTGCATCGGCTGCTCACCCTCCGCGAACACGCTGCCCTCCATGCGCGGTTGCAGGACGATGTGGTGGGCGAACTCGGGGCCACCACGCTCGATCAGCTTGATGCCCTCGCGCGAGGCGTCGGCCGGCTCGACGTTTGGCATCCGCACGTCGGAGATCTCAGGTCCGCCCCACGGTGTCGAGAACGCGGCCAGCACGATCGCGATCAGCTCGCCGTCCTGCTGCATCCGCGCTGAAAGCGTGCTCAGCGAGCGTCCCTGCCGCTCGATCGTGGTGCTGATCTGGACGGGGCCGTGCTCAGGTGCGCGGGCGTAGTGGATCGTCAGCGAGCGCGGTGCGCGGGCGTCGTCTGCGACCGTGTCGATCAGCGCGCGCAGCAGTATCGCTGCGAGATAGCCGCCGTGTGGTCCACGCCCGGCACGCCAGTCGGGCGCTATCTCGGCGCCGAATATCGTGCCAGACGTTGACTCTGCTTCGCGCCACACGGCGGTGTCGCGGTCGAACTTGGTTGTTGGCGCTGTCTGAGCGTTTGCTGCGAGCGAGGTGGCGTCGACGGGCGTCTCGCCGGACTGCGGCTCAGCCACGTACGAGCCGCTTGTAGGTGATGCGGTGGGGGCGATCGGCTGCCGCTCCGAGCGTGGCGTGGCGGTGCTCCTCATAGGCCTCGAAGTTGCCCTCGAACCACGTCACCTGTGAGTCGCCCTCGAACGCAAGCACGTGCGTTGCCACGCGGTCCAGGAACCAGCGATCGTGGGAGATCACGATCGCGCAGCCCGGGAATGCCAGCAGCGCGTTCTCCAGCGCCCGTAGCGTGTCCACATCGAGATCGTTCGTGGGCTCGTCCAGCAGCAGCAGGTTGCCGCCGCTGCGCAGCAGCTTGGCCAGGTGTACGCGGTTGCGCTCTCCGCCGGAGAGCTTGCCGATGCGTGCCTGCTGAGAGGAGCCCTTGAAGTTGAAGCCGGCCGTGTACTGGCGCGAGTTGACCTCGCGATCGCCCACTTTGATGTGCTCGTAGCCTTCTGAAATCTCCTCCCACACCGTCTTCTCAGGATTGAGCGAGTCACGCGACTGATCGACGTACGCAAGCTGGACGGTGTCGCCGAGCTCGAGCTTGCCACTGTCGGGGCTCTCCTCGCCGGTGATCATCCTGAACAGCGTCGTCTTGCCCGCGCCGTTGGCTCCGATCACGCCGACGATGCCCGCGCGGGGTAGGTCGAACGACAGCGACTCGATCAGCAGCCGATCGCCGAATCCCTTCGACACGTCGGTCGCCGTCAGGACCTTGTCGCCGAGGCGCGGTCCCGGAGGGATGTGGATTTGGACCTCGTCGAGCTTGATGTTGCGGTCCTCGGCGATCAGCTCCTCGTAGCGAGCCAGGCGCGCCTTGGACTTCGTGCGTTTGCCCTTGGGGTTCGTGCGCACCCATTCGAGCTCCGCCGCGATCGTGCGCTCGCGTCCCTTTTCCGAGCGCTCTTCCTGGGCCATGCGCGTTTGCTTCTGCTCGAGCCAGCTCGAGTAGTTGCCCTGGTAGGGGATGCCCTTGCCGCGGTCGAGCTCGAGGATCCAGCCGGCGACGTTGTCGAGGAAGTAGCGGTCGTGGGTCACCGCCACGATCGCGCCCTTGTACTCGGACAGGTGCTGCTCGAGCCACGCGACCGACTCGGCGTCCAGGTGGTTGGTGGGCTCATCCAGCAGCAGCAGGTCCGGCGCGCGCAGCAGCAGGCGACAGAGCGCCACACGGCGGCGCTCGCCGCCTGAGAGCTTGCTCACGTCAGCGTCCGGGGGTGGCAGGCGCAGCGCGTCCATCGCGTATTCGAGCTGCGTCTCAAGGTTCCACGCGTCGGCGGCTTCGATCTTCGCCTGGATCTTGCCGAACTCTTCAGCGGTCTCATCGGAGTAGTTGGCGGCCAGCTCGTTGAAGCGGTCGAGCAGCGCCTTGGTCTCGGCGACGCCGTCCTCGACGTTGCCTTTGACGTCCTTGGACTCGTCCAGATGCGGCTCCTGCTCGAGCATCCCCACGGTTGCGCCAGGCGCAAGCGCCGCCTCGCCGCGATACTCCTGGTCGACACCGGCCATGATCCGCAGCAGCGAGGACTTGCCCGCGCCGTTGTAGCCGAGCACACCGATCTTCGCGCCGGGGTAGAACGCCAGCGTGACGTCGTCCAGCACCGTTTTGTCCGGCGGGTGGACCTTGGACAGGCGGTGCATCGTGAAGATGTACTGAGAGGACATTCCGCACGGAGGATAGAAGGCCCACCCACCCAGAGAATCCCGCCCACTTTCGCCAACGCTCGCTAACGTTGTCGGGTCATGCCTACCACCGTTCTCGACGTCGAGCAGCACCTGCTCCTGCTGGAGCTCGAGCCGCCGTTCACAAAGCGCGACGTGCAGCTCGCGCGCAGGCGGATGGCCAAGCGCTGGCACCCGGATGTGGCGCCGCAGGGCCGACAGTTCGAGCACGAGCGCCATTTGAAGGCGATCAACGAGGCGGCCGACCAGCTGGAGCGCCTGGCGGAGGGCTCGCGGGGAGGGAAGGTCTCGGCCAACGCCGTCAAAGTCAGCGCTGCTGCCGCGCGCCGGGAGCGTGAGGAGGCCGGCCGACGCAACTACGAAACCGAACAGCGTGCGCGGGCGATGGCCAAAGACCGCGCCGAAAACGATCCGTTCGGCAGCCGCGTCCCCGACCATTCGGTCGTCCACCGTTACGCCCGCTGCCTCACCTATCCCGAGTGGGGGGTAGGGACCGTCGCGGGCATCTACTTCTCCTCCGATCCAGTAGCGGCTGGCGAGGAAGTCCAGCAATGGGCGCGCGTCAAGTTCAGCCACGGCATTCGCACGGTGCCAGCGGGCAGCATGAAATTCGTTGACTTCTCCAAGCCCGATCCAGCTGAGGAGCGGGTCGAACGCTTCCTCATCGCAGCGCAGCGCGCGATGGCCGAAGGCGAGTACCTACTGGCAGCCCAGCGGCTGATCTACGCCCGGGATGCCGAGCCCCGCAACGTCGCCGTGCTGCGGCTGATGACGCTCGCGTTCTGGAACGCTGGCAAGCTCGAGGAGGCTGCCCGCGCGGTGCGCGACTGGGCGCGCGTCGACGGTAGCCGGCCCGCCGCCCACCGCTTCGCGGCGAGGATCTACGAAGACATGGGTGCCGTGGATCTCGCCGAGGAGGCCGCCGAGCGGGCGGCGCTGCGTGGCCCATCCGACGCTGGCGCGTGGGAGCGCCTGGGGCGCTTGCGGCTGCAGCTGGTGGACCGGGAGGGGGCCCTGGAGGCGCTCAGGCGGGCGCTCGCACTCGGTGCCGGCAAAGAGGTGCACGACTTGGTCGCGCAGGCGCTTGCGATCGAGCCGAGCATGGCCAGCTAGATGTAGGTCGTGCAGCCGGCTAGAGGATGTTCACGGCGCGCGAGACGATTAGCCCGATCGTGACCAGCGAGACGATCGACTGCACCCCCATGACGAGCTTCGCCATCGGCGTCAGCGGCATCGTGTCCGTGGGGGAGAACGCGGTGGCGTTCGTCAGCGATACATACAAGTAGTCGATGAACTGTGGTCGCCAGTAACGCGGCTCGATGTGGTCGTCGGACATCTGCGGGAACAGGAAGTCCGGCGGTCCGTCGTGGCCGGCCGCACGCCGGCCGGGACCACCACGGTCCATCTCCCAGTACCACAGGGCGAAGATCAGGAAATTCGTCAGCCAGATCAGCATCCCCGAGACGATCAGCTCCTGACCTTTGGTCACGT
>JBEKAM010000238.1:0-5008 GCA_050015915.1 Solirubrobacteraceae bacterium
CGAGTGTCTACGACGAGCTCTACAAGCCATCGCTCGAGGAGGGTTGGGGGCGCGAGGGCGCACGTCGCAGCGCCGCCGACTTCGAGGTGTGCGCCACCGTGCCGCTGATCGTCACCGACGACATCGAGGGGGCAGCCGATGCGCTGCGGCCGTTCTACGCGCTGTACTTCGGCGGCATGGGCGCCAAAGGTGCCAACTTCCACGCCAACGTTCCCATCCGCATGGGCTACGAGCGTGAGGTCGACGAGATCCAGGAGCTGTATCTGAGCGGCAAGAAGGATGAGGCGGGCGCGAAGATCCCCACGAAGCTGATCGAAGAGCTATCGCTGATCGGCAGCCGCGAGAAGATTCGCGACGACCTCGCCAAGTGGCGTGAGTCGGTCGTCACCACGCTGCTCATCTCCGGCGACGCAGCCACGCTGCGCAGCGCCGCCGAGATCGTGCTCGGCTGAGCATTCGCCGGGGCGCCCAGCGCGCCAGCGGCAAGCTTGGTCGCCTTGACACCATGACGGTGGCCAAAAGCCAATGTGTCGATTAGATCGACAGCTGTTTTCAATTGTGGTAGCGACCGCCGATAGGCCGCCCATGGCGCAAGCTCTCACACGTTCTCTGACGCGCCCCAAGCGCGAACGTAGCGCCACCGATTCCGTGCCCGGCGCGCAGAGCACCCCCGCCTCGTGGCTGATCGGCGATGAGATGGACCGCGAGCGGATGCTCGACATGGACCGGCTGGTGGCGCCCGTTCGTCAACGCTCGTTCATCGTGATCGCCGCTGCACTCTTGATCTGCGGGCCATGGCTCGGCTGGTGGACGATCATCCCGCTGGCACTCGCCGGAGTTGTGTTCAAGCTCGCCGATGCTGCACTCGAGCGCGTCACCCACACCGAGTACCTGCTGCTCGCCGCCTGGACCGTCTCCCAGGTGATGATCGTCACCAGCGTTGCGCTCACCGGCGGGCCCACCTCGCCCGCGATGTCATGGTTTGCGATCCCGATCGTGACGCTCAGCGCGCGCTTCCCCGTGCGGGGGGTGATCGCCGGCGTGGTCGTCACCGTGGTGATGCTGCTGGCCGTAGCCTTCGGCGTGAATGCGCATGCGGTGCTCGTGCATCCGCCGCTTCTGATCATGCCGCTGGCGCTAACGATCGCCGTGGCGATCCTGTCGACCGCGCTGATGCACTCCGACGTCCGCCACCGCAGCGAGGCGATCATCGATCAGCTCACCGGCATGCTCAACCGCCACGCGCTCGATGGCCGCGTTGTCGAGCTGACCCACCAGTCGCAGCGCACCGGCCAGCCGGTGGGGCTGATCGTGGGCGACCTCGACCACTTCAAGGACGTCAACGACACCCACGGGCACGCCACCGGCGACGCCGTCCTGCAGGACGTTGCCTACATGCTGCGCAAGCAGCTGCGCGCGTTCGACCTCGCCTACCGCATCGGCGGCGAGGAGTTTCTCGTGCTGCTGCCCGGCGCCGACCTCGAGCAGGCGGTGGCGATGGCGGAGCGGCTGCGTCAAGGGGTCTCCGCGGACACCGTCGGCGGCGGCCTGCGCGTGACGATGAGCTTCGGCGTCAGCGCCTCCGGGCACGGCGACGTGTTCGACTACGAGCGCCTCTGCGCCGAGGCCGATGCCGCGCTGTATGAGGCCAAGCGTGGGGGCCGCAACGGTGTGCGCAGCAGTGCTTACGCGCTGCGTGCTCCCGGCTCTCCACTCGTGAGCTGCTGAGGTCCGTCAGCTGCTGAGCGTCCGCACGCGCGACTGACCGAGCGTCCCACCCCAGCGGTCGAGCGCCCGCACCGCGAAGCAGGGGCCTGCCGCGCTGCTCCGCAGCGAGCTCTCAAAGCCGCGAGCGCGTGTACTTGCCGCTGGGCTGAGGGCGTCCGCGCCGGCGCCCGCGAGTAGCTGCCAGCTCGCGACCTCCGTCGCCCCGTTCCAACTCGCGTACGCGGTAAACCCGCGCCCGCCGCCCACTAGCGCGATCGCAGGTGCATCCGCGGGAGTGCCTGTCCACGGCAGGCGGAAGGCCCTGTAGCACTCGTAGGTCTTGCCGAGCACAGCGTCGAAGACAACCCGCCCGGAGTAATCGAACTCGCTTACCCGCGGGATTTCTCCCCAGCCCACGAACACGTTTTCGTTCGCCAGCAGCTGCACGCTGCCCTGGCTGCCGGAGAGGATCCCCGGGTGGGTGTACTGGTTGAGCAGCGTGGCGCTCATGGTCGGCTCATCGACATCCAGGATCAGCCCGCGGGAGAGCCGCTCGACGGCTGGCGTGGCGCCGTTGTCGAAAACCGTGATCGTCCCGTCACGCTGGCGGCGTGCGTCGTGCTGCCACGCGAAGTTGGCGCCCGGGCCGATGTTGAAATCGCTGTGCTTGCCACCCAGGCGCCACACGATGTTGCCCTGCCCGTCGATCTTGTAGAGCGTGTGGGTGCTGCGTCCAGATACCAGCAGGTGCTCGTCGTCGTAGAGGTCCACCGAGTTGATGTGGAAGAAGTCCCACTTGGCTTCCACGGGGGAGTAGGACTCCTCCAGGGGGATGTGATCGAGGCTATGCCACTCGAGCAGCAGCTCGCCGCTTGCCAGGTCGATCTCCTGGAAGATCGCGTCCTGGATCGTGCCCTTGCGCGAGCCGCCCACCGCGGAGAGGTCTGCGTTCGTGATCACGTAGCTCGTCAACAGCGCCGTATCACGGGGCGTGATCACGAACTCGTGCAGGTCGCCGCGCAGGCCGCGTGCCGCCTGTACGCGACGAACCGTCTGATAGCTGGTGTCCGCGATCACGTATTCGCCCACGCCGTGGCCGTATTCGATGTCTCCCTGCCACCACGTCAGCACGGGGCTCCCGCGGTAGCTCTGCACGCGGAAGTTGGTCGTCACCTTGCCCGCCAGCGGGTTCTCCCAGATCGGCTCGCCGCTGTTGTCGACGATCACCGCGCCAGCCTGTCCGTTGGGCGCGTTGTAGGGGGCGAGGAAAATCGGGTCGGTGGAGACGCCGGGCTCGCTCCGGGTGACCGTCAGCGTCGGAATCTGCAGATCGGGGCGCGAATGCCAGCGCGGCGCGGCTGGGGGAGCGGTACTGCGCGATGATGCCAATGCCCCGGAGACGAGCTCGCCGACGGTACCCGCAAGCGTTAGCCCGGCCGCGCCAATCCCTGCCGAGCGAAGCAGCTGCCTGCGTGTCATCGGGTGATCGGTCCTTGCCATCGCTACTCCTCAGCAATCCACACAACGAGAAACGTCTCCTGAACAGTCTCTCAAGCTCATGTCAACAGCGATGAAGAACTAGGGTCTGTCTGATGAGCGACGCCGACCCAGCACTGCAGGAGCAGCCTTACGCGAACTTCCAGTACGAGATCTATGCCGGGGGGCTCGCGGATCAGGTCCCGCCGCAGCCACTGTTGGCGGCGGCGCTGGAAGAGCGCGCGCGGGAGATCCTCATCCCGGAGGCGTTCGGCTATGTCGCGGGTGGCGCGGGCGCTGAGCTGACGATGGCGGCGAACCTGCGGGCGTTCGAGCGCTGGGAGATCCTGCCGCGGATGCTGCGCGATGTCTCCCAGCGGGACCTCTCAACGACGGTGCTCGGCACGGCGATGCCGGCGCCGCTGATGCTCGCACCAGTGGGGGTGCAGTCGATCGTCCACCCTGAGGGCGAGTTGGCCGTCGGTCGTGCTGCCGCCGCACAGGGACTGCCGTTCATCCTCTCCACCGCCGCGTCGCACACGATCGAGGACGTCGCCGATGCAGTTGGTAACGCCAGCCGCTGGTATCAGCTGTACTGGCCCAAGGACCGCGACCTCGCCCAGAGCTTCGTTGCCCGCGCCGCGGACGCCGGGTATGAAGCGATCGTGGTGACGCTCGACACGTGGATGCTCGGCTGGCGGCCACGCGATTTGCAGAACGCCTATCTGCCGTTCCTGAAAGCTGAAGGTGTCGCCAACTACTTCTCTGACCCCGTCTTCCGCGGCGGGCTTGAGAAGACCCCCGAGGAGGACCCGGGGCCCGCGATCGGTCACTGGGCCTACCAGTTCGCCAACCCCACGGTGACCTGGAACGATCTCGCGTGGCTGCGCGAACAGACCACGCTGCCGATTGTGCTCAAGGGGATCATCCGTGCCGACGATGCGCGGCGGGCGCTCGATGCGGGCGTTGACGGGCTGATCGTCTCCAACCACGGTGGTCGCCAGGTCGATGGCTCGATTGGCGCGCTCGATGCGCTGCCCGCGGTTCGCGAGGCTGTCGGCAGGGACTTCACGATCCTGTTCGACAGCGGTATCCGCACAGGCGCTGACATCTTCAAGGCGCTGGCCCTGGGCGCCAACGCGGTGTGCCTCGGCCGCCCCTACATGTGGGGCCTTGCGATCGACGGGCGGGCAGGGGTCGAATACGTGCTGCGCTGTCTGCTGGCGGAGCTCGACCTGACGCTTGCGCTGAGCGGCTACACCGAGATCTCACAGGTCGGGCGGGGCGCGTTGATGCATGCGTCCGAGCACAGCCTCGGCTGAGAGCATGGGGGCTGGGTCGGTGAGCGGCGGCCCCTGGGCGAGCAGCAACCTCGCCAAAGCCAAGCGGCTGACACTGGTCGCATGCATCATGGGCTCGGGGATCGTGACGCTCGACGGGACGGTGGTGAACGTGGCGCTGCCTACGATCCAGCGAGAGCTGGGGGGCGGCCTTGCGGCGCAGCAATGGGTTGTGAACGGCTACCTGTTGACGCTCGGATCGCTGATCCTGATCGGGGGCTCGCTGGGTGACCTGTTCGGCGAGCGGCGGGTGTTCGCGCTCGGCGTGTCCGGGTTCGGGGTGGCCTCGCTTGCGTGTGCGCTCGCGCCGTCGATCGGTGCGCTGGTGGCGGCGCGCGCGGTGCAGGGGGTGGCGGGGGCGCTCCTCGTGCCGAGCTCGCTTGCGGTGATCGTCAACACGTTCGCAGAGGACGAGCGCGGCGCGGCGATCGGCAGCTGGACGGCGTGGGGGGCGATCGCAGCGGTGCTCGGACCGCTGGCAGGCG
>JBEKAM010000239.1:0-4986 GCA_050015915.1 Solirubrobacteraceae bacterium
CTCGTCGACCAGTGCCATCAGCGCGGTGTGCGCGTGCGCCTGGCGCCGTCGACAATGGAGATCCTGATCCACCGCGCGGAGCTCGTCCCGGGGCAGTCGGTGCCGCTGTTCGAGCTCGGCCCGCCCGTGTTCGAGGGTGTTGACTTCGCGCTAAAGCGTACGTTTGACATCATCGGCGCGACGCTGCTGCTGGCGCTGGCGAGCCCGCTGCTTTTGGCGATCACAATCGCTGTGCGCGTCAGCTCTCGCGGGCCGATCGTGTACCGCTCAATGCGCCGTGGCATCGGCCAGCGTCCGTTCGCGTGCTTGAAGTTCCGCACGATGCACACCGACGCAGAGGAGCTCCAAGCGGATCTGGAAGAGCTCAACGAGGCTTCAGGTGCGCTGTTCAAGATTCGTGACGACCCCCGTCTGACCCGGGTTGGTCGACTGCTTCGGCGCTTCTCGCTGGATGAGCTGCCACAGCTGGTGAACGTGCTGCGTGGGGATATGTCGCTGGTGGGCCCGCGTCCGCTACCCGAACGTGACTACGCGATGCTCGACGACTGGCACCGCAAGCGCTACCTGGTGCTGCCGGGGATAACGGGGCTATGGCAGGTATCGGGTCGCTCGGAGCTCGATTTCGACGAGCTCGTGCACCTGGACTTCCTTTATCTGGAGAGCTGGTCGTTGGCGCTGGACTTGACGATTCTGCTGAAGACGATCCCCGCCGTGTTCACACGGCGGGGCGCCTACTGAGCTTCGCTGCCGGCCGGGGCTGCTCGGTGGCGGCAGCTGCGCGCGCATACACGCTCCAGGTGGCGCGCGCGGCGTCCTGCCAGCTCCATGACGGTGGCGAAGGCGCGGGTCGCTGAGCTTCCTGGGCAGCTTCGATGAGGGCTGTCATGTCGCCTGGTGCCACGAACTTGGCCCGATCGCCCAGGACCTCGCGTAGCGCGGGCGACTCGCATGCCACCACCGGCGTGCCGCAGGCCAGTGCCTCGACGGCAGGTAGGCCAAAGCCCTCGTCCTTTGATGACAGCATCAGTGCGTGCGCGCCGCTGTAGATGGCAGCGAGTTGCTCGTCTGAGACTTGGCCGGTGAGGATCACGTTCGGCAGCTCGCGCGCCCATGGTCGCGTGGAGCCCACCAGCACGAGCGGCAGCCGGCGGGGTGCGGCGGCGAGCTTGGCGAGGTGCTTGCCGGGGTCAGGGTGGCGCAAACTGCCGACCCACACGAGAAAGCGCTCAGGCAGGCTAAAGCTGGCTCTGACGTCGGCGATCTGCTGCTCAGAGCGCGGATACATGACGGCAGCGGCTGCCTCGGGGATCACGGTGACACGCTCGCGTTCGAGCTTCAGGTGGTCGACCGCGTCGCCCGCAACGGCCTCGCTGGGAACGATCACGCCGGCAGCGCGTTGTACAGCGAGTTGGCGCAGGCGCTGGCGCAGGCCCCCCCGCAAGTGCTCGCTGCGGCGCTTCAGCGCTGAGAGGTCGTGGATGGTGACGACCATCGGGCAGGGGCTGTGCAGCATCGCTCCGTCCATCCACGGTGAATGGAAGACGTCCGCGCTGCGTGAGCGCGCGAGCGCCGACGGCCGATGCGTCTCGAGGATTTCGTCGCGGGGCGCGACCGTCTCGCCCAGCGCCACCAGCAGGCAGCGCGAGTAGCGTCCGACGCCATCCGGATCGGATGCCGGGCGGCTGTCGAATGCGACCCTCACTCGGGTCCCGAGGCTTGCATTGCGCGAACACTAATGGCTCTGTCAGCCGGTGGGTAGATCTGAAAGCCATACTGCACGACGATGCCCTCACGCGAGTACCACGAAGGCTTCTGGCAGGGTCTGCCGGAAGGGCTGGAGCCGTCGGACTTCGCGCTACGCAGTCGCTTTCTGCTGGAGCGCGTGCGAGCGGGTGAGCGCGTGCTGGACGTGGGCTGCGCGGAGGGATGCTTCACCGCCCGACTGGCACAGGCGGGCGCGGCTGTCGTGGGGATCGACGTCGCGGAGGAGCCGCTGCGGCGCGCGCTCGCGCGCGACCCCGAGCTCGACGTGCGGCTTGTGCCCGAGGAGGGTCCCTGGGATCTAGACGATGCGAGCTTCGACGTGGTGTGGGCGGGGGAGGTGCTCGAGCACGTGGTCGATACGGCGGCGTGGCTGTCTGAGGTCCGTCGCGTGCTGCGTTCAGGCGGCAGCCTGCTGGTGAGCACCCCTGCCCACGGACCCCTGACGCTCGTCCGGCTAGGGCTCTCCACGCGGGCGTTTGCAGCGCACTTCGATCCGCGCGGCGAGCACGTGCGCTTCTACAACCGCGACACGCTCACCCAGCTGATTGGGGATTTCGGCTTCGAGGCGATCGCAGTACGGAGCTGTGGTGGGCTCCCGTTGGCCCGCCGGCTTTTGCTCGCGAACGCGACGCGCTCGCGCTTCTGATCGCGGCCTGCCGCACGGCAGCTGCGTGCGCTCGCGCTTCCCGCTGCGCTGCGGCTACCGTCAGCGCCTGCAGATAGTCGTTATGGATTTCGATCGCTTCGCGCTGGCCGTTGGCGATCGCTTCCGCTGAGATCGACTCGGGGTCAAGGTAGATGGCCGCCTGCAGCTCCTGGATGGCACTCTGCGGGTTGTTATTGGTCAGGTCATATCGTCCTAACACAAGCCACGTTTGCGGATTGGACGGCTGCAGCCGTACCGCTCGCGCGAGCGTTGCACGAGCGCGCAACGGCTGGCCTGCGACCTGCTGAACGCTTGCGAGCGTAAACAGTGCTTCGACCGATAGCGGGTCGCGTGCGACGGCGCTGTCGGCAGCTGCAAGCGCTGCAGGCTGGTTGTGTGCTTCCAGCCGCGCATCGGCTTCCGCGCGGGCTTCTTCTGAGCGCTGTGGCTGCCACTGCGACCAGGCGGTCAGCAACGCCGCGACAATCACCGCTGCTGCGGTCAGCATGCGCGTGTTGCTCGGTCGCGCATATCTGGCGGGGCCCGCGGTGGCGGAGCTTGCGAGGCGCGAGCTGGCCAGGTCTGTGGTGCTGTCAGTAGCGCCGACAGCGCTCGAGCTTGCGCACAGCGGGCCGCGGCCGGCGAGCCAGCCGGCGCAGAGCAGTGCCACACAAGCGTCGCCGGGCACGTACCAAGTCCAGTCGATCAGCGAGTGTGCGCCGAACACGACCACGAGGCACAGCATGCTCAGCATGCCGATGCGCTCGGGCGTGTAGCGCCTGAGCGCACGCTCGCGTATGGGGCGCCAGCCCGGCCGCTCGCCCGCAGTGCGGACTTGAAGCCACGCTCGCCAACCCATCCAACGGCGGTTGAACGGATGCGTCGCGCGTCCTGCCGCGGCCAACCACGTGAACAGCAGCGCCAGCGCCACGAGCAGGCCGATCAAGCCGAGATCGGCGAGCGTCTGCAGGATGAAGCTGTGGGCGTGCCTAACTTCGAGCGTCTGCGTTTCGTAGCGCAGGTGCGCTGTTGCATAGCCTTCGGCACCGGCGCCGAACAGGGGGTTGGCGTCGAATACTTGCAGTGCCTCCTTCCAGTATCGCGCCCGCTCGCTCGCAACGGCTGTCAGTCGTCCCGGGGTGTTGCCAGGCGGTTTCGCGTTCGCGTTGGTGAGGTCGTTGAAAGCGTGCGAGACGCTCCCCGTGAGCCCGCGGTGGCTGACGGCGAGCGCTCCTACGAAGGCAATCAGCGCGAGCACGACCGCCGCCATCAGCACAGTTCCGGCACGGCGTCGCGCCAGTAGTGATGGTGCCCGGCGGCCGGTGCAGAAACCGATGGCGATCCCCACGAGCGTGAGCGCTGCGAGCATCGCCAAGACGAGCGCTCCCAACTGGTGTCCTGCGGCAGTGCGTTCAGCCAACGGAACAGCTTCCGCGGTGAGCGCGTGCCTGGAGAAATCCCATGCCCCCACGACGCCTGCCCCGCACGCTCCCACGATCAGCAACGCGGCGCTGCGCAGACGTAGGGGCACCACGCAGAACCACAGGGCCAAGCCCACAGCGAGCGCCACCAGTGCACCGCGCGAATAGGCGAGCACCAGCGTCAACAACACGAGGCTCATCGCCGGATAGGCGAGCGCACGCAACAGCGCGTGACCAGTGCGGCGGGCGCCGAGCCACAGGCAGCAGATGGCGCCCATAGCGGCGCTCAGGCCGACTGCGTTCCAGTAGCCGTAGGGTTCATTGAGGCGGGCGAATGTGTTCGCTGGATCGAGGCTCGCGGGGAAGACCTTGGTCAGCAGCGCATAGCCACACACAATTACCGCCGCCAGTGTCAGCCCACCGAGGATCGCCGGCCAGCGCTCCGGGAGCACGCGCACGAGCGCGACCCCTGCGGCGAACACGCCGCTGTAGGCGAGCATCCGCCCAGAGTCCTGCCAGCTGTGGTCGGGCTGCACCGACCAGACGATCGACAGTGCTGTCAGTGCGGAAAACGCGAGCAGCAGCCCGGTGGGCCACAGCCCATACATGCGCTGGCGTGGTGCCGCGAGAATCACGGATGCGGCCACCACTACGCCGGCGCCGAGCGTGAGCGCAAGCTCGGTGCTCGTCATCGTTTCGAGGTTCAGACCGCCCTTGGCGTGGAAGGTGATGAAGCAGAAGATTGCGGCGATCAGCAGCGTCATCCCCCACAGCCCCGTTCGAGCAGAGCCGAGCAGCGCTGCGGTAGGCGTGTGGCGCGGCCGTTCGGTGCGCGGTGTCACGGGCGTTGGCGCCGGCGCGCTGAACGCCGGTGGCGCCTCAGTCTGAGCGGTTGGCACGGACACGGTTGCGTAGGGTGCCGCCAGCCACGACGAGCAGGCAGGCCAGTAGGAAGGCAAGGGTTGCGAGCAACGGCGTCGGCAGCGAGCTGAGCGCCGAAGCAATCCCGACGTGCACAACGCCAGGATGGACCACAGCGTCGCCGAATTTGACCGATTCCGGCTTGGTATTCACGGCGTGGGTGATCGCCCGCTGCTGCGACGGTGTGGCGGCGATTGCTACCGGCGCGGCGGTGCTTTGGCCGGCGCCCGTGGC
>JBEKAM010000240.1:0-4967 GCA_050015915.1 Solirubrobacteraceae bacterium
CAGACACCTACGCCGACGCAATCGGCAACCCAAGCCGGTCAACGACCAGTGGCAGGCGCTCGCGGTGATGGGCGAGCTGTGCCCATATGGCTGGCAGGCGCAGATCACGGTGTATGGCTGGGGTGCCCCGGTGCCCGCCGACGCGCCGCCTGCGCGCGTGCCTTTGATCGAGCTCGAATGGAAGCAGTTCGAGGAGGAGTCAGGCAGGATCGCCGTTGCACGACGGGTGTGGGCGCCCACGATCGGCCAGGCGCTGCAGACGATGGTCGAGGATCGCCAAACCGACCTCACGCTAGAGCAGATCGAGCAGGCGGCCGCCGACGACGACCTGTGGTGGAGCGAGTGACGCGCGCCGCGTAGAGCCTGTTGCTCAGGGCTCTTGCCGCGTGGCCGGCCGATCGGCACCGCGGACGAAACGCTCGGTGACGGCGAACGCCCGCTCGATCGTGTCCCAGTGGAGGTTCTCCGGCGTGTCGCTGGGCGAGTGGTAGTTGGAGGGGAACTTGGTCACGTCGATCGACGCCAGCGTGGCGGCTGCATAGCCACGGCGAAGTGCCACGAGCGCGTCCGTGGCGAGCACCGTGCGCAGGCCACGTATCACCTCAACGCCGACGTCCTGCGCCGCCGCGGCCACCCGCTGGCGGGCGCTCTCGCTGTAGGGGCGCATCCGCAGCATGCCCTCTGCCTCGATCAGCGTGAGCGTGGGGCTTCCCACGCACTCCAGGCACAGCACAGTCGTGCGGCTCGGGTCGAGCTCCCCGCGATGGCGGCGCATGAATCCCTGCATGCCCTCCATGAACGACTCCTCCGAGCCGGTCGACAGCAGCAGCACCCGCACGCCCGCCACCGGGCGCTCACCCAGCGAGCGCGCCAGCGCGAGTAGCACCGCGACAGCGCTCAGGTTGTCGTTGGCGCCCGGGACCACCTCGCTGCGGGCGATGTCGACCATCGTTGCCGCCGTAGCCGCGCCGAGCCACGAACCGGCACGCAGCAGCCTCGTGCGACCGAGGAGCACGCCGAGCGCCACCAGCACCGGCCCAAGCCAAGTCGCAAACATGATCGGCACGGTCTGATTCGAGCGCTCCAACTGCTCGGGGAAGTGCTCTGCGAAGAACTCCGGCAGGAACGGATGAAAGACCAGCCCCCCGTGTGCGGCGTCGTGGTGAGCCACCACCACGATCGTCTCCGTGCCGTTGGGATCGCCAGCCTCGGCGAGAACGTTGTAGGTCTCGTGGTGCGGTAGCACCGCGCGGCGAAACCACAGTTGCCCGCCGCTCAGTTCGTCCCAGATGGCCGCCGCTGCTCCGGCACCCAGCGCCCCCGCCAGCAGGCGCACCGCGCGTGAGTGAGAGCGGCGTGCCGCCAGCCCGGCAGCCGCCACAGCACCGTTCAGCAGGCCCAGCGGCCACCAGTAGCCGCCGTGGGCGCGCTCGACCTCGACGCTTGCCTGGTGGCCATGCTCGCGCATTCGCGCCGCGATCCATTCGGCGGCGCGGCGCTCGCCCGGCGAGGCGGATGCTCGCTGGAAGCCCGCAAGCTCTTTCACGACCGTTTCAAGCTCTGCCGTCAGCCATGACTGTGGTGAGAGTCTGGAGTCGCTCTGCGCGGTGGGGGAGCTCATACACAGACGGTACCCCAGTCGCCATGTGGACGAGCTCGCGGCGGTTGCTGTGCGTGCGCGCGGTTTACACTCGGCGCATGAGCAGCCTCGCACAAGCTGGTGGGCTGGCCTATCGCCAGGCGGGGAGCCCCTCGGGCCCACCAGTCGTGCTCATCCACGGCTACCCCGAGTCCTCCTACATGTGGCACCGCGCGCTACCCGTGCTCGCCGACGCCGGCTGGTGGGCGCTCGCTCCGGACCTGCCCGGGTATGGCGACTCAGAGCCAGGCGAGGCAGGAACCTGGGAGGAGCACATGCAGGCACTCGAGCGTTTCGTCTCCGCGCTTGAGCTCGGTCCGGTGGTGCTCGTGACACACGACTGGGGTGTGCCGATCGGGCTGCGCTGGGCGTGTGACCATCCGGGTGCCGTGAGCGCCATCGTGATCTCCGACGGCGGCTTCTTCTCCGACCGGCGCTGGCATGACCTCGCGAACGTGATGCGCACACCCGGAGAGGGGGAGAAGCTGATTCACGCCTACACCCGCGATGGCTTCGCCGCGGCGATGCACGCGGTCTCAAGCGGTATGAGCGATCAGGCGATCGCCGAGTACTGGAAGGCGTTCGCCGATGAGAGGCGACGTCTCGCGCAGCTCGCGCTCTACCGCTCCGGCGAGTTCGACAAGCTCGTGCCCTATGAGGGTGCGCTTGCCAGGCTCGACGTCCCAGCGCTGATCGTGTGGGGCGAGCAGGACCGCTTCGCGGGCGTGGCGATGGCGCACCGCTTCCACGATGAGCTACCCGGCTCGGAGCTCATGATCATCGACGGCGCCGGGCATTTCCTGTGGGACGACGAGCCAGAGCGCGCCGCACGCGCGCTGGTGGAGTTCCTCGAGCAACGCGTGCCGCAGCCCGCCTCCGGCTGACACGACTCGCCGCCCGCGCCTGCGATCAGTCGATGCGTATCGTCGGATCGGTCGCGGACAGCTGGTCGGGTGAGTTGATTTCCACTCCCGGAGGAGGATCCACGTGGCCGGCCAGCAGCGGGTCGTTGGTCTCGCGCATCCACGCCTCCAGACGAGCGCGTAGCTCCGCCAGCAGCGCCGCCTGCGCAGGATCGTCTGCGAGGTTGTTTGCCTCATTGGGGTCGAACACGAGGTCATACAGCTGTTCTTTGGCGATCTCCCGCTCGGCCCAGCCAGCGCGTAGCAGCAGGTCCTTGCTGGGCCCATCGTCGGTGTTCGGCAAGACCGGCGTCTTGCGATCGCCCCAGCGTCGGATGTACTTGTGGCGCTTCGTGCGGATCGCGCGCTGGGGCTCATATGCGGCATGCCAGGTGGAGCCCGCGAAGATCTCCTCACGTGCGCTGGCCACCTGACCTCGTAACAGCGCCAGTAGCGAGACGCCTTCAAGGAACGGCGGCCGCTCGATCCCGAGGTACTCGCATACCGTCGGGTAGATGTCGATGTGTGAGACGAGCGAGTCGATGACGCGCCCGCCGTGGAACGGCTCCGGTCCGCGCAGGATCAGCGTTACACCGAGGCCGCGGTCATACAGCGTCGCCTTCGCCCCCGGGAACGGCATCCCGTGATCGGTCGTGAAGATGATCAGCGTGTTCTCGGACAGCCCCGAGGCGTCGAGTTGGTTTAGCACCATGCCCACGCCGTGGTCCAGCGAGCGTGCGCTCGCCTTGAATGCCGCCACATCAGCGCGCACCTCCGGCGTGTCCGGCAGGTTGTTCGGGGGCTTTGAGTAGTGCACGTCTCGCAGCGAGCCCGGACCGAGGAATTCGCGGTGTGTCTCGAAGAAGCCAACGGACACGAACAGCGGGCGATCGCGCGGGCGGCGCAGCACCTCCATCGCCAGCGGCGCGACCGTCTCGACGCGCGTCGTCGGGACCTTCATCACCTCGTCGTAGCCGATCACCTCCGGCTCCTTTGAGATGTGCTGCTCGCCGATCAGCGTCGAGGTGTAGCCGACGCTGCGGAGCACATTGACGATGTGGTGGCGGTAGTCGCGTAGCGACCAGCCGCGGTGGGCGAGCCCCAGCATGCCGTTGCTCTGGCCGTACTGGCCCGTCAGCAGGCACGCGCGACTGGCCGAGCACGTCGGCGCTGCACAGAACGCCTGGCGGAAGAGCACGCCCTGGTCGGCCAGTGCCTGCACGTTGGGCATCGGCACCTGCTCGCCGTAAGGCTGTACGTAGCGTCCGGTGTCGTGCGAATGCAGGTAGAGGATGTTGGGAAGGTCAGTCACAGTGTATTGTTCACCAAGGTTATGAACTTGCCTGGGTCTCTGCGATGACGCCGATGCTCTCCTACCTCGTGTGCGCGACACCGCGAAGCGGCAGCACTCTACTCTGCCACGCGCTCGACGAGACCGGAGTGGCCGGTCACCCTAAGGAGTACTTCGAGGCGCTGAGCCGCTCAGGGCTCCCGCGCCGGCCACATGAGTACTTCGACCCCAACCGTCACGCGAACATCGTCGAGCGCCTCGCCTTCCGGGAGATGCCAGACGGTCAAGCAGAACCGAACCCGCTGTGGCACCACGACACCTACGACAAGTACCTCGATTGGGCGCTCGAGCAGGGGACCACTCCCAACGGTGTCTTCGGCTCAAAGCTCATGTGGGGGTACCTCGGCGACTTCGCGCAGCTGCTGCGCGGGATCGACGGGATGGCCGACCGCACGCTTCCGGAACTGCTCTCACGCGCGTTCCCGGGGCTGCGCTACATCCAGATCACGCGCGAGAACAAGATCAGGCAGGCCGTCTCGTTGTGGAAGGCGGTGCAGACGCAATCATGGAAGCGCGAGCCCGGGGAGGAGCAGCGCCCGGTGGAGCTCGTGTTCTCCTTCCGCGCGATCAACTACCTCGTGCGCCTGCTCACAGCCCACGACGCGTCGTGGGACGCTTACTTCCTCGGACTCGGATACGAGCCACTGAAGGTCACGTACGAGGAGCTAGCCGAGAGCACCGATGAGGTCGTGCGGCGCGTGCTCGATCACCTTGGGATCCCCGCGCCCGCAGATCTCGTCGTCAAGGCCCCGGGGCTTTCGGTCCAGGCGGACGAGGTCTCAGAGCTTTGGGTGCAGCGGGTCGACGAGCACCTGCGCGCACTCGAGGAGCCCGAGCCGGTCTGAGCCCACCGCGCGCGTCGCTCAGCGACGCGGCTTGTTGCGTTCCACTGCCTCAGCGAGCGTCGCGAGGCTTATCCCCAGTGCCACCGCTATACGCCGTACCGTTGTCCACGTCGGATTTGCGTTGCCGCGCTCGATACGGGCGAAGGCAGCAACCGTCAAACCTGCGCGGTGTGCGAGGTCCTCCTGAGTCTCTCCGCGCTCGATTCTGAGGCGTCTTAGAGTCGCCGCGA
>JBEKAM010000241.1:0-4962 GCA_050015915.1 Solirubrobacteraceae bacterium
TCCCACCTGGCCAATAGCGAGCGGCTCTCGCTTGAGCGCGGAGTCATCAAGACCAACGGCCCAAACGAGCAATCTGCCTCCCGTGTGACTCTGGCCGGGGGGCGGAGGATTACTGCGGCCCCGCACCCTCGTGGGCCGCCTTGCTGTGAACGATGAATCCGCGGTCGGCGGGGTAGAACAGCCCCACGTGCTCCTCGTCCCATCTGACGCGAAAGTGTGTGTGCTTACCCTCGCCGAGAGTCTCGAGGATTTCGCCACGCCTCGCGGAGCCTTCGCTGGCGTCAACCTCGATCCAGTCACCAGGCTGCGGCGCGCCACCGCTCTCCTCGACGCTTGAATTGCTTGCTTGTGGGCTCGTCATATATGCAGGTTATGTTCGCCTGGGAACCCCGCCAACCGAGCATCCCCGCGATATGGCTGCGGTCAACTACGGATATCCCGCCGTCGTTATAGGACGTCGGTGATGCGTCCAGACCGCTTGTCCGGCTAGTTGTGCGCAAGATGGGCCCCTGAGGGGTGTTTCTCTCTCAGCTGGACTCGGGGATCATTTCGATCGCCCCGCACGGGCACTCTTCAACACAAATCCCGCAGCCCTTGCAGTAGTCGAGGTCGAAGGCGTAGCCGTCGGCCTCGTCGACCTTCAGCACCGCGTTGTCGGGGCACACGCCATAGCAATTGTCACAGCCGAAGCAGTTGCCGCAACTCAGGCAGCGGCGCGCCTCGAACAGCGCGTTGCTCTCGTCGAGCCCCTGCGTGACCTCCTCGAAGTTCGACTGCCGGCGGATGGTGTCGAGCTGGGGCGCGACGGTCTTGGGTGCGTCGGTGTAGTACCAGGTGTTGAGCAGATCGAAGCCCGCGAGCTCTGGCTCGGGCGGGTGCACGAACTCGGCTGAGCGCAGCCACGCGTCGATGTTGCGCGCGGCCTGCTTGCCGTGGCCGACGCCGACGGTGACGGTGCGCTCGGCGGGCACCATATCCCCACCCGCGAAGATGCCCTCGTGGCCGGTCATCATCCGCTGATCGACCTGCACAACGCCGTCCGCGATCTCAAGACCCGGCACACCATCGAGCAGCGAGAGGTCGGCTTCCTGGCCTAGAGCGAGCACAAGCGAGTCTGCCTGCAGCTCCTCTGTCTCGCCGGTGGGCTGGGGGAAGCCGGTCTCGTCGAGCTCCATCTTCTCCAGCACCAGCTTGCCCTCATTGGCCTGCTTGATGGTGGAGAGCCACTTCATCATCACGCCCTCATCGAGTGCCTCCTCGACCTCGAAGTCATGTGCGGGCATCCGCTCGCGTGTGCGCCGGTACACGACGATCGCCTCATTTGCGCCCAAGCGCTTGGCGGTGCGTGCGACATCCATCGCGGTGTTTCCGCCGCCGTAGACGACCACGCGCCGGCCGAGCAATGGGCGCTCCTGACCCTCCATGCTTGCCAGCAGCGTGACGGCATCGAGGATGTGCGCGGCCTCCCCCGCGGGGATGTACGCGCGTTTGCCGATGTGCGCGCCGACGGCGAGGAACGCGGCGTCAAAGGAGCCGTCGCTCATCTCCTCGAGGATGTTCGTGACCTTCTTGTTCAGCTCGAGTGTCACCCCGAGCTCGAGGATCCGCTGCACCTCGGCGTCGAGGATGTCGCGTGGCAGGCGGTATTGAGGGATGCCGAAGCGCATCATGCCGCCTGCCATCGGGCCGGCGTCGCGAATCGTGACCTCGTGGCCGCGACGCGCGAGGTGGTATGCGGCGGAGAGTCCGGACGGGCCGGCGCCGACGACGAGCACGCGCTTGCCCGTCGGTGCGGCATCCACCGTCAGCTGCCAGCCCTGGCGAATCGCCTCGTCGCCGAGGAAGCGCTCGACGCCGTGGATGCCGACGGCGTCGTCCACCTGCGCGCGGTTGCACGCCGTCTCGCAAGGGTGGTAGCAAACACGCCCCATCACGGCGGGCAGCGGGTTGTCCTTGACGAGCTCGCGCCACGCTGCCTCGTAGTCGCCGGACTCCGCGTGGTAGAGCCACTGCTGGATGTTCTCGCCGGCGGGACAGCCGTGGTTGCACGGCGGCATTCGGTGCACGTACACCGGGCGCTCCTCGCGCCAGGAGCCGGTCTTGTTCGCGAGGCTCGAGCCGACGTCCAAGGTGATCGCGAAAGGCTTGTCCATCAGCCTCGCCTGGTCTCGGTCGCGGCAGCGGAGAGGATCTGTGCGGGAGTGCCGTCGCCGAGCAGCCCGAAGCGGCGGATGTTGCGGTCGGCGCCAGCCTGGATGCGCGCGATCACGTCGGTGCGCGGCTCGGGCTTGAACAGGTGCGCGAAGCGCTGCTGTGGGCGCAAGTAGTCCTCGACGGGCACCTGTCGGCGAATCTTGGAGACATCGGTGACCTCGCCGTCGCGCGCCTCGAACACGGGGAAGATGCCCGACTCCTTCGCTAGGCGAGCGATGCGGATCGTGTCCTTCGAGGCGCTGCCCCAGCCGAGCGGGCACGGTACGAACACGTGCAGGTAGCGCGCGCCGCGGATCTCCATCGCGGTCTGGACCTTGGCCTCGAGATCGCGCAGCTCGGCGACGGTGGCAGTCGCGACGTAAGGGATCTCGTGCGCCATCGCGATCAACGGCGCGCTCTTGCCCTGGCCGAACACGTTGCCCGGTTCGGGTCCTACCGCCTGGGTGGTGGCCGTGCGCGCGGCAGGTGGCGTGGAGCCGGAGCGCTGCACGCCGGTGTTCATGTACGCCTCGTTGTCGTAACAGATGTACAGCACGTCGTCGTTTCGCTCGAACATGCCCGACAGGCACGCCATCCCGATGTCCACCGTGCCGCCGTCGCCGCCCTGCCCGACGACACGAACGTCCTCGCGCCCTTTCGCACGCAGCGCCGCGGCGATGCCGGTGGACACCGACGGCGCATTGGCGAACAGCGAGTGGATCCACGGGATCCGCCACGAGCTCTCGGGGTAGGGCGTGGAGAACACCTCCAGGCAGCCGGTCGCGTTGGCGGCGATCATCTGCCCGTTTGTGGCGCGCATCGCGGCGTCCAGCGCGTAGCGCGCACCGAGCGCCTCGCCGCAGCCCTGGCAGGCGCGGTGCCCGCAGGTGATCGAGTTAGTGCGCTGCTCGCCCGCCTGCACGGAGCGCTGCTCGGGGTCGAGCAGCCGGTTTCCGACCGCGAAGCTGCCTGTCTGGTAGAAGCGGATCGTCGGTGCCTTCATCTCACACCGGCCCCGCCGCGACGGCTCCGAGGTCGCGCAGCATGTTCTCCGCGTGCGGGCCGGAGGAGCGCGAGCCGGCCATACGCTCGACCTCGCGGTTCACGAGCTCCCAGTCGAGGTCGAGGAACGTCAGCGGCTGCAGGCGATCGGCGGCCGCGTCTGTGAACAGCGCGTGCAGCGAGTCTTTGGTGATCGGTCGTCCGCCGAGGCCGGCGATCACGGTGTAGCCATGCAGCTGCAGACCGGTGAGCGCCATGCGTACGTTGGCGGAGACGATCCCGCCGATGCCGACCGCGAGCGCCTTCTCGAGCACGAGCACGCGCTGGGCCCCCGCGAGCGCCGCGCGCACGGCGTCGAGCGGAAACGGCCGGAAGGAGGTGATCCCGACGACACCGATGCTCACGCCCTGCTCGCGCAGCTCGTCGACGGTGTCCTTGATCGTGCCGAGCACCGAGCCGAGCGCGACGACGATCGTGTCGGCGTCCTCGGCGCGATAGGCCCGGATCAGCCCGCCGGAGTCTCGTCCGAACGCGCGCTTGAAGTCGGCGGCGATCTCGGGGATCAGATCGAGCGCCTGCATCTGCTTGGCGTGTGCGAGGTACTTGACCTCCATGAACGCCTCGGGCCCGACCATCGCGCCGATCGTGATCGGCTCGTCCGGGTCGAGCACCTGCCGCGGCTGGAACGGCGGCAGGAACGCGTCCACCTGCTTCTGCGTGGGCATCTCGACGCGCTCGACGGCGTGCGTGAGGATGAAGCCGTCCATGCAGACCATCACCGGCGTGGAGAGCTCCTCGGCCAGGCGGAACGCCTGGATGTGCAGGTCGAGCGCCTCCTGGTTGGTCTCCGCGTACAGCTGGATCCAGCCGGAGTCGCGCTGGGACATCGAGTCCGAGTGGTCGTTCCAGATGTTGATCGGCGCGCCGATCGCGCGGTTGGCGACGGTCATCACGATCGGCAGCCCGAGCCCCGAGGCGTTGTAGAGCGCCTCGGCCATGTACAGCAGGCCCTGGCTCGCCGTTGCGGTGTAGGCGCGCGCGCCGGTGGCCGACGCGCCGATCGACGCCGACATCGCGGCGAACTCGGACTCGACGTTGACGAACTCGCACGGTGAGAGCTCGCCGGCCTTCACCAGCTGCGAGAGGTTCTCGACGATGTGCGTCTGCGGCGAGATCGGGTACGCGCAGATCACCTCTGGGCGGCACAGCGCAACCGCCTCGGCCACCGCTCGCGAGCCCTCAAGCTGGCGTGGCACCGCTCAGCTCCCGCAGCTCGTCCGTGACCCAGGTGTGCGCGGCCTTCGCGGCCGCGACGTTGCCATCTGCCACTGCGCCGGCGAAGCGCTCGCGGATCGCGCGCTGCACGGCATCGGGCGAGATCACGCCGGCCAGCGCCGCGAAGCCGCCGAGCAGCGCCGCGTTCGCGACGGCCCGCCCGGTGTGCTCGCGCGCGATCTCGGAAGCGGGCACCGTGAGCAGCCGCTCGTGGTGAAAGCCCTTCACGAACTCGCCGAGACCGAGCTCGTCAAAGCTCTTGGCGGAGTTGATCAGGATGAAGCCGTCGGGCTTGCAGCCTCCGAACACGTCCACCTGGTGCAGCAGCGTCGGGTCCTGAACGATCAGCGCATCGGGCTCCATCACGGGCTCGCGCGTGCGGATCTCGTGGTCGTCGATGCGGCAGAACGCGACCACCGGCGCGCCCATGCGCTCGGACCCGAAGCTTGGGAACGCCTGCGCGTAGCGGCCCTCGTCGAATGCAGCCAGCGA
>JBEKAM010000242.1:0-4952 GCA_050015915.1 Solirubrobacteraceae bacterium
CGCCCTGCCCGCGATCCTCATCGCCCGCACCCACCAGAACTTCCAGTTTGGCGGCACCTCCATCCTGATCGTCATCGGCGTCGCGCTGGAAACGATGAAGCAGCTCGAGGCGCAGCTGATGATGCGAAGTTACGAGGGGTTCCTCAAGTAGCGCTACGCGGTTCTCGTGGCGGCCGCGACTTCGCGGCGACCGCCACGAGAACCGCTTCGCTTGGCGTGCTTGGCGCCTGGTTGCACGTGGTTTGCGGTGTTCCATGGTGGCAAACCAACGGGCTTTGCGGATAGGCTGCCTTGGTCTTGTCCGAGTTGAACCTCATTTTGCTTGGCCCGCCTGGCGCTGGTAAGGGAACGCAGGCCGAGCGTCTGCACGACGATTTCTCGCTGCCGCACATCTCCACCGGCGACATCCTGCGCGCGCAGGTCGCCGACGGGACCGACCTGGGCAATGAGGCCAAGCGCTTCATGGATGCCGGCGAGCTCGTGCCCGACGACGTGATCGTCGGCATGATCACCGACCGTGTTGCCAACGGCGACGCGCGCGACGGCTTCCTGCTCGATGGCTTTCCACGTAATACCGTCCAGGCCGACGAGCTCGCCAAGGCACTGCGGGGGCTCGAGCGCAAGCTCACCGGCGCCCTGCTGATCGAGGTTCCCGACGACGATCTTGTGCGCCGCCTCGCCGGACGCAGGGTCTGCGTGAAGAACCCCAGCCACATCTACCACGTCGACTTCGACCCGCCCAAGCACGAAGGCGTGTGCGATCAGGACGGTGCGCGGTTGATCCAGCGTGACGACGACCGCGAGGAGGTGATCCGCAGACGCCTGGAGGTGTACCACTCCCAGACCGAGCCGCTGATCGCCTACTACGACGACGCAGGGCTACTACGCCGCTTCGACGGCCGACGCAGCGCCGATGAGGTGCATGCGCACATCAGGGCCACCGTCGCCACGTTGCGCTTGGAGGAGGGCATGTAGCGAGGCCGCTCGTCGGCCGCCGCAGCTCCCAAGCTAAGCTCCTTGGGTGATCATCAAGAAGTCCCCGCAGGAGATCTACAAGATGGCGCAGTCCGGCCTAATCTTGGCCGCCACGCTTGACGAGATGGAGCGCCAAGTCCGTCCCGGTATCACCACCGGCGAGCTCGACAAGATCGCCGAGCGCTTCATCCGCTCCCGCGGGGCGACTCCCACCTTCAAGGGCTACAGGGGCTTCCCCGGCTCGATCTGCGCCTCGCCCAACGCGATGGTCGTGCACGGGATCCCCGGCGCATACAAGCTAAAGCCTGGCGACAGCATCTCCATCGACGTTGGTGTCACGCTCGACGGCTGGGTTGCCGACGCCGCGCGAACGTTTGCGGTGGGGGACGTCGAGCCGGGCGTGCAGCAGCTGCTCGCGACCACTGAGGAGTCGCTGCACGCCGGCGTCGCGCAGTGCAAGCTCGGCAATCGCATCGGAGACGTCTCCAATGCAATCCAGCGTGTCGTGGAGAAGGCGGGCTTCTCCGTGGTGCGCTCCCTCGTCGGGCATGGTGTCGGGCGCAGCATGCACGAGGATCCGCAGGTGCCCAACTACGGCAAGCCGGGCAAGGGGCCGGTGCTGCAGGAGGGCATGGTGCTCGCCATCGAGCCCATGACCACCGTCGGGCGCGCAGGCGTGCGCGTCGGTGGCGACGGCTGGGCGATCTACTCCCAGGACGGCTCCGCCGCCGCACACTTCGAGTTCACCGTCGCTGTCACCGGCGCCGGACCGTTGATTCTCACGCCGTGGCATCTTCCTGCCCACTCGCGTGCGCACCAGCCTGCAGCGGGAGAACAACCAGCAGGAGAGCCCGTTGCAGAGGGGATAGCGAGCGCCAGCTGAGGTTGCTACTATCTGGAGTCCTGCCCATGTGCCAGGCCCGTTGGCCTGTGCCGGGGCATGTCCTCGATTCGGTAGCGGCGGCCGCAACGGCAGCCAGAGCCGGATCGCCGGAACCCAGCCGCCGAAAGGGATCATGAAGGTAAGACCGTCGGTCAAGCCGATGTGCGAGAAATGCAAGATCATCCGCCGCCATGGGGTGGTGCTGGTGATCTGCCAAAACAAGCGTCACAAGCAGCGTCAGGGCTAATGGCACGCATCGCCGGAGTCAACCTGCCGTTGAACAAGCGCTCGGAGATCGGGCTGACCTACATCTACGGGATCGGACGCTCCACGTCCAACAAGGTCCTCGCCCAGGTCGGCGTCAGCCCCGACACCTACATTCGTGACCTCACAGAGGATGAGGTCACCAAGCTGCGCGACGTCATCGACGAGGGTCTCACCGTCGAGGGCGACCTGCGCCGCGAGCGCGTTAACGACATCAAGCGCCTGCAGGAGATCGGCTCCTACCGTGGCCTACGCCACCGTCGTGGCCTGCCCGTGCGAGGACAGAAGACCAAGACCAACGCCCGCACCCGCAAGGGCCCCAAGCGCATGCAGGTAGCCGGCAAGAAGAGAGCAGGTAAGAAGTAATGCCCCCAGCCCCAAAACGCGCCCGCGGCCGTCGCAAGCCCAAAAAGAACATCCCCGTTGGTCAGGCGCACATCAAGACTTCTTTCAACAACACCATCGTCTCGCTCACCGACACCGCTGGCAACGTCATCGCTTGGGAGTCAGCTGGTGGTGCTGGTTTTAAGGGCTCGCGCAAGTCCACGCCGTTCGCTGCACAGGTGACGGCCGACGCTGCCGCCCGCAAGGGTCTCGAACAGGGACTGCAGAAGGTCGAGGTCTACGTCAAGGGCCCCGGCTCCGGACGCGAGACTGCGATCCGCTCGCTGCAAGCCGCAGGCCTTGAGGTCAGCGGCGTCAAGGACGTCACCCCGCAGGCGCACAACGGCTGCCGCCCGCGTAAGCGGAGGCGCGTCTAATGGCTAGAGACACAAGCCCACAGTGCAAGCAGTGTCGTCGCGAGGGACAGAAGCTGTTCCTCAAGGGTGAGCGCTGCCTCACGGACAAGTGTGGCGTCGAGCGCCGCTCCTACCCACCGGGAGAGCACGGACGCGGGCGCATGAAACAGAGCGAGTATCGCCTGCAGCTGCGTGAGAAGCAGAAGGCCAAGCGCTACTACGGAGTGCTGGAGAAGCAGTTCGCCGGCTACTACGAGAAGGCCTCACGCCAGAGCGGCATCACCGGCGAGAACCTGCTCGCGCTGCTGGAGTGCCGCCTTGACAACGTGCTCGTGCGGCTCGGCTTCGGTGCCTCGCGTCGGCAGGCGCGCCAGCTCATCCGCCACGGCCATTGGACGGTCAATGGCCGGCGCGTGAACATCCCCAGCTATCAGGTGCGGCCCGGCGACGTCATCACGATCAAGGCGGACACGCCCGCCACGCAGGTGGTCAGAGACGCAACCGAGCTGACTGGACAGATTCCCGCGTGGCTACAGGCCGATCACGAGTCGCTCACGGCCAAGGTGCTGCGCAGGCCGGAGCGGCGCGAGGTCGCCGCGCCGGTGCAGGAGCAGCTCATCGTCGAGCTGTACTCGAAGTAGAAGCAATTTTTGCCCGCGTCGCGGCCCATCCGGGCGGCGGCGCTCCCCAGCCGGCGTCCTCGACGCCGGTGCGAGACCAAAACGACGTTAGGACTTTCATGCTCGACTTCCAAATCCCCCGGATCACAAGCGAGTCCGTGGAGCAGAATCGTGGAACCTTCACGATCGAGCCGCTCGACCGCGGCTTTGGCTACACGTTCGGCAACTCGCTGCGGCGCGTACTGCTCTCCTCCCTCGCCGGCGCAGCCGTCACCAGCGTGCGCATCGAGGGCGTAGCGCACGAGTTCTCCACTATCCAGGGCGTCAAGGAGGACGTGACCGACATCGTGCTCAACCTCAAGGGCGTCGTCTGCCGGATGCACTCCGATGCCAGCGAGGTCGAGGCACCGCTCGTCGTCACCGGTCCGGGCGACATCACCGCCAAGGACATCGACCTGCCCGCCGGAGTCGAGATCCTCAACCCCGATCTACACATCGCCACGCTCGAGAAGAAAACCAAGCTCGAGCTATACATGACCATCGGGCGCGGGCGCGGCTACAGGCCCGCCGAGGAGAACAAGTCAGCCGATCAGCCGATTGGCGTGATCCCAATCGACTCCATCTTCTCGCCCGTACGGCGCGTCGCCTACGCAGTCGAGCAGGCGCGTGTCGGACAGAAGACGGACTTCGACAAGCTCACCCTTGACATTGAGACCGATGGCTCCATCGACCCGCAGGCAGCACTTCGCGAGGCCGCCGAGCTGCTCATCTCGCAGCTTGCCATCTTCACCGACGCCGACCGCATCCAGGAGCTACGCGCCGCACCCGGCGGACAGCTCGACGGACACGGCCTCGCCGTCGGTGGCGGCACACAGGCCGCACTGCAAGGCGAGGAGTGGGGCATTCTCATCGAGGAGCTCGAGCTGGGTGTGCGCTCATACAACTGCCTAAAGCGCGCCGGTATCCAGACCGTTGGCGATCTCATCTCCAAGTCCGAGGCTGAGCTCAACGCGATCCCCAACTTCGGCAAAAAGTCAATCGATGAGGTAATCGAAACCTTGCACGCACGCGGTCTCAACCTCCGCGCGGACTGATCAGCGCCTACACTGCACTAGCCCATGCGCCATCAAAAGACACGCAACAAGCTCAGCCGCGACTCTGCGCACCGTAAGGCGCTGCTCATGAACTTGAGCAAGGAGATCATTGAGCACGAGCGGATCGAAACGACTCAGGCCAAGGCCAAGGCGGTCAAGCCTGAGATCGAGAAGCTGATCACGCTCGCCAAGCGCGGCGATCTGCATGCCCGCCGTCAGGCGCTCTCGACGCTCTCCCAGGACAAGTTCGCCGTGCACAAGCTGTTCGTCGACGTCGCTCCGCGTTACGCGGATCGCCCCGGCGGGTACACGCGGATCCTCAAGTTGGGGCCGCGTCGCAGCGACGCTACGGAGATGGTCTTCATCGAGCTCGTCT
>JBEKAM010000243.1:0-4947 GCA_050015915.1 Solirubrobacteraceae bacterium
GGCGTGGCCAGCGCCTATCAGCGCCTCCCGGCGGTCATCCGCCGCTCGCACCACCCCCCCTTTGCCGATCCGCTCACGCCCCAGCTCGAACTGCGGCTTGACGAGCGCGAGGACGTCGTAGTGGGCATCCAGGCACCCGAGCACCGCACCCAGCACCTTGCGGAGTGAGATGAACGACACGTCCACAGTGGCAAGATCGAGCGGAGCATCGCCCGGCAGCCATGACACAGGCAGCATCTCCGGCGTGAGCTCACGCGCATTCGTGCGCTCCAACACCGCCACACGCTCATCGGTCCTGAGGCGATAGTCGAGGATCCCATAGCCGACGTCCACGGCGATCACTTCGCGAGCGCCCCGCTGCAGCAGGCAGTCGCTGAAGCCACCCGTCGAAGCGCCCACGTCGAGCGCGCGCCGGCCGCGCACGTCCAAGCCACAAGCCTCCAGGGCGTTGGCGAGCTTGATACCGCCACGCGAAACGAACGCGGGCCCCTGTGCAAGGCGCACGTGCGTCTCTATGTCCACCAGTTCACCAGGCTTTGCCGCGCGGCGCTCGCCTGCGCGGGCGCCAGCTTGGCCGGGAATCAGGAACACCTCGCCCGCCATCACCGACGCAGCAGCACGGCTACGCGAAGGGAATAGCCCACGCTCGGCCAGCAAGGTGTCGAGACGGAGCTTGCCCATCGCCGTCTAACACTTGCACAAGTCGGGGCCGTGAACCCTTGTGCGTGCTATCGGCTTATACAGCCGCTACCCATCTGTGTGGCATGTCACACAACTGGTGGCTCCAGCGGTGCATCATGGTTAGCGATCGAGAGCGCAGCATCAACTCTCCTGAATCCCTCCTCCCGAAACGGCCCGCTTTCCCCGGCGGGTCGTTTCATTTAAGCACTGCGATTAGGCATCGAGCAGCCGCCTCGCGGGGCTTCGATTCTTGCTGGGCAGCGCTCAGGCGCCGACGACGGCCGGGCCGGCACCGTGGGAGCCGCCGTCCCCAACGGTGTGGCTGCGCCCGCCGTCGGATATCGCCGCAGTCACCCGCTCGGCAATCCGCGCTCCGGTGAAGCCAACCTGCTCGTGCAGTAACGCTGGCTTGCCATGGGTGACGTACTCATCAGGCAGGCCCACGCGCAGGATCCGCGGCGTGACGCCGGCGTCGTTTAGCGTCTCCCATACCGCTGAGCCGAAGCCGCCCGCGAGGACGCCCTCCTCGACCGTCACCAGCAGGTCGTGCTCGGCTGCCAGCTGGGCCATCAGCCCCGCATCGATTGGCTTGGCGAAGCGAGCATCCACGACTGTCACCGCTATCTCCTGCTGGCGGAGCGTCTCTGCGGCCTCGAGCGCCTTGCCAACGCCGCTGCCGTAGCCGATCAACGCCACCCTCGGTACAGACTCAGCCCCGGACGTGACCTCGGCCTCGCTCAGGATCTCACCGGTGCCGATCGCGATCGCCTGGCCTTCGCTTGGCAGATCCACGCCCGTGCCCTCGCCGCGCGGGTAGCGCAGCGCAATCGGACCGTCGTACTCCAACGCGGTGCGCAGCATGTGCACGAGCATCGCCTCATCGCGCGGCGCCATCAGCACCATGTTCGGCAGGCAGCGCAGGTAGGCGATGTCAAACGCGCCGTGGTGAGTAGGACCATCGTCGCCCACCAGACCGGCGCGATCCATAGCGAACACCACGTTCAGCTTCTGTAGGCATACGTCGTGCACGATCTGGTCGTAGGCGCGCTGCAGGAAGGTGGAGTAGATCGCCGCCACCGGCTTGACCCCCTCGAGGGCGAGGCCTGAGGCGAACAGAATCGCCTGCTGCTCGGCGATGCCAACATCGAAGTAGCGCTCCGGTAGCGCCTTCTGCAGGATGCTCAGCCCCGTCCCGGAGTTCATCGCCGCTGTGATCCCCACGACGCGCTCGTCGCGTTCGCATTCGCGTACGAGCGCTTCGCCGAACACCTGCGTGTACTGGGGCGGCGACGGCTGCACGATCTTCGTGCGCGCGCCGTTGCTCTTGACTGCCGCCGGCTTGGTGGGTATGCCGTTGCTGATTGACTTTGGCTTGGCCGCATGCCACTTCTCCATGCCCTCAAGGCCGCCGTCCTCCGCAGGCGCAAAGCCCTTGCCCTTGACCGTAGCGATGTGCACCACCACCGGGCGTTGCGCAGCGAGCGCCTCGCGCAGCGCCTCACGCAGCGCCCGCACGTCGTGACCGTCGATCACTCCCATGTACGCCCAGTCGAGCTCCTCCCACCACAGCCCCGGTGCCCAGAAGGCCTTGATCGACTCCTTCAAATGGGGGCCCAGCCGCTCGAACGCGGCACCGATCCCGATTGGCAGGCGCGTGAGGCCACCCTCCAGGTCCGAGCGCGCGTGCCACAGCTTGGGGTTCAGCCGCACACGGTTGAAGTAGCGCGACAGCGCACCCACATTGGGGGCAATCGACATGCCGTTGTCGTTGAGCACAACCACGATCGGTGTGCCCAGGCCACCCGCCTGACCGATCGCCTCGAAAGCCACACCGCCGGTCATCGCACCGTCGCCGATCACCGCCACAACCTTGCCGTCCACCGTTGCCTCATCGCCTGTGGCGAGCATGTGGCGCATGCCCTCCTTCATGCCCACCGCATAGCCGATCGACGTGGAGGCGTGACCGGCACCCATGATGTCGTGCTCGGACTCGGCGATCGAGCAGAACGGGGCGAGACCGCCGTACTGGCGGATCGTGCTCAGCTGATCGCGCCTACCGGTGAGAACCTTGTGTGGGTATGCCTGGTGGCCGACGTCCCAGAGGATCTTGTCGCGGGGGGATTCCAGTACCGAGTGAAGCGCCACCGCCAGCTCACACGTGCCGAGGTTCGCACCGAAGTGCCCGCCGATCTCCCCCACCGTGTCGATGATGTGCTCACGCACCTCCTGCGCCAGCTGCGCCAGCTCCTGCTCGGAGAGCTCGCGCAGATCCTCGGGTCCGTCGATGTTCTCCAGCAGACTCATGATGTGCGGGTGTAGATGAAGTCAGCGATTCCCTCGAGCTCTGCCGTCGGGTGCTCCGCGGCGCCGTCGCGTGATGAGAAGCGAGCGGCAACCTCAGCGAGGGCCTCCCTTGCCATCCGATGCGACTCCGCCGCCAGCTCTCTGGCGCGCTCGATTCCAAACTCGCTCACGTATGTGCGCTTTCCGTGACGCTCATCGCTACCTCGTGGCTTTCCCAATGCATCATCGGTGCCGGTCACATCAAGTATGTCGTCCACGATCTGGAACAGAACTCCCAGCTCCGCGGCAAAGCGACGGAAGGGCGCAGTCTCCGTCGCATCTTCAATTCCCCTCAACAGTAGTACGCACAGCACTGACGCACCGATCAAACGGCCAGTCTTGAGCTCGTGCAGCCGCCGCAAGGCGCTCGGACCGGATGGCGTCTGCGGGCTCACGTCCGCATACTGCCCGCCGACCATCCCGTTTACGCCTGTCGCTGCGGCCAGCTCCGCCGCCGCCGCGAGCACCCGCTCGGGTGCCGAGCGCTTGTTCCTGAGCAGGTGACTGAACGCCTCTGCATACAGGCCGTCGCCAGCAAGGATCGCCACATCCTCGCCAAACTTCACATGGCACGTGGGTGCCCCCCGGCGCAGCTCATCGTCATCCATTGCCGGCAGGTCGTCATGGATCAACGAGTAGGTGTGGATCAGCTCAATCGCGCCCGCCAGAGGCAGCACCGCATCCCTTTCCAGTCCGACGGCGCGCGCGGTCGCGAGCGCTAGCACCGGGCGAATGCGCTTGCCTCCAGCCAGCAGCGAATAACGCATCGCCTCGTCCAACCCCTGCGTGATCCGCTCCTCGGCGAAGGTGATGCCCTCCAGGTAGCGCTCTACCTCTTCACGCAGATGGTCGGGGTAGCTCGCTTCGACAGCGGCAGCAGACGAGTGCGGCGGGTCTGCTGGCTGGGCGGGATGCGCGGGGTGGGCGGGCACCTACAGCAGGCTGTCCTGGCCGGGCGGCGGAGCTGAGACTTCCGCGCACGTCAGCTGCTCCAGCTCGGCGGCCGCCTGCGTCGCCAGCGAGGCGCAATCCTCGACCATTGTTGCGGCAGCGTCGGGCGAAAGCTCGCCTGAGCGCAGCTGCTCGGCGGCGCGCTCGAGGCGTGTAATCAACTCGTCGAGTCGCTCGACGCTGGTCATAGGGTCTGCGGGCTCATCGGATTCCCCGCATTCTGGCGCACCTCGCGGAGGACTGCTGCGAGTACGCCGTTTACAAAGCCTGGCGCGTCCGAGCCACAGAAGGTCTTGGCGCTCTCAACCGCCTCCTCAATCGCGCCCTCCGGCGGTATCGGCTCCTCGCCGGGGGCGACATCCGGGTGCAGAATCTCAATCAGCGCCACACGCATAATGCTGCGCTCGAGCGGCTGGATGCGATCGACCGACCAGCCGTGCGCGTGGCGATCGATCACCTCGTCGAGCTCCTCAGCGCGGTCGGCTGCCGCGTGCGCCAGCGCACGAGTAAACAGCGAAGCGTTCGGCCCAAGCGTCTGTGCCAGCGGCTGGCTGGTCAGGTCGTGCTGATAGAGGGCTATGACAGCTGCGCGGCGCTGATCGGAGCGGCGCATCAGAGGCTCGATTCCATCTAGGCGCGCGCGACGTAGTCGCCCGAACGTGTGTCCACCCTAATGCGCTGCCCCGGCTCGACGAACAGCGGCACCTGGATGACCGCGCCGGTCTCGAGCGTCGCGGGCTTGGTGCCGCCACCGGAGACCGAGTCGCCACGCAGACCCGGGTCCGTCTCTGAAACAGTCAGATCGACCGCACTCGGCAGCTGCAGGTCCCCTGGCTGGCCGTCGACGAACAGCACATCCACCTCGCTGCTGGGCGTGATGAAGCGCAGCGCATCCTGCACAGCCGACTCGGGGACAGCGATCTGCTCGAAGGACTCCGTGTCCATGAAGTGCGCGTCGCTGCCGTCCGCGTA
>JBEKAM010000244.1:0-4913 GCA_050015915.1 Solirubrobacteraceae bacterium
CCTCGACCGCGCGGATGATGTCGGCGAGATTGACCTCATCGGCCGGACGGGCCAGCCAGTAGCCGCCCTCGGGGCCGCGCTGAGAACGCACGATGCCCGATGAGCGCAGCTGCGTGAGGATGTTCTCCAGAAAGGAAACGGGGATGCTCTGAGCTCGCGCGACTTCGTCCACCTTACGCGGAGAGTCCTGGGCGCTATCGGCGAGCTCGATGACCGCCCGTACGGCATAGTCAGCCTTCGCAGTGACGTGCATACCTTGATTCTCACGCATTCGGCGGCGAACCGCTGCCAGACGTCTCCAACCTGAGTAAAATCGGCCTCATATGAGCGACACCGAACAGACCTACACAGTCGAGGGCATGTCCTGCGAGCACTGCGTCGCCGCCGTCACCGCCGAGGTGGGCGAGCTGCGGGGAGTGAGCACTGTCGAGGTAGACCTCGACAGTGGCGCGGTCCTCGTGCGCGGTAGCGAGATCGATGGCGACGCCGTCCGGGCTGCCGTCGAAGAGGCTGGATACAGCCTCGCCGCATAGGCCCGGTGTCTCGGGTTCAGCTCAGTTGATCGGCACCGCAAAGGAGCCGCTTAGCTGGCGCCCGGCTCCGTCCACGCCGCGCACGTGGAACTCCCAGACCCCACGCGTGAGGTGAACTTCGGCAATCTCATGGCCAAGGCCAGCCTGGTAGAAGCCGACACGGGCGTGCTCGCCGGTGGCCGAGGTGGCCGTCATCGCGATCGATCGGTACCCAACATGGGCGCTCGTCGTGCTCTCCAGATACAGGTGCAAGTTGACGTTGCCCGGCCGCAGCGGTTCGGCGTATACCTCGAGCGTCTCGCCGGCGGGCTCGCGCAAGGTGATCGAGGCGGTGCGCGGCACGGCGAAGGAATTGGGGGCGGCAAGCACCAGCCCGCCGAGCAGCAGCGCTGGTATTGCGGCAGCGGTGGCGATGCTGGCGAGCCGCTGGCGGTTGCTGCGCACGGGCGTCGCGTGTCCTGGCCGGCCAAAGCGGCGCAAGCGCAGACTGTTGGTGACGACGGTGATGCTCGATAGGCCCATCGCCACTGCAGCAAGCGATGGGCTGAGCAGACCTGTCATCGCCAGCGGCAGCGCGATTAGGTTGTAGCCAAAGGCCCAACCGAGGTTCTGAAGGACGATCGTGTAGGTCTCGCGAGCGAGTCGCAGAGCGCGGGCAACACCGCGCAGATCGCCGGACAGCACGCTGATGTCGGCTGCCTCAATCGCGGCGCCTACACCCGTGCCCATCGCGATGCCGAGATCAGCCTGCGCAAGCGCGGCAGCGTCGTTGACACCATCGCCGACCATCCCCACGCGACGACCCTCGCCCTGCAGTTTTGCGATCTCCTCGAGCTTACCGCTGGGGCTGACGCCGGCGAGCACGCGCTCGATGCCGACGGCTGCGGCGACGGCGTGGGCAGCGCGTGGATTATCGCCCGTCAGCAGCTCCACCTCGATACCCATCCGGCGCAGTCCCGCGACCGCCTCCTGTGCCTCGGGCTTGATCGTGTCAGCGAGCGCCACCGCACCGATGATCTCCTGGCCCTGCTCAATCACGACCGCTGTACGCCCGGCGCTCTCCCACTGCTCGAGCACGGAAACCAGCTCGGGCCGTCCCTCGAGCGTACTCGGGCGCCCGACCCAAACGTCGGCCCCATTCAGCAGCGCGCGCACCCCTCGACCAGGTGTTGAGCGGAACTCGCTCGCTGGCATTAGCTCGAGGCCTCGCTCACGCGCGGCTGAGACGATCGCGAGTGCCACGGGGTGCTCGGAGCCCGCCTCGGCGGAGGCGGCAAGCACCAGCACATGATCAGGGTCCTCGCCGGGGGCGCTCCAGATGTCTGCCAGCGAAAGCTCGCCGGTGGTCACTGTGCCCGTCTTGTCGAGCACGATCGTGTCGAGGCGCTGGCTTCGCTCGAGGATCTCGGCGCTACGGATAAGTAGTCCCAATCGCGCGCCACGACCGGTGCCGACGAGGATCGCCACCGGTGTTGCCAGGCCCAGCGCGCACGGGCAGGCGACGATCAGCACTGCAATCGTGGCATCGATCCCACGCTGCAGGTGCATCGAGGCGAACATGCCCTGTAGACCGTCGCCCGTGAGCACCCACACGAGCACGGTCAGCGCTGCGAGGACGAGCACAACTGGCACGAACACGCTGGCGATCTGGTCTGCCAGCCGTTGGATCTTCGGCTTGGTCGCCTGCGCGCGCTCCACAAGCGCGACTAGCTGCGAGAGCGCGGTTTCGGCGCCTACGGCCGTGGCCCGGGCTTCCAGCACCCCGTCGACGTTGAGCGTGGCGCCGGTCAGCAGCGCCCCGACGTCCTTCTCCACTGGCAGCGACTCGCCGGTGAGCATCGACTCATCGACCGTCGAGGCCCCTGCGATCACGATCCCGTCGACCGGGACGCTGTCACCGGGGCGCACGCGGAAGACGTCCCCACGCCGCACCTGCTCGACGCCGACGAGGCGCTCGGGTGCGCTTGGATCGTCGGGATCGAGTAGTCGTGCCTGGGCGGCTCCAAGCTGTGCCAGCTCGCGCACCGCGCGTCCAGAGCTGCTGCGGGCCTTTGCCTCGCACCAGCGCGCGATCAAAAGCGCCGCGATGATCGTCGCGCCCATGTCGTAACAGAGCGGCATGTCGAACTTACCGACCGGTACGCCGTGCTCATAGACGTTGTCGGCGCTCAGCAGCAGCACAGTCGAGTACACGAACGCCGCGAGCGTCGAGATCGCGATCAGCGTGTCCATGTTGGTGGCGCGAGCGCGCGCCCGAATCCACGCCGAGCGCAGGAACGGCAGCCCGCACCAGAACTGCACCGGCACAGCCAGCGCCGCCACCACCCAGCGCGCAGTCAAATTGTGGGGCTGGGTGTATGTGATGACCTCAATCACAACCGCCAACGGCACCGCGAGCGCAATTCGTCGCACGAGGCCGGCCTGCTCGCGCGCCTCGCGCTGTTCGAGCTCCTCGAAGCTGTGCGCTTGCTCTGTTGCGCTGACAGCCACCGGTGCCGCGTCGTAGCCGATGCGCTGCACAGCAGCTGTCAGCCCATCGATGTCCGTTACGCCGGGCTGGAGCTCGACGGTCGCGCGTCCAGTGGCGTAGTTGACGAGCGCCTCACTCACTCCGGGCTGGCGCGAGAGCGCCCGCTGTACCCGCGCTGCACACGAACCGCAGGTCATCCCCGAGACGTCGAGTTCCATCACCTCATGACGTCCGTTGGACGGCTCGGCGGCGACAGTCGGCTCTGCGATCTGGCTCGTGCTCATTGCTTGAAAGCTCCAGCTCAGGATAGCGGCGCCAGGGTGCTGCACCCAGCACGGCATGGCATAGCCTGCCGTAGCGATGACCACGCCGAAAGCGCTGCCAGTCGCCGTGCTTGCACTCCTACTGGCGGGCTGCGGCGCGAATGCGACGACCAGCTCCGAGGGTACGACTAACACGAGCGTGCCGTCGTATGTGACCGAACCATTCACGCCCGAGCAGCATCTGATCGAAAAGGGCGCACGCCTGGTCGTCGCCGATGGTTGCTCGGCCTGCCACCTCACGCTGAGCAAGCCCGGGATCGCCCCCAGCTTCTCCAGTTTCGCCGGCCACCGCGTCAGCTTGACCAGCGGACGTACGGTGTTGGTTGATGAACGCTTCCTGCGCGAGGGCCTCTTGCACCCGCGCAACTTCCTGCTCAAGGGCTATGACCCCGGCCCGATGCTCGCCGCGCTGGCCCGCCTGCACCTGAATCGCCAACCCCAGCAGGTGGCCGCGCTGGCGGCGTTCATCGAGCAGGTCGGGCCAGAACCCGAATGAGCGATGCGGGCGGGCCGGGTGCCCTGCCCGGGTATCCCGGCGGATGGCATCTCTAGCATCTGCGCATGCCTCGCCGCTGGAACTGGGATTTCGAGGATCAGCGTGCGGCTGCGCGAGCGTTGCGCCCTAAACCCACGCGTGCCGGCGCCAGCGCGCGACGCATCAGTATCCGCCGCCGACGGGGAGTCGCGGCGGTTGTGCTCCTCGCCTTGCTCACGCTAGTCGTCGTCCTGGTCGCTCCGCCGGGATCGCACCATACGCCCGCAGCCTCAACGCACACCGTCGGCGTCGATGGGTATCCAGCGCAAGTCCGTGCACATAGAAAGCCACTCGAGAGTCCCGGCGCAGCAGTCAAATCGGTGTTGGCATACACGCCGTTCGTCAAAGAAGGCGGAGATCGCGGGCGCGACATCGCATTGACCTTCGACGACGGCCCCGGACCGTATACACCGGGTGTGCTCAGCGTGCTCGAGCGCTTCCGCGTGCACGCCACTTTCTTCGTCATTGGCGAGATGCTGCGCTACTTCAGCGTCTCCGCGGAACGCGAGCTCCGCGACGGCGATGTGATTGGCGACCACACCGAGACGCACCCGGAAATGGCGACCCTGTCCGCCCATGATCAGCACGAAGAGCTATTCGAACAGATCGCGCGCATCGAACTGCTCGGCGGCCCAAGGCCGGTGCTATTCCGACCCCCTTACGGCTCCTATGACGCCACCACGATGCGCGAGCTGCACGCCTTGCACCTGCTGATGGTCCTGTGGTCGGCCGACACGGAAGACTATTTGCAGCCGGGCGTCTCGGTGATCGTTGAACACGCGCTCGCCGGAGCGCACCCCGGCGCGATCATCCTCATGCACGATGCCGGCGGTACACGCACGCAGACGATCGAAGCACTGCCCACGATCATTCGCGAGTTGCGCGCACGGGGATACCACCTGGTGACGGTGCCGGAACTGCTCAGGGACGATCCACCGCCAGCCGGACGTCCGCTACCCGCAAACCTCCGAGGAGACTGATGGATCTCGACGCACTGCAACTTCGCCGCGAGGCGCGCCGCCGCGAAATCCGTCGTCGGCGGGTGACAGCCA
>JBEKAM010000245.1:0-4908 GCA_050015915.1 Solirubrobacteraceae bacterium
CCCGGCGTCGTAGGGGGATTCCTAGCCCGCCACGAGTTGCGCCACGCGGACATCGATCACTGGATCGTGCACCCCGGTGGCAGGCGCATCATCGAGAACGTGCAGACGGCGCTCGATCTCTCTGAGGATGACCTTGCTACCAGCTGGAGCGCACTGGCCGAGCACGGCAACGTGGGCACGCCGTCGATCTTCTACGTGCTCAAGGACACGATCGAGCGCTACGCGCCGGAGCCCGGCGAATACGGCCTGATGGTGACGATCGGGCCGGGAGTGACCGTCGGGCTGATGCTGCTCGGCTGGTAGCACCGGCGCTCGAGTAGTTCTCACTATCGTCTGCGGCAGATGCGCACCGCAGCGATCCTGCCCGTCAAGAGCTTCGCCCGCGCCAAGCAACGCCTGGGCGCAAGCGTCGCCGACCAACTGCGCCTGCAGCTCGCCAGTGCGATGGTTGCCGACGTGCTGCTCGCGCTCGCACAGACCGAAGCGATTGAGCGCACGATCGTGGTCACACGCGAGGACACCGTCGCGATAGCGGCACGCACACAGGGTGCAATCGTCGTCGACGACGCCGCTGAGAGCGGCCAATCGGCAGCAGCTGCGCTCGGCGTACAGCGCGCGCTTACCGAGGGCATGGAGCGAGTGCTGTGCATCCCTGGCGACTGCCCCGCGCTGGACCCTGCCGAGCTCGAGGCGCTGCTGAGCGCAGAGGCAGCCGAGCGCCGCGGCGAGCGCGCAGTGGTGATCGTGCCTGACCGGCACGGCACGGGTACCAACGGCCTGCTGCTCACCCCGCCGGACGCGATCGCACCGAGCTTCGGGCCCGACAGCTGCGAGCGCCACCGTACGCTGGCACTCGCCGCCGGTATCGAGCCCGGCATCGAGCGACCCACGTCATTGCTTCTGGACATCGACACCGGCGCCGACCTGGCCGCGCTGCGGCAGCGCCTTTCAGGGTTGAGCACACGAGCACCGCGAACACGTGCTGTGCTTGGCCTGGGCGAGCACACCGACGTCCTCCCTCTCACCACCCCAGCCTGAGGCTCGAGCAGTCGTGGCGAGCCTGTCCGCGCGAGCTCTCGATGGTATTCCCGAGGTGCGCCCAGGTGATGACCTTGCTGGGCTGATCCTCGATGCCATGGGCGGAGAGCCGCTGCGCGACGGGCAGCTCGTAGCGATCGCTCACACCGCCGTGTCAAAGGCCGAGGGAGCGCTGGTCGAGCTCGCCGATGTGGTCGTAGGCGAGCGCGCCCGCGAGCTCGCAAGCGGCGACGGCGACAGCGGCGCAGCCAGGGATCCGCGCCTCGTCCAGGTGGTGTTGGACGAGTCCGAGGAGGTACTACGCGCGGCCCGAGGCGTGCTGATCTGCCGCACGCGCCACGGTTTCGTCTGCGCCAATGCCGGCGTCGATGCGTCAAACGCCTCGGCTGAGACAGGCACGGACACGCTAATCCTGCTCCCACGAGATCCCGACGCCTCCGCCAGACACATCCGCGCTCGCCTACGCGAGCTCACCGGCGCGAACGCTCCTCAACAGGCGGCTCCAGCCGTGCTGATCACGGACAGCTTCGGGCGCGCCTGGCGCCACGGTCAGGTCGACGTGGCAATCGGGCTGGCAGGAATGCAGCCACTGGATGACTGGCGCGGGCGAACTGACGCGAGCGGCATGAAGCTCAGGGCGACATGGCTTGCGATCGCCGACGCCGCCGCGGGCGCGGCTGATCTGGCTCGCGCGAAGGACTCGCGCGAGCCGGTCGTGATCATCGACGGCCTGCAGCGCTTCATCAGCGCACAGGACGGTCCAGGTGCTGCGGCGCTACTGCGTCCTCTGCAGGAAGATCTGTTTCGTTGAGCAGCTGCGACCAGAAGCGGATGAACTCGCGCTCGTGGCCGATGCCCGCCTCCAGCGCCAGCCGCATCCCGCGAGGCAGCTCCGCGGAGCTCTCGTGCAGATGCTCATACGCGCGCAGCTGGCGACGGTGCGCCTCGATCTGCGCAGCCGCCAGCTCGACCGGATCGGCGCCGAAGAAGAGCTTTAGCGTGCCTGCGTCGCGAACCTCCTCCAGCGCGTCCGTCGGCTCCGAGCGCCACCGCTCGAGCGCCTGCGCCCCGCGCTCGCTCACGCGGTAGATACGCCTACGCCGTCCCGTCTGCTCGCGCTCCTCCAGCAACAGGCCGGCCTGCGCGAGGCGCGCACACTCGCTGTACAGCTGTGTGTGCGGCACGCTCCAGAAGTTGATCGTGCTGATCTGAGCGAGCCGCTTGAGGTCATACGGCGTAGCCGGCTGGAGACGCTCTAGCAGCCCCAGGACGATGTACGAGGTCTCCGTCAAACGGGTGCTTGACATCCCCCGCAGGGTAGCCTACGGTATTAATCGTTCGATCCGAACCATTCAGGAGGAACTATCATGGCCACGAGCGCACCATCGATCGTGTCGGCCGCCGTCGCGCCCACACTCGGCTTTGCCACCCTCGAGCATGAGACGACTATCGCTGAGCTACAGCTGAGCGGCGAACTTCCGTCGTGGCTTGGAGGCTCGCTGCTACGAACCGGTCCCGCGAAATTCGAGGTCGGCGAGCAACACATGAGCCACTGGTTCGACGGCCTGGCGATGCTGCACCGCTTCACGATCGCCGATGGGCGTGTGTCCTATGGCAATCGCTTCCTTGAAAGCCGCTCCTACCGCGCCGCGCGCGAGCAGGGCGAGATCGTCTACGGAGAGTTCGCGACGGACCCATGCCGCGCAATGTTCAAGCGCGTGCAGACGCTGTTCACCTCCGGCGGCATCCTGACGGACAATGCCAACGTCAACATTGCACGACTCGGCGAGCGTTTTGTGGCGATGACCGAGACGCCACTGCCCGTCCAGTTCGACCCGCAGACGCTGCAAAGCGCCGGTGTGCACCCGTTCAAGGCACCGGGTCAGCTGACCACTGCGCACCCGCACATCGACCGCGCGAGCGGCGCGATGCTCAACTACGCCGCCAAGCTGGGCGTGCGCAGCAGCTATCGCTTCTTCAGCATCGACGGAGCGGGCGCCGGCGGGACGGGTAAGCCGCGGGTGATTGGCTCCGTGCCAGTGAGAGAGCCGTCTTACATGCATTCCTTCGGCCTGACCGAGCGCTGGTTCGTGCTGGCGGAGTTCCCGTTCGTGGTCAACCCGCTGGCAGTGGCGCTATCGGGACGCCCATACATCGAGAACTACCGCTGGGAGCCCGAGCGAGGCACTCGCTTCACGCTCGTCGATCGCGCCACCGGCAAGGCGACCGCGGGCTTCGAGACCGACGCGTGCTTTGGCTTTCACCATGTCAACGCCTTCGATGATGGCGACGAGATCATCGTCGACGTCTGCACGGTTGCAAACGCGAGCATCGTCGAGGATCTGTACCTGGAGCGCCTGCGGAGCGGGCACCCGATCGCGCAACCGCAGCTCACGCGCTTCCGGCTCGGACTTCACGACCGCTCCGTCACCGCGGAGCGCATCGGCGAGGAGGGCATCGAGCTGCCGCGCATCAACTACGGCCGCTGCAACGAGCGGCCCTACCAATACGTGTGGGGCAACGCCCTTGGCACGAGCGGCTGGTTCGAGAAGATCGTCAAGCTCGACGTGACCAACGGCACCGCGCTGTCCTTCTGCGAGCCCGACCGCTATCCCGGTGAGCCGGTATTCGTGGCCCGCCCGGAAGCTGAGCGAGAGGATGACGGGGTGCTGCTGTCAGTGGTACTCGACGCCCGCGCCGGCACGTCGTTCCTGCTCGTCCTCGACGCGGCCGACCTCAGCGAGCTGGCGCGCGCACAGGCGCCCCACCACATTCCCTTCTCCTTCCACGGCCAGTTCGCGCGCAGCTAGGCCGCGGCAGCGGAGAGAGACGGCGCCGCGAGCGGCTCTGGCGACACAGACGTGAGCTCGACCAGTAGCGAGCGCATCTCCGCCACGCGCTCGGCGCCAAAGCGCCGCACCCAGTCGCTCTCGATGACCGAGGAGCGACTGCTGTCGTTGCTGCTGAAGCGCGCCACGGCAGACAAGCTCGAGTGACTCGACGCGATCATCCGATGAGTGTTTACCGGGCGAATGATCATCGAGTTATCTGACTCGGGTCACCAGCTCGCAGCGGTGGCCAGAAATGGCTGGACACGCCTCAAGTCAGTACCTACTACGGTCGATCCTCATAGCGAAGCTTGCGCAGGAAACCTCCGTTCGTCGAGACATGGGGACCTCGACGAACGTCTCGTGCTAGGCAATCAAGGATGACAACCGTCAGAGAGAAAATCCCCACCGGTCTCGCGCGAGGTCGCTTGGCGTGGACGACCACGATGGCCTCACTCGCCCTGCTGGTGCTGCTGGGCACAATGTCGGCGGGCATCGTCCTCTCCCGCCAGCAGTCCAGGGCACACATCCTTTCGAGCTTCGAGCTGCGCGGCACCAGCTCAGCCACATTCGTGTCGGAGTTCCTGATACAGCAGGCCACCCGCGAGCAGCAGACGGCTCAGCAGTTCCTCTCGGGACAGCAGGTATCGCCCGAACAATTCCGGCTGGTCGTGTCCGCCTTCGGCAGCAAAGCTGCGGTGCTGCTCGACTCATCCGGACGCCTACTCGACATCGTCCCCTCCGACCCGTCGCTGCTGGGCCACCCGCTCGCGAGCCACTACGCCCATCTGCAAGCCGCCGAGCACGGTAGGGCAGCGATCTCGAACGTCGTTCCGTCCGCGGCACGAGCCATCCCGGTGACAGCCATCGCTGTTCCCTTCTCGAGCGCTCGCGGCCGTCGCGTGTTCAGCGCCGCCTACGACGCCAATGACTCGGCATTGGGCCGGTTCGTCCAACACACCGTCCCCTACCGGCAACACGAGGTGATCCTCGTCGACGGTAATGGCCAGGTGATCGCAGCCAGCCCTGCCACCACCGCGAA
>JBEKAM010000246.1:0-4792 GCA_050015915.1 Solirubrobacteraceae bacterium
GCCGAATGCACGCCGGTGTCCCGACGGCTGCGCGCCGTCGCGTAGCTGACCTTCGATCTCGCCATGTGCAGCCATGTTCGCCGGCGCCGCCTGGTAGGCGACCCACGCGGCAAGCGAGCGCGGATGCCCGGTGTGCAGCGGCGCACCCAGCCGCGCTAGACGCACCCGGCCGCCGCGGTCCATACGCACCAGGCGCGCAGCCGCCGCAGCCCCGAGCACGCGTAACGTCACCTCCTCGGAGAGCCCGAGCTCGCGAGCGAGCTCACGCGCGTCGCGCGGCTCGCCAGCGAGCGCATCCGCGAGCCCGGAGGTGACGAGCACACCCGCAAGCCTCGTGCGCTGCATGCCGGCCGCGAAGTCCCACAGCGCCGCCTCAGCGGGCAGCAAACGGTCGACCGCACTCAACACCCCATCGCGTAGCGCAAGACCTGCGCGCATTGCGGCATACGGAATTGGAAATGGTGGCAGCGGCACTCGAGCCAAAGCCTACGCGAGCTACCAGCCGTACGCTGGATGCGCCGCGCCAGCCGCAGCAGCGGGGCCCCCCGGGGAGCCATACCCGGAGGACCCCGAGCTGTGTAGGTAGGCGTCGCGCCGATGTGGGGCCGGCGCTCGGCCTGGCTTGCGCACCAGGGTCACCAGAGGTGACTCCTTGGGCGGGCGACAGATTACACGGCTTTTAGTCCTAGGACTATTGCCCCTGTACTTTGACCCTAGGACTACGGCATGTTTCTTCATATGCCAGAGCAACCCGACCAGGATCTAGCGGCACTTTTGAAGCGACTTCGCGAAGAAAAGAAGGTCACGCAGGAACAACTGGCCTTCGACGCGGGCATCACCGCGTCCGCGCTCTCGCGGATCGAACGCGGCCTCAACAGCCCTGGCTGGATGACCGTAAAGCGCATCGTCGAAGCCCTGGACGTCACGCTCATCGAGCTCGCCACCCATCTGGAAGCAGCCGTCTGAGCGCCCGCACCCAGACCATCCGCCAGGCGGCTGACGCCAGCGCCGGCGTAACTCAGCTCGGGTCGAGAAGCTGCGCTGGTAGCTCGGCCTGACGCTCGCCAGACTCTCCCATGCGCGGTACGAGCGTACGGCGCAGGCTGCGCACTCCGTACCAGCTGCGCGCCACGAAGCCCGCGAACAGCGCCACATACAGGCCACCCCAGTAGACGAACGGCAACAGCAGCGTCGGCCGCGGCATCGTGCCATGACGCACTGCGTAGATCAGGGTGAACGCCACCAACAGCAGCACGCTGGTCTGCGGCAAGGTGTGACCCCAGTGCCAGCGCGGATCGTTGTGCTTGCGGGTCACCTTGTACACCGGCTTGTGATTGGGGCCGCCGAGGATCGCCTGGATCGAGGCCTTCATGAACACCGGCGCCATCCCGCTCCAGATGATCCGCACCCGCCACAGCTCGCGAATCGGGTGGCGCTGGCGACGGCGACGATCGTTGTAGGGACGATTGATCGCCAAAAGCCACGCCTCCGTGGCGAGCACGATCGGCAGCATGTGTACGAGAAAGCTCCGGCCACTGGCCGCAAACGGGACATACCCAAGCAGCGCGCCGATAATGCTCGGCACGTACACCAGCACGGTGAACGAATGCAGGTAGTAGCAGAGCAGCTCATAGAACTGCGCTCGCTGGCGAATGCCAAGGCCACGCAAGTCACCCCAGATCATCAGCCGCACCGTGTCGATCGCCCACGTCCCCCGCTGCTTGTACACGTTGGGCACGTCCTCCGGCGAATGCTGGCCCATGGCGCCCACGATCGGCAGGTAGCGGCTGTGCCAGCCGCGACGCAGCGCCTCCACCCCAGACTGCAGGTCCTCGACCAGGTTCCACGTGGGAAACAGGCCGATGTCCTCCAGCGCCGCGCGTCGCCAGACGACGCCCGAGCCGCACGGGAAGGTCGCGTTGGCAGCGTTACGCGCGAGCATCTGGCCGCGGTAGAACATCGCCTCGCGATTGTTGAACGGGTCTCCCGCACTCACCTGCGATTCCTTGATCGTCTGCACATAAGCAAGCCGCTCGTCGCGCTCGAGCTGCCCGAGGACCTCACGCAAGAAGCTCCTCGAGCCGAGCTCATCGTCGCAATCGCGCGTCTCGATGTAGCCGAGTCCAGGATGCGCCTCGATCAGCATCGCGAACGCCGAGTTGAGGTTCCCAGCCTTGGCCGCGCCATCGCGCCCGGGCGCAAATCGCGCGGGTGGCGAGTGATACAGAACCGGCCAGCCGCGCACCGCGTCGGCTAGCGCCGGATCGTGCCCGTCGTCACTGACGACGATCGCCATCTTCTCCCGCGGCCAGTCCTGCTCGAGCACCGACGTGATCGTCCGCAGCACCATCGCCACGGGCTCGCCGCAGCAGGGAATGATGATGCCGACGAGCGGCTCCTCGCCGTGCGGCAGCGGATGTCGCTCTGGCACCGCGCGCCACCAGTGGTTGAAGACGCTCAACAGGGTGGTCGCCAGCGTGAGCAGATTGGCAGCCAGAAACGGCCACGCCAGCCACGGCAGGTGGCGGTCAAGCGAGGCAAACAGCCACGGCAGGTAGATCATCGCCGAGATCACATATGCGATCCCCGCACAGCGCACCAGCCAATGCCGGCTGATCGGTGGATAGTCATCCCCGAACGCTCGCGCCGCGCACGCCATCGGGCTCGAGGGCGCGACCACGGCGCCAGCCGGGGCAGCAAACGCCGGCGCCTCGGGTGAGGCACTCCTGTCAATAGGAATAGTTGACACCACTTCGACATCGACATCCCGTCCCCCGCCGCTTGAGTGCCGCGCGAGCACTCGCACGCCCACCGCAGGCACCTACGAGACACCGAGCGAACGATTTTTTCGGAGGTTGCGGGAAGCTCCTGCGCGGGGTATTGCAATCGCCTGACCGCGCTCGTATGTTTTCCCCAGGCGCGATTTTGAGCCGTCAAGAGCGAGGCCGCTGAGGTGTGAGGCCGCGCCGCCCAAACCGGAAGGCCCCCGGGTCGGAAGGAAAGGGTTCCTCGAGCGGCTCAGGATCGCGTCGCTTTCGTTCTCCCGCAGGCTCAGGCAACTCTCAGCAAGCCCTCAGCCTCTCATCAGCCCGGCCCACTCTGATGGTCCCTACCAGCGGCCACCTCCTGCGCGCCGCCCAATACTGAGAGGATCCGAGAGCGATGGTCAAGCTACCTGCACGCGAGCGCCGCAAACGCTTTGCCCTGATCGCTGCCACCGTCGGTGTCACGGTGATAGTGGCTGGCTTCCTGCTGATCTATTTCGTGATCTTCCCCACCTCCTCCCCCAAGCCGTTCAAGCTCAGTTCCACCAGCAGCGCGGCCACCACGAGCGCCACCAGCACTCAGACGAGCGCCAGCGCCTCCAGCTCCACCACAGCGGGACACTGGAGCGTTGCAAGCGGCTCCCAGGCCGGCTATCGCGTACGTGAGAAGCTTGCGTTCCTGCCCGCCGAGAGCGACGCCGTCGGACGCACCTCGCAGATCACCGGCGCTGCCACGCTGACGAGCTCGAACGGCCGGGTCACCATCACCGCCGCGTCGTTCAACGTCGCCGTCAGCACGCTCAAGAGCGACCGCTCGATGCGCGATGAAAAAATTCACGAAATCGGGCTGGAAAGCAGCCGCTATCCGACAGCCACGTTCATGCTCTCAAAGCCCGTCACGCTACCCGCGGGTGCGAGCACCGGCCAAGTCGTGCGTACCCCAGTGACAGGCGTCTTCGATATCCATGGCACCTCCAAGCTCGAGACCCTACCCGTCGAATTCAGCCTCTCAGGGACCACGCTTCAAGCGGCCGGGGCACTCACCTTCCCATGGAGCGAATTCGGCATGACCGCGCCAAGCGTGGGCGGCTTTGTCAACGTGACGGGCAAAGCGACGATGGAATTCGACCTGCGTCTGCAGCACTCCTAGACGCACTGGAGCGAGAGCGTGACTTACCAGCAGGGACGGAAGCGCTTGCCGTTGAGCGCCAGGTTGTAGCGCGCGCCCATGATCCCTGCCGCATTGTCCGCGGCGCAGAACTTGGCGTTCGAGCGTTTGTACTCAGCATTCAAGACCGGCTTACCCGCCGTCAGGTAAGGCTTGAAATCACCGCATTCCCGGTACTGGTTGCACTGCTCGGTGAGTGCGCCGTCGAAGTAGGCAAGCAGTTCGTGTGTCTGTCCGCTGTCGTTCTTCTGCAGCACGGCCATACCCAGCGAGTGGACCTCTTCTGCAACCCACTCGTTGTAGGTCAACTGCTCCTGCGCCGTAATCGGAAAGCCGCTTTCGTTCGCATACGCTTCCATGTTGTCCGGCTCCACCGCGTCGAAGCCCTTTTCTCTGCACATCTGAAAGCGTGCCGTCATGATCGGCTCGAGCACGCTCAGCTGGCGAATATCCAGCCACCGCTCCCCCACCCAGCCGTTCGAGTCACCCAGCACCGATTCCGGAAACTCCGAGTAGTCGGGGCGGAAGTCCTCCGCGGTGCCGACGTCGATGTAGCAAATCACGTGCTTACCCTGCGCGTGCAGGCTCGCCACCTCAGACGCGCTCGTTTCGAACCCGTCGATGTCATACGCGGCCACAGCCTCGTTGTTGTTGATCTTGCCCGTCAGCTGCCAGTACCAGGTCAAGCGCTGGGGCATCACCCACCGGGAACTGCTCGCCTTGACAGCGTCTGCGCCGCCGGCGGGGGCGACGGCAACCAGAGCCACCAGCAGCAACATGACAGCGAGCACGGCCGGTCGCAGCGAGCGGCGCAGGATGATCATTGGCACCCATTCTAGAGATCTACTGACAACCAGCG
>JBEKAM010000247.1:0-4729 GCA_050015915.1 Solirubrobacteraceae bacterium
CTAGAGCGGTCGACCACACATTCCACATTCGTGATCGAGCGGAACTACGCTGCGCCACCACAGAAGGTGTTCGACGCGTGGGCGGATCCGGCCGCCAAGTCAGCATGGTTCGGGCCACCGCAGAAGGACGACTACGTGCTCGACTTCCGTGTGGGCGGCATCGAGCATTTCACCGCTGGCGGGCCGGACGGAGCACGCTACACGCTCGACGCCCGCTTCATGGACATCGTTCCTGGACTGCGGATCGTGCACTGTTACGACATGCTGCGCGATGACACCCGTATCTCCGTCTCAGTTGCGACAATCGAGCTCGAGGCCAACGGCACCGGCACGCGGCTGACGCTTACCGAGTACGGCGTCTACCTCGACGGGCAGGACACGGGCGTGGCGCGCGAGCATGGCACGAATGTGATGATCGAAGCGCTCGGTAAATATGTCGACGGCGGAGGAGCGGCCGAGTGAGCACAGCAACCACCGAGGAGCGCGCTCAGACCCAGGGCTCGACGACCGCCCCCACCCCCAGTAATGCCACGGGCCCACGCGAGCAGCGCTGGATCGCGCTGTATGTGCTGTGTGTGGGGATGCTGATGATCGTGCTGGACGTGACGATCGTGAACGTGGCGCTGCCGTCGATCCAGGACGACCTGCATTTCTCCACGGCGAGCCTCGCGTGGGTGGTGAACGCGTACCTGATCGCGTTCGGCGGGCTGCTCTTGCTGGCGGGACGCTTCGGCGATCTGATCGGCCGCAGGCGGATCTTCCTCGCCGGTGTGGGCCTGTTCACGACCGCATCGCTCGCATGCGGTCTTGCGGACAGCCAGTCGCTCTTGATCGTCGCACGCTTCGTGCAGGGCATCGGCGGGGCGATGACCTCGGCGGTGATCCTGGGCATGATCGTCACGATGTTCCCGGAGCCGCGCGAGCAGGCGAAGGCGATTGGCGTGTACGCGTTCGTGGCCTCGGCGGGCGGCTCGGTGGGCCTCTTGGCGGGTGGGGTGATCACTCAGTCGATCGACTGGCACTGGATCTTCTTCGTGAACATCCCAATTGGGCTCGCGACAGCGATCTACGCGAGGCGACTGCTGGAGCACGATCCGGGCATCGGCCTTGGCGAGGGCGCGGACGTGCCGGGCGCGGTGCTGATCACCTCGGCGCTGATGCTGGGCGTGTACACGATCGTGAAGCCAGCTGCACAGGATGGCTGGGGGGCAACGCGCACACTCACCCTGGGCGCTCTCTCGCTGGTGCTATTGCTGGGCTTTCTCGCGCGGGAGGCAACCGCGAGCAAACCACTTGTGCCGCTGCGGATCTTCCGCTCGCGCAACGTCGCCTCGGCGAACCTCATCCAGGTGCTGTCGGTGGCGGGCATGTTCGGCGTGTTCTTCCTCGGCGCGCTTTACCTACGCAGGGTGCTCGGCTACGACGCTCTGCAGATCGGGCTTGCGTTCCTGCCGGTGTCGGTGACGATGGGCACGCTGTCGATCCGCTACTCCGAGCGACTGGTCACGCGCTTTGGCGCACGCAACATGCTCGTGCCTGGCCTCGTGCTGATCGGCCTCGCGCTGGTGCTGCTCGCGCTTGCGCCGGTGCACGGCAGCTACCTCGCGCACGTGTTCCCGTCGATGCTGCTCCTGGGGATCGGTGCGGGCGTGTGCTTCCCGGCGCTGATGAATGTGGCGATGTCGGGAACGAGCCCGCAGGACGCTGGGCTCGCGTCGGGGCTCGTGAACACGACCGCGCAGATCGGCGGCGCGCTCGGGCTGGCGGTGCTCGCCACCCTCTCGACCTCGCGCAGCACGCACCTGATCGCACAGGGCCACTCCACCGCCGCCGCGCTCACGAGCGGCTACCACCTCGCCTTCTGGATCGCGGCAGCGCTGATCGTGGCGGCGATCGCAGTCGTGCCGGTCGTGCTGGGCGATAGCCGCGGGACAGCGACCGTGTAAGGAACTGGGGCCTGCCGGACATATACGACTGTGCAGATCGACGAGGAGAGGCTCTTCGAGAAGCACTTCCGCGGCTATGCGGGGCGGGTGCACGCGTTTGCGCTGCGTAGGGCCGATCCGGAGGCGGCCCAAGACGTAACCGCGGAGACCTTCTTGATCGCCTGGCGGCGGCGCGCGGAGATGCCGCCAGAGCCGCTGCCGTGGCTTTACGGGATCGCGCGGGGCGTATTGGCGAACGAGCGGCGAACGAGCAATCGACAGCTGTCCCTGACGGCGCGTATCGCCGCCGAGCCCGCCGCATCTGGCGCAGCAGCAGCGGCTGCCGGTGACCACGAGATCCTGCAGGCGCTTGCGAGCCTGCGTGAGAGCGACCGAGAGGCACTGCTGCTGAGCGCCTGGGAGGGGCTCTCGAGCAGGGAGGCGGCGGCAGTCGTGGGCTGCACTGCCGCGACCTTCGCCGTGCGCCTGCACCGTGCCCGCAAACGCCTCGCGCGCGCCCTTGGCGCACCGAGCGCGGAGGCCGATCCCGGGGCGGACCTTGTCCGTCCCAACAACTCAGTTCCGGAGGTTTCGCGATGACTGCTCGACAGGATCCGCTCGAGCGGGTGCGTGCCGCCAATCCCGTGCCGGCTGCCGCGGAGCCCGACTGGGAGCGGATCACCGAGCATGTCGCCAACGGCCAGCGCGAGTCGCTCGAGGTCGATCGTGGTCGCGGTGTGCGACGCACGCTGCTCGGCGGGCTGGCGTTCTGCGTGGCCGTGGCGGTCGCGGTGCTGATCGCTCTGGCTCCCTGGAGCGGCTCATCGGACTTCCTCGCGAGAGCAGCGGCTGCGCTGACGCCGCCGGGCCCGGGGAGCGTTTTGTACGAGCGCTGGGAGCACATCGTCTCCGAACGCGGAAATCCGGTCTTCGGGGACGCGGCGATGTTCGGCCCCGAGCAGCTTTGGATAGAAGGCGCCTCTCCGCGCCGCTATCGAGCCGTGCTCGAGGCCAACGACAATCTTAGGTACGACTCATCCGAGCGCACCGACCTGGCGTTCACCTACGGGGCCGACGTCGCATACAGCGGGTATACGACCAACTGGCTCAATCGCTTGCCGAGCAAGCTGGCCGGCAGGCCGCTCGAACTGGGCGGCGAGCTGGAAGCGCCAACGAGCAAGGCACACCCGGACATAGTTTTTCCGACGCTCACGTTCGTGCCGCCGAATGAGCTTCTCCGGGCGCGACTGCAGGTGGCACTGGGCGCATCCCTGCCCGGACCGCACGATCAGGCGATCGAACAGGACCCCGATCCCGTGAGCGTGCTCCGCGCGGCAATTGCCGAAGGGCGGGCGCACGAAGCGGGCGTGACCGATCGCGAGGGCCTCAGCGTGCTGCGAATCGACCTCGACCTGCCCACGCACCTACCGGCTGACGCCCCCCCACCTCCGGCCAACGCCCCGGTGTTCCACAGAGAAGCCTACGCATACGTCGAACCGGGAACCTTCCGTCCCGTCGAAGTCGTCTTCGGGCGCGACACCTACCGGTTCCTCGCCTACGAATACCTGCCCGCGAGCGCGGCAAACCGCGCACTGACCGACATCCGGGCGCAGCATCCCACAGCGGCAGTCGTCAGCGCTGCCACCAAGCCGCAGCGCAACCGCGCCCTCCTACCTGGGCCCAAGGCTGCTCTGAAGCAGCATCGGAGATAACTGCCAATCTGTCCGGCTGTGGTGTGCTTTGCACGCGACACGGACGCTCAACCGATCGAGCGTCCGTGAAGCGTGCGTCCGATATTTGGGTCAGCTATTCGAGCTCGTCTGCACTGCCATCAGCTTCCCATCACCCACCCCTATGACGGCGGAGGCTTTGTTAGCCGTGGCCTCACACCACACTTCGAGTTCGATCGGAGTGCTGGAGGTGATCGCGGTTTGCAGCGGCAGGTTAGCCGCCCCGCCGAATTTGCCACTGGCAAATTCCGCCACACCGCCGGCCCATTCAGCTTCATCCAGTTCGACTTTGGTGCTGGCGTCCCATAGTTCGCATCTGACGGCCACGAACCCGCTGCCGCTCGCTTCATCTCGCATCTCGACTTTCGCGGCTACGAGATAACTCCCGGCGGGAAGCACCTTGGTCACCAGAAGCTCTTCTTCGCTGCCGAGACTCACAACGCCAGACTGCGTAGCCGAGAATCCCGCTGCAGCGCCATTCGCGCCATTTTTTCCGGCTATGCCTTCTTTCCCGGCGACGCCTTCTTTCCCGGCGACGCCTTCTTTCCCGACGGCGCCTTCCTTACCGGCGGTACCGGCTGCGCCCGTTGCCCCACCGGCGCCCGTGGCACCAGTTGCGCCAGCTGGACCTTCGGCGTTCCACGAGAGCTTGGCCTCGCCCTTCTTGCACTTGGCCGTCTTGCTCACGATCCTTGCGGCACCACTGGTTTTCGCCACGCAAGCGTAGATGACAGATGCATTCGCCTCCGCGGTCACCGCAAATGCCGTAGTCAGCATGGCGGCCAGCCCGACAAGCGTCGTTACACGTATTTTGACGGTCAGTGACAAGTGGATATGTCCTTCCTGGTTAGCACGTTATTTCGGTGCGCCCAGCATTCAGCTGATCGCAACCAATCGGAAGTCGGGCATCATGCCAGGCCGGTCGAGCGGGCGGGTGGTTCACACGTAGACAACTAGTAGTGCTCCGTTAGGTTGGTGGTGGGTGTAGGTGGTGGTCGGGCGGCAGTGCTCTGTGGCAGGTGGGGCATGTTCCGTGCCAGCAGGCCAGGAGCGCTTGTAGCTCCCGGACGATCG
>JBEKAM010000248.1:0-4715 GCA_050015915.1 Solirubrobacteraceae bacterium
GGATGGAAGCTCGCCCAGGTGGTCGAGGGGACGTCTCCAGAGAGCCTTCTGGACAGCTATCACGAGGAGCGCCACCCGCTCGCCGCTCGTGCGCTGCGGCACACGATGGCCCAGACCGCGCTGCAGCGCCCGGACGAGCGTTCGAAGGCGGTCGCGGAGCTGGTCTCGGAGCTGGGGGCGATGGACGAGCCCCGCAAACGGCTTGCCGGGATCGTCTCGGGGCTGGACATCCACTACGAGCTCGGCGACGGTCACCCCCTGCTCGGCCGGCGGATGCCCGATCTGGACCTGCTCACCACCGACGGCCCGCTCCGCGTGTTCGAGCTGCTGCACGAGGCCAAGCCGGTACTGCTCAACCTCGGCGTGCCCGGCAGCTTCGACATCGCGCCCTGGGTCGGCAGGGTTCAGCTGGTCGATGCCGCCTACGACGGCCCGTGGGAGCTGCCAGTACTGGGCGCTGTCACCGCTCCCCCCGCCGTGCTGATCCGGCCCGACGGATATGTCGCCTGGGTAGGCGATGGCACAGATCGTGGATTGCATGAGGCGCTGAGCACCTGGTTTGGAACACCTGCTGCGACGGGCTCATGACGCCCGCTAGCCTTTGCATATGAATCAGGGCAGACGTCTCCAGCTGTCACGTACGCGCGTCGCGAGTTCGCTGTTTGGCGCGGCAGCAGTGATGCTTGGATTGGCGCTGTTGACTGCTGCCGCACTCGGCGAGAGCGGTCACGCTGACGTCCATGCACGCACGGCCCACGCCAAATCGCGTGTGTGCCGCGTGCCGCGCTTGACCGGCCTGGTGGTATCGGTTGCGCGCGAACGGGCGGCGAAGGCAGGGTGCGGTGTTCGGCTCGTGGGCACCCGGGTGACGGATCCCCACACGCAGACGATCCGCCGGCAGGCGCCAAGCGACGGGCGGCACGGAAGGGTGGTGAGCGTTTGGGTCAATCCCGTTTGCTACGGCGACGGGGCCGCGGGGCCAGGGATCAACGAGCCGCTCGTCACGAGTGGGCCCACGGAGCTGATCAGTGGTCTGTACATCGTGGGGGGACCGCTTGCTACTTGGTCAGAACCCCAATGCAAGCCTCGCCATGGAGAATCAGCGTCAGGGACGATCACGGTCAGAGAAGCGACTACCGGCTCGGTCGTAACGACGCAAAGCGTCGTCCGCGGGCAGCTGGCGACGATCCCGCTGCCACCCGGCAGCTACACGATCCAGGGCACGTTCGGCAACGCGACGATCAACGAACACCCCGGAGAATCGCCCCCCCAGACGGTCGAGATTGAGGCCGACAAGACGGTCCGACAAGACGTGTTTCTGAGTGTGCCGTGAGCGCCTGCGCAGCGCGAGAGCGGTCAGCTGATCCGCTCCGCGAGCTCGACGATGATCCCCTCCGGGCCGCGTATGTAGCAGAGCCGATAGATGTCTCTGTAGCGCTCCACCTCGCCAACGAGCTCCCCGCCGCGGGCTCGCAAGCGAGCGACAGCGGCGTCGATGTCGTCGACTTCGAATGCCACATGGCGGATGCCGGGAGTGTTCGCCGGCGCGTGCTGGTCGCCGCCGCCTCCCGCTGGACTGTGAAACTTGGTCAGCTCGAGTCGGCCGTTGCCGTCCGGGGTCTGCACCATCGCGATCTCCGCCCGAACGCCCTCGAGCCCCACCACGCGGTCAACCCAACCCCCCTCGACTGCCGCCTCGCCCTGCAGCTCGAGCCCGAGCTCGACGAAGAACGCCGTCGCGGCTGCGAGGTCATCGACCACGACGCCCACGTGGTCCATGCGCTGGATCGTCACGCGCTTGACGTTAGCGAGACGACGGCCCATTTCCTTTGCAATAGTGGCTTGGGTGTTGCTCCTGATAACCGGTGCGAGCGGTGTCGGGAAGTCCACCGCGCGCGGCGGTCGAGCATGAGCTGTCACATGCGGTTGACTGCGTAGAGCTGTTGGACCTCACGCCACCACTCCCTGTGATGACGCGGGCCTGGCGTCAGCAGACGGCCGAGATCGCCGTGCGCCGCGCTGTTGAGCTCCAAGCATCTGGGCGGCATTGCTTCTGGCGGGCGATCCTGTTCCCGCTGCCGAGGTCGCCGCGGCGCCGTCAGCGACGAGTCTGGACGCGATCGCTGTATGCCTACTTGATGTCACTCCGGAGACACAGGCCGAGCGTCTGGGAGCGCGTGGAGATGACCCGGCGCTGCTGCCACATCACCAGGCATTCGCCGAGTGGATGCGCAGGCAAGCCTCCGATCCCCTGCACATGACGCATGTGGTCTGCGACGGAGGCTGGGCGGAGATGCGGTGGGAGCGCCTGAAAGCACTCGGGCCTGACTGGCAGATGCACGCGATTGACACGACGGACATGACCAGGAGAGAGGTCGCAGATGCTGTCCTTGGTTGGTGCCAGCGTGCGCTAAGAGGAGAAGCACCAGTGCTACGAGTCGCCTCCGCGGGCCACGGCTAAATCACCCTCGTCATCATCGTCCCTCCAGTAGCCCGAGGTCGCGCAGGCTCTCGGCGGTTTCAACGATCGTGGTCTCAGCTGGGCGGGGCCCCCATCCGAGCTCGTCGCGGGCCCGATCGTTGTGGATGATCAGCCGCGGCGGATCCGGCCCGGGCGCCTCCTCCGTGGGCACTCGCTCGGCCAGTGGGCCAAGCCGCTCGCGCAGGATCTCCGCCACCTTGGTAGGTGTGAGCAGCCCGTCGAGTGTGGCCTGGAGGATTGGCTTCAGGTAGTCGGGCTCGCCGTCGATCGAGGCGATGGCGACGATCATGTCGAGGACCTGCTCGAGCGTCAGATCGTCTCGAACCTCATGGGTGCGCTGCGCTTCGATGAGGAGCGGTCGACCGGCGGCCATCACACGGCCGCGGCTCTCGCCCATGACGGGTGCATTTCCCCCTGAGTGCTTGAGCAGCTCGGTGCCGACCGGGTGCTTGCTGGTGATAAAGGCGAAGAACCGATGCAGCCACGCCACAAGCGCAGCTCCGGGCGTCTCCGCGTCCAATGACCCGGCAGCATCACACACGGCGTCCACCTCATCGGTATAGAGCGCCTCGAGGAGCTCACGCCGGCCCGGGAAGTTGCGATACAGGGTCGCCATCCCCACACCGGCGCGTCGTGAGATCTCGGCCATCGACGTCTCGGCCTCGCGATCGGCGAATGCGGCGCGGGCAGCCCCGAGGATCTTGTCGCGGTTGCGCTCGGCGTCGGCTCGTCTAGCGCGCGAGATGGGCTCTGTTCGTGACATAGGCTGGAAGTGGATAGGCAATCCGTTAGAGTAAGCGGACATGCTCTCCGTTTCACGAGGGAGTCTATCTCAACCGCTGCGATGCGCTCGCGGCCAACACAAGGAGCTCTCCATGGACTACCGACCCCTCGGACGTACCGGCGTCAAGGTCAGCCAGCTATGTCTCGGCGCGATGATGCTCGGCGCTGTCGGCAATCCCGACCACGACGATGCGGTCCAGATCATCCACCGCGCGTTGGACGCGGGGATCAATTTCATTGACACTGCCGATGCCTACTCCCGCGGCGAGTCGGAGCTGATCGTCGGCAAGGCGCTCGCCGGCGGGCGGCGCGAGAACGTGGTGCTCGCCACCAAGGCCGGCCTGCCGTTCGACGATGACCCAAATCACCGCGGAGCGTCGCGACGGTGGATCACCGAGGCTGTCGAGGGCTCACTGCGGAGGCTTCAGACCGATTGGATCGACCTCTTTCAGATACACGTTGTCGATCCGAACACCGACATCGACGAGACCCTCGGCGTCCTATCTGACCTCGTTCACGCAGGCAAGATCCGGTCCTTCGGTGCGTCGAAGGTTCCCGCCTCTGGGATCGTCGAGGCGCAGTGGACCGCCGAGCGCCGCCGCCGCGAACGCTTCCGTACCGAGCAGCCCCCGTACTCGATGCTCGTCCGCGCGATTGAGCTCGACGTGCTGCCGACCTGCCAGCGCCACGGGATCGGGGTAATGACATACAGCCCACTCGCCGGCGGCTGGCTATCGGGCAAGTACCGCAAGGGCCAAGTGGTCAGCGGCCCGGGATCTGCCACCCGCGGGCAACTCTTCCCGGGGGTCTATGACTCCGCCAACCCAGCCAACGCCGCAAAGCTCGACGCCGCCGACGCCCTCGGTGCACTCGCCGAGGAGGCGGGGATCACCCTCATCCAGATGGCGACTGCGTTCACCACCCACCACCCCGCGGTTACCTCCGCGATCATCGGCCCACGCACCAAGGAGCACCTCGACGGCTACCTCGCCGCTGACGGCATCGACCTGTCCGGCGACCTGCTCGACCAAATCGACCAGATCGTGCCCCCGGCGGTCACGATCAACGTCGCCGACAACATGTGGAACCACAGCACCACAGCGCTGAACGCCGAGTCCCGCCGCCGCTAATACAGCGCGAGGATCAGGTCGCGGACGGCGGCGGGCTGGGAGAGGAATGGGTGGTGGCCGGCGTCGAGCTCCACGACACTGCCTGCCCGACCGGCGAACTCGCGCTGGGACTCGGCGGGGGTGCCCTGGTCCTCTGTGCAGAGGAGGTACGTCGAGGGCACGTGCTGCCAGGCCGCTGACTGCACCGGCTGCTGGAGAACCGCGAGGCTCTGGCGGGCGGTCTTGTCCATGGCCTCTCGCTGGATCTCCGGGTCGCAGTCCTGCAGGAACGTCTCAGCCAGGGCGTCAGGTCGGACGGTGAACGTGCCGCCCTCGGGATC
>JBEKAM010000249.1:0-4699 GCA_050015915.1 Solirubrobacteraceae bacterium
AACATCGACATCGGCGGGCCCAGCATGATCCGCGCGGCCGCCAAGAACAGCGCGTTCGCGGCCGTGCTCGTGGACCCAGCTGACTACGAGAAGGTGCTCACCGAGCTGCGCGAGTCAGGCGGCAAGCTGTCGCTGGCTACGCGCAAAGCGCTTGCAGGCAAGGCGTTCGCGTGCACCGCGCGCTATGACGCTGCCATCTCCACCTGGTTTGTTTCTCGCGAGGGGGAGGGCTTTCCGTCCAGCTGGCGTGACGCGTACGAGAAGGTCACCGACCTGCGCTACGGCGAGAACCCCCACCAGCAGGCCGCGTTCTATGCGCGCGTGGGCTCTCCCACTCATCTGCTCGCAGGCGTTGAGCAGCTGCACGGCAAGGAGCTGTCGTTCAACAACCTGCTCGATCTCTCCTCGGCACGCGAGCTCGTGGAGGACTTCGCCGAGCCGGCGTGTGCGATCGTCAAGCACAACAACCCCTGCGGCTGTGCGATCGGCTCGAGCGGCAAGGACGCCTATGAACGCGCCTTTGCTTGTGACCCGGAAAGCGCCTATGGAGGCGTGATCGCGGTCAACCGCCCCGTCGACCTTGCCTTCGCTGAAGAGCTCGGCAAGCAGTTCATCGAGGTGCTGCTCGCGCCCGGCTACGACGCTCCGGCGCTGGAGGCGCTGCAGGTCAAGAAAAACGTGCGCCTACTCGAGCTGGGCGACTGGCCCGAGCCGCTGCGAGAGGTCGAATCAAAGCCCGTCATCGGCGGCCAGCTCGTGCAGACCCACGATGTTGTCGCGGAGCCGCGCGAGCAGATGAAAGTGCTCAGCACGCGCGAGCCGAGCGAGGAGGAGTGGCGCGACATGCTGTTCGCATGGAAGGTCTGCCGCCACGTGCGCTCAAACGCGATCGTGCTAGCCACAGGCGGTGCCACCATCGGCATCGGCGCCGGCCAGATGAGCCGCGTCGACGCCGTCAGGATTGCGGTCCAAAAGGCCCAAAAATTCCTGCCAGACGCCCTAGCCGGAGCATCACTGGCCTCGGACGCCTTCTTCCCCTTCGCCGACGGTCCCCAGATAGCCCTGGACGCAGGCATCACGGCGATCATCCAGCCGGGGGGCTCGGTACGCGACGAGGAGGTTGTGGCGGCGGTTGATGCAGCCGGTGCGGCAATGGTGGCGACTGGCGTGCGGCACTTTAGGCACTGAGCGGCAGAGCTCACTCTCGGTCGAGTACTCCGTCCCCTCCGCCAACGGAGATTGTCGGCACCTGTTGGCGCGGAATGTCGAGTACGTCAACGTCGGCCTCCCCGCAATCCACGGACGCGAGCGTGTTAGGCGAGTCCTACAGGCATCGCTTGGCCCGTCGGCAGCAGGGTTCGAGGTGTACATGCACACGATCTCAGCCAACCGGTCGTCGGTAATGACCGAGCGCACGGACGTGCTGCTGTATCGTCGTCTACGTATCCAATTCTGGGTCTGCGGGCGCTTCGACATCCGCGACGGAGAGATAGTGCTCTGGCGCGATTACTTCAGCGCGACGAACTTCACAGCTGCAACCCTGCGGGGCCTGCTAGGCATAGTCATCCCAGCCGCGCGCGCCAAGCCGCCAGCGCAAAACAAGTAGGCAGGCATCTGCCCTCCTGGCGCCGGTTGCCATCACCCCCGCCAGCGGAGATCGTGGTCGATCCGATTTCCCGGCGCCGAAGGCGCCCGAAAGCGGTTCCGACTACGATCGAAGCATGTGTAGAAACATCCGCAACCTCCACAACTTCGAGCCACCAGCCAGCAACGAGGAGATCCACGCCTCGGCTCTGCAGTACGTGCGCAAGATCAGCGGCTTCACCAAGCCCTCGCAGGCGAACGCTGAGGCGTTCGAGCGTGCGGTGGACGAGGTGACCGAGATCTCCACACGCCTGCTGGGCGAACTGGTGACGAACGCACCGCCGAAGGACCGCGAGGTCGAGGCCGCCAAGGCCAAAGCTCGCGCAGCTCAGCGGTACGCAGCGTAGGCCTTCGCGGGGCGCGTCAGACGCGCTGAAGCAAGGCCGTGCCCGCGCGCCAGGCGCAGGCGATAGTCGGTGCTGCCCGCTTCCGGCGGGAGGGACTTGACGTTTCTGCTGTTACGATATATCGTGTACTTACTTTGATAGCTCACGATAGGAACTAAATATGTTTGGCAATGAGATTTATTCAACGGGCGCAAAGCCCGGATGCAGGTCCCCCCGACACGGGGGCGAGGGTCGCCATGGTCGCCACGGCGGGCGTGGTCCCGAGGCTCGCGGCGACTTTGGTGGCCAGTTCGGGGCCGGTCCGTTCGGCTTCGGCCGTGGCGGAGGCCCGGGCGGTCCGCGCGGCCGCGGTCGCAGGGCACGACGTGGAGACATCCGCACTGCGGCGCTACTGCTGCTCGAGGAGGAGCCACGCAACGGCTACCAGATCATGCAGGAGGTTCAGGAGCGAAGCGGAGGCATTTGGAGCCCGAGCCCAGGCTCGGTCTACCCAGCCCTTCAACAGCTCGAGGACGAGGGCCTGATCCGCACCGAGGAGAGCGACGGGCGCAAGCTGTTCGCGATCACCGATGAGGGCCGCGCGATCGTGAACGCCCGCGGCGTCGAGCAGTCGGCTCCATGGGAGCAGACGGGCGACGGCGCCGGTGGAGCGCACGAGCTGGGAAAGCTCATGCGAGAGGTCGCTCACGCATTTATGCAGGTGATGCGTACCGGCAGCGAGGGGCAGGTCGCCAAGGCTGCGGGCGTACTTGCGAGCACCCGGCGCGACCTATACCGGATCCTCGCGGACGGCGACGTCGATGTCGCCGGTGGTGAGGCAAGCGCCACGGGCGACGACACGGACACCGGTGCTGATGCCGGTACCGTGGACTAGAACAGTTGAGCTCGACCGCCACCACAGCTCCAAGCCAGGCCACCGAGACGGCGTCCCGCGCTGCCGTCTCGGTCAACGGCCTAATCAAGCGCTACGACGAAGTCGAAGCCGTCCGCGGCATCGACTTCGAGGTGGCGCCCGGGGAGATCTTCGGCTTCCTCGGCCCCAACGGCGCGGGCAAGTCGACCACGATCAACATGCTGTGCACGCTCGTGCGCCCCAGCGGCGGCTCGGCGCTGGTCGCAGGACACGACGTCGTCACCGAACGCGATGACGTCCGCCGTAACATCGGCCTGGTCTTCCAGGACACCACGCTCGACGGCTACCTGAGCGCCGAGCAGAACCTGCGGCTGCACGCCGAGCTGTATGGAGTCCCCCGCGAGCTCGTGGATGAGCGCATGCGCCAGGTGATGGAGATGGTGGGGCTGTGGGAGCGAAAGGACAGCTGGGTGAACACGTTCTCCGGCGGCATGAAGCGGCGTCTCGAGATCGCGCGCGGCCTGCTTCACTCGCCACGGGTGCTGTTCCTGGACGAGCCCACGGTGGGTCTCGACCCGCAGACGCGCAGCTCGATCTGGCGCTACATCCGCGAGCTGAAGGCAAGCGAGGACATCACCATCTTCCTCACCACCCACTACATGGACGAGGCGGAGTACTGCGACCGCATCGCGATCATGGATCAGGGCCGCATCATCGTGTTGGACACGCCTGAAGCGCTGAAGGCGAAAGTCGGCAAGGATCGCGTGCAGATCGAGACAGACGATGACGACGCGGCGATCGCCGCGTTGCGCGAGCGCTTCGATATCGAGGCGACGGTCGCCGAGGGGGCTGTCACGTTCGGCGTGCCGGCGGGCGAGCAGTTCGTGCCGCGCCTGTTCGATGAATGGGATCCCGCCCACCCGCCGATCCGCTCGGTGAGCGTTGCGCGCCCGTCGCTGGACGACGTGTTCATGTCCTACACAGGCACGACGATCCGCGACGCCGAGTCCACGAGCACCGACCGCATGCGCAACGTCGCGAGGATTATGGGGCGCTGATGGCAACCGAGACGACAGCACCGCTCACAACTGGCTCGCCCTCGCGCCAGCCGCAGAGCCCGCACGAGATCGCCCGCGTGCGCGTGCCCACGCGCAGCGTGCGCAGCGAGCTGCGTGCGATCAAGGTCGTGTGGAAGCGCGAGCTGATCCGCTTCAGCCGTGACCGTCTGCGCATCCTCACCTCGCTGATGCAGCCGTTCCTGTTTCTGTTTGTGCTCGGCACAGGGCTCTCGCGCCTGGCCTCGGCGGGCACCCATGGCGTCAACCTGCGCACGTTCGTGTATCCAGGGGTGCTGTGCATGGCGGTGATGTTCACCGCGATGTTCTCTGCCGCTTCACTCGTGTGGGACCGTGAGTTTGGATTTTTGAGAGAGATGATGGTTGCGCCGGTGAGGCGCAGCTCGCTGGTGTTGGGCAAGTGCTTCGGTGGTGCCACCGTGGCGGGCTTTCAGGGTGTGATCGTGCTCTGCCTTGCAGGTCTGGTGGGCGTGCCCTACAACGCGACGCTGATCATCGAGGTGTTCGCGCTGCAACTGCTGCTGGCGTTCGCGATCACCGCGTTCGGCGTGATGGTCGCGGCGCGCATCAAGCAGATGCAGTCGTTCATGGCGCTGATGCAGATGGCGATCATGCCGATGTACTTCCTCTCCGGCGCGCTGTTCCCCGTTTCCGGTTTGCCGCAGTGGCTCGAGATCCTCAACCGCTTGGATCCGCTGACCTACGCGGTCGACCCGATGCGCCGAGCGGTGTTCGCGCATCTGAACATCAGCACAGCCGCGCGCCGCGCGCTCGACCCG
>JBEKAM010000250.1:0-4682 GCA_050015915.1 Solirubrobacteraceae bacterium
GTGAACACGACCTACGCGGGCTTCCTTGAGAAGCCGAACAGGATCAACGTCGCGCTCAGCCGCGCCCAGGATCTCCTGATCGTCACGACCGACGTGCGGGCGGCGAGCTCAGGCAGGATCGGCGAGCCGCTGCGGGAGGTCGTGAGCCTGATCACCCAGCGCGCCCGGGACGGCGACCGTCGCTATGAGGTGAGCCGTCCCGGCGCCTCGCGTGCCCCATGAACGTCGTCAGCGCGATCGCGCTGCAGATCCCGGTCCATCGCGTGCGCGTGCGGGTTCGCTGCCGCGAGCTCGGTACGCCACTGCACACGACGATCCGTCGCCTCGCCGAGGTCACGGCCGATGAGGAGGTGATCGCGGCGGCCACGGGTGTGCCGCTCGAGCGCGTGGCGCGGGTGCGGGGCGAGCTGGCGCACGAGGTCGCGCCGATCGAACGCGAGTACCTCGTCTGGGTCGATCACGCCCGTGAGCGCTGCCTGCCCTACACCTCGCTGGATGGTGTGGTGGTCGTGCGCCGCAAAGACGGGGGCCTCACGTTGCCTCTGCAGCCGCCGACGCGGTCGAGCGTCGCCGATATCGGTCTGAGCGCAGCCGCGTCGTGGGTCAATGGCATCGACGGCCACGTGGAAATCGAGGAGGTGCTCGAGGTGATCGCGGACGTGCGCGGCGGCCCGCCGGCGGGCCCGGGGAGTCTCCCGCACGTCTTGCGGCTCCCCGACGTGCACCTGCTCGTCTATTTCGAGGCGGATCGTCCGGATGAGCCGTTGGTCGCGCTGACCCAGCACGCGATCGACAGCCCGGAGCTGACCGACTGGCTGCACGGGCACTACGGCGCCAGCCTGACGAGCGAGATCCTCGATCTCCGCCACATCACCGAAGCGCACACCCTGCCGCCGCGGTGGCTCATCGACCTCATCGCGCCGAAGGCCGACGAGCAGCGGCGATGGGAGCTCCTCGAGCCGCACCCCTACCGCGTCCGTCAGGCGATGATCGAGGTCGTCGAAACCGCAACGGACCGTCTCGACGTGTGCGCTCCCACGATCCGCGAGCTCCCTGAATGGCTGCGCCAAGCACTCGAGGGCGCCCAGGCACGCGGCGTGTCCGTCGTCCTGCGCCCAGCCCAAGAGGAGGACCCGCCCAGGCGCCTCGATGCGCTGCTCGCGGTGCTGCCCGGCCAGCCCGACGCGCTGTGCGTGATCGCGGACACCGAGCGCGCGGTGATCCACACCGACCCGCTGGCTTGCCTGGACCGCGGCGAAGACCGCTCGCCACGCACCCAGCACCTCGCGCTGACGCGCGAGCAGCCCGCCGTCCGCGAGCTGCTGAAGCTCCTCGCGCTGCACCCGCCGCAGCAGCGCAGACCGAGCGAGAAGCTCGGACCCGAGGCCGTGAGCAGGATGCTCGCCCGGGCGCTCGCGAGCCTCGAGGGCGAGCTACCGGGCGGAGTGACGGCGAGGATCGAGCCCGAGGACGAGCGCGCCGCCGCGGCCACGCTCGACCGCTACCACCGGACCGGCAGCGCACCATCGGAGGGCATGTATGCGGCCGCGGCTGGCATCGCATGGGAGCGCGTCGTGATCGCCGCCGTAACGGACCTCTGCGAGCGCCACCCCCAGCTCGAGTTTCTCGCATCGCGCTGGTCACCGCCCCAGGGCGGGATCGACCTCGACCTGGTGGTTGCCGACCACGCCAAGCACCTCGTGTGGGTGATCGACGCGAAGAACGCGAAGCCGGCGAACGAGCAGCAGGGCAAGATGATCAACCAGCTACGCGTCCTCGCAAACGACTCGCAGATGACGCCAGCGGGCTGGCGGGCAATGGGCATCATCGTGCACCCCTCCCAGCACCTGCGCTCCTCGCCGCACCAGACCGAGCAGCCCTCGATCCTGCGCGCGAACATCCAAGGCATGTCACAGCTACTGCTCACCGACGCGCTACCAGACGAGCGCCTCGACTGAAGAGGATCGAGCTGAAAACCGGGGGGTGGGTGGCAAACGAACCAGAGCCCGAGGTGACCCAATGCTAAAAGCAGAGCAGACTATACGCACCCCTGGTGCTGTGAGTACGACTGTCACATAAATATATGAGTGATGGTGCTCACCTGGGTTTGTGTGAGACGCTCTCAGCTGCTGTGAGTTTCACACCTATTGTGGGCTGTGGGGGTGGGTGTTACGTTCGTTTTTGTGCAGACGACGCATAAGATCGGGGGTGGTTCGGCGACTGGGTTCGCGACCTATCTCACCTCGGAGTCCGGTCGTGGTGACTACTACGCCGGACACGAGGACAGCGACGGTGAAGCGCCGGTGGGGGTGGGGCAGAGTCACTGGCACGGCTCGCCCCAACTCCTCGCCGGCCTTGGGTTGTCGGCGGAAGGGCCCGTGGCGCACGGTGATCTGCTGGCGTTGATGAACGGCGGCTCCCCAGTCGACGGGCATGAGCTGCGCGCTGCAGGAGGCAACGGCACCAGGGTCGCGGGCATCGACTTGACGTTCAGCGCACCGAAGACGGTCTCGGCGCTGTGGGCGGTAAGCGACCAGCAGGAGCGCGAGCAGATCGAGCAAGCTCACGGTCGCGCGGTCGCGAGCACGCTCGCGCACGTGGAGCGCAAGGTCGAGCTCGTGCGGAGCCGAGTGGGCGGTCAGCTGCAGTGGGATCGTGCACAGAGCGTGCTGGCGGCGGAGTTCGTCCATACCTCCAGCCGGATGACGGTCGACCAGGAGCGTGGCGGGGTGCCCGACCCGCAGCTTCACTCGCATGTCGTTGTCCTCGGTGCGGAACGGGCGGATGGGCGTTTCGCGGCGGTCGACTCGCGGGAGCTGTTCCGCTCAGCCCGCGCAAACGGCGCGTGGTACCGGGCGCAGCTCGCGGCCGAGCTCGGGAAACTGGGGTTGGAGATCCAGGGCCAAACGGGCCGCGACGGCCGCTACTTCGAGGTCAAGGGTGTCCCTGGCGAGCTCGCGGAGCGATGGTCAGCGCGCTCGCGCGACATCCAGCAGGCCGCCGCGAAGTTCCGAGACCGCTACGGCCGCGACCCACGAGCGGGAGAGCTCGGCGCGCTGACCGTAGCGACGAGAGGCACGAAGACGATGGCATCCGCGGAAAGCGTCAACGAGGCATGGTGGGCGGTAGGGGAGGAGTACGGGCTCTCCCACGATCACGCACAGAGCCTGTTCACCGGCATCGACACCTCGCTGGCGCAGAGCATGACGGGTGAGCAGGCCCGTGATCTGGGCAGGGATCTGCTGCGGGATCTCACTCGCTCGCAGGCGATGGTCACCGATTGTGAACTGCACGCGAGGGCGTATGAGCTCGCGGCGGGCGTGTGCGAACCGGCGCAGGCCGACCGTATCGTCGCGGGGCTCGTGAACACGGGCGAGCTGATCGCCCTGGAGGGCGGCGCGTGGACGACGAGGGAGATGCGCGAGCGCGAGCAAGCAACCCTCACGCTCGCCGAGTCCAGGGCCCAAGAGCAGGCCGCACCCGTGGGTGAGCAGACCCTGCAAGACGCCGAGCGTGAGGCGGGCCGTGAGATCGGGAGCACGCTCACGAGCGAGCAGCAAAAGGCGCTGCAGACGATCACTGGTAGAGGAGGCGTGAGCGTACTCATCGGCCAGGCAGGCACCGGCAAGGGCGTCGTCATCTCCGCCGCGACGAACGCCTGGGAGAAAGGGGGCTATCAGGTGCTCGGCACAGCGATCGCCGGTGCGACCGCCGAGCGCCTCGGCGCGGAGGCAAAGATGGATCGCTCGCTGAACACCAGCGCGCTTCTGACGAGCGTAAACAGTGGCCACACACAGCTCGGGCCGGACACGGTCGTGGTGATGGACGAGGCGGGCATGGCCGACACCCGCCGCCTCGCCGCACTCGTCCAAGCCACCGCTGAGAGCGAGAGCAAGCTGGTGCTCGTCGGTGACCATGCGCAGCTGTCCCCGATCGGGGCTGGTGGCCTGTTCCCGGAGCTTCAAGACCGTGTGCCGACAGCGGAGTTGAGCGAGGTGCACCGCGCGCATCATGCGTGGGAGCGTGAGGCGTGGGCGCAGCTGAGGGCAGGAGAATCCGAACGGGCGCTTGCTCAATACGCCGCGCACGAACGGCTGCACATCCACGACACACGCGCACAGGCCGCTGAGGCGATGGTCGAGAACTGGAACCAGCTGAGGGAGAGCGTCCCTGCTGGTCAGGCGGTGATGATCACCGACGCCTCCAACAACGAGCGTGACCAGTTGAACGCGATGGCCCAAGAGCACCGCGCGCAGGCCGGGGAGCTCGGCTCACACCGCGTCAACCTCCCCGACAAGCCCTACGGCCTGCACTCCGGTGATCAGATCATCTTCACGGGCCAGTACCGCATACCGGGCGAGAAGCGGGTCGAGAACGGGATCACGGGCACCGTCAGCGATACGCAGGGCGAGGATCGTGTGACGATCAACACGGCCGAGCGTCCGCCGCGCGAGGTCGAGGTGATCACCAGCGAGTTCTCGCAGCTCAGCCTCGGCTACGCCGTCCACATAGCCAAGGGGCAGGGCCTCACCGTCGAGACCGCAGGGGTCCTCACCGGCGGCTGGCAGACAGACCGCGAGCACATCTACACCGAGGCAAGCCGCGCCCGCGAGCGCACCGACATCTACGTCTCCCACGAGAACCTCGGCGAGGAAGGCATCGACACCACCGCGATCGAACAT
>JBEKAM010000251.1:0-4669 GCA_050015915.1 Solirubrobacteraceae bacterium
CATCGATGCCCACGGCGTGGCGCTCACCGACGAGGTGCTCGACGCGTGTAGCCGCGCCGATGCTATTCTGCTCGCAGCGGTCGGTGGCCCCAAGTGGGACACCACCGACCCGAGCAAACCGCGCCCCGAGCAGGGCCTGTTGGGGCTGCGCAAGGGGCTCGGGCTGTATGCCAACCTGCGTCCCGTCAAGCCGCTGCCAGCGCTTTATGACGCCTCGCCGCTGCGACGCGAGCGCATCGAGGGCACCGACCTGCTCGTCGTGCGCGAGCTCACCGGCGGCATCTATTTCGGCGAGAAGACACGCACCGCCACCACCGCCTCCGACGTGTGCGCCTACAGCAGCGAGGAGATCGACCGGATCGCGCGCAGCGCATTTCTTGCCGCCGAGCGGCGCTCGGCCAAACCGAAGGTGACGAGCGTGGACAAGGCCAATGTGCTGGAGACATCGAGGCTGTGGCGGCAGGTCGTAAGCGAGCTACACGCCAACGAGTTCGCGCACATCGAGCTGGAGCACGTGCTCGTCGACAACGCCGCCATGCAGCTCGTCTCCGCGCCCACCCACTTCGACGTGATCGTCACCGAGAACATGTTCGGAGACATCCTCTCCGACGAGGCCGCCATGCTCACCGGCTCCATCGGCATGCTCCCCAGTGCATCCCTTGGAGCGGATGGTCCCGGCCTGTTCGAGCCCGTGCATGGCTCCGCGCCGGACATCGCCGGACAGGGTGTGGCCAACCCGCTTGCCATGTTCCTCTCGGCGGGGATGATGCTCCGTCACGGTCTCGGCTTGGCAAGCGAGGCGACGGCTGTAGAATCGGGGGTCGAAGGTGCACTAGCTGGGGGCCTGCGCACGCCGGATCTTGGAGGCACGGCGGGCACGGAGGAGGCGACCAGGGCAGTGCTCGACAACGTCGAATAGGAGCAATGTGAACGTGGAGCCAACCGACCTCATCTGGATGAACGGAGACTTCGTCGCCTGGGAGGATGCCAAGGTCCACGTCCTGACGCACGGCCTGCACTACGGCACCGGCGTGTTCGAGGGAGTCCGCTGCTATGACACCGTGCTCGGCCCGGCCGTGTTCCGTAATGCCGACCACGTCGAGCGCCTGCGCCGCTCAGCAGACCTCTTCTACATGGATATCCCCTTTTCCAACGAGGAGCTGCGCGCGGCCACACTCGAGCTCGTCGCCCGGAACGGATTGCGCTCCTGCTACATCCGCCCGCTCGTCTACCGCGGCTACGGCAGCATGGGCCTGAACCCGCTCGACGCTCCCGTGGACGTGACGATCGCCTGCTGGGAGTGGGCGACCTATCTAGGCGAGGAGGGCATGCGCAACGGCGTGCGCGCGATGACATCCTCGTGGCGGCGCATCAGCCCCGACTCGCTGATTCCGCACGCAAAGGCAAGCGGCCAGTACCTCAACAACGTGCTCGCCAAGGTCGAGTCGGTGAAGGCGGGCTATGAAGAGGCGATCCTGCTCGACGACCACGGTCACGTCTGCGAGGGCACCGGCGAGAACATCTACATCGTGCGCGACGGCGAGATCGCAACGCCCGGGCAGCACAACTCGATCCTCGAGGGCATCACGCGCCGCGCGGTCATGCAGATCGCGCAGGATCTCGGCTACAAGGTGGTCGAGCGCAACGTCGCCCGCGCGGAGATGTATCTGGCCGACGAGGTGTTCATGTCGGGCACCGCCGCCGAGCTCGTGCCCGTGCGCGAGGTCGACAACCACAAGGTCGGCACCGGCAAACCGGGCGAGATCACGCGTGTGCTGCAGGCTGCCTTCGACGACGCCATTCACGGGCGCTCAGAGCGATACCGCGAGTGGCTCGACGTGGTCGACGCGGTCCACCTGGAGACCCCTGCCGGCGAAAGCCCCGCGGCAAACGGGCAGCCGCTGACGGCGACGGAGCGAATTACCGGGGCAACCGGCTAGAGGCGGTGCGCCGCGGCCGGTTGCAAACGCCACCCGCTCCGCACACCTCCACGCCGAAAGGACTTCCCCAATGAGCACCAAATCCACCCGCATCGAGCTATACGACGCCACCCTGCGCGACGGCATGGGCGGCGGTGGGCTGACGCTCACCGCGGAGGAGAAGCTGCGCGTCGTGCACGCGCTCGACGACCTCGGCGTGGACATGATCGAGGCCGGGTTCCCATCGTCGAACCCCAAGGAGCTCGAGCTGTTTGGGCTGCTCGCCAACGAGAGCTTGAGCAACTCGGAGATCGTCGCCTTCGGCATGACCCGCCGCCGCGACTCGAGCGCCGAGCAGGACGATGGTCTGCGCGTGCTCGCGGAGTCCTTCGCGCCCATCTGCACGCTCGTCGGCAAGGCATCGGTGCTGCACGTCGAGAAGGTCGTGCGCGTCACTCGCGAGGAGAACCTCGCGATGATCGCCGACTCCGTCGCGTTCCTCGTCGGCGCGGGTAAGCGCGTGCTGCTCGACGCCGAGCACTTCTTCGACGGCTTCGCACTCGACCCCGGCTACGCCCTCAGCTGCCTGCGCGTGGCCGCCGGCGCGGGCGCTGAGCGACTCGTGCTGTGCGATACCAACGGCGGCTCGCTACCCCCACATATACGGACGGCGTTCGCTGTTGTGAGCGAAGCGCTCCCCGGCGTGGCGCTTGGCATCCACACCCACGACGACTCTGGCTGCGCGGTCGCCAACACGCTCACCGCCGTCGAATGCGGCGCCACCCAGGTGCAGGGGACCGTCAACGGCATCGGCGAGCGCACCGGCAACGCCAACCTGATCACGATCATCGCCGACCTGCAGCTGAAGATGGGCGTACAGCTGCTCTCACCGGAGCGCCTTGCGCTCCTGACCAAGACCGCGCACTTCGTCGATGAGCTGCTCAACCGTGCGCCCAACCCTGCGCAGCCGTACGTTGGCAAGCACGCGTTCGCGCACAAGGCAGGGCTGCATGCCGCCGGCGTGCGTGCTGACGCGCAGACGTTCGAGCACATCGACCCGGAGCTCGTCGGCAACACCCGCGACGTGCTCATCTCCGAGCTCTCGGGCAAGGGCACCGTCGTCGAGAAGGCAGCCGAGGCCGGACTCGAGCTCCCACAGGGCGACGCAGGGGACGCGTTCGCCCAACGGGTGGTCGAGCGCGTGAAGGAGCTCGAGCACGAGGGCTTCCAGTTCGAGGCCGCCGACGGCTCCTTCGAGCTTCTGATGCGCAAGGAAGCGGGGCTGTATGAGCCGCTGTTCCGCCTTGAGTCCTGGCGCGTGCTCGTGGAGAAGCGCGCCGACGGCAAGGTCGTCACCGAGGCCACGATCAAGGGCTGGGTCGGCGGCGAGCGCTTCGTGCGCACCGCCGAGGGCAACGGCCCCGTCCACGCCCTCGACGCTGCCCTACGCGACGCCATCGGCGAGTTCCACCCGCATCTGCACGACATCGAGCTCGTCAACTTCAAGGTCCGCATTCTCGATGAGACCAAGGGCACAGGTGCGATCACGCGCGTGCTCATCGATGCCTCCGACGGGAACGACATGTGGGGCACCATCGGTGTCTCCGAGAACGTCATCGCCGCCTCCTGGGACGCATTGGTCGACTCGCTCGAGTACGGCATGCAGGGCCAGCGGCGAGCTGATTCGGAGTCGGCGCTCGGCTCGACCGGCAGGGCTTAGGTGGCTGCAGCCGACGCGCGCACGGGCGAGCGCTCCGACGCGCGCGAGGACGCCCAGGAGACGATCCCGCTCGCACGCCCCGTGATCGGGCCGCCCGAGGAGCAGGCGGTGCTCGAGGTGTTGCGCTCCGGGCAGCTATCGCTGGGGCCGCGCTTGGCGCAGTTCGAGCAAGAGTTCGCTGCGTTCCTCGGTGCCCCGCTCGCCAGCGCCGTGAGCAGTGGCACAGCAGGGCTTCACCTTGCGCTGAGGGCGGTCGGGGTGGGGGAGGGCGAGGAGGTAATCACCAGCCCCTTCTCGTTCGTCGCATCGGCCAACTCGGTCATCTACCAGGGTGCGCGGCCCGTTTTTGCGGATATCGATCCCGTGACGCTCAACCTAGATCCGCTGGCTGCCGCTGCCGCGGTCACGCCGCGAACCACTGCGCTGCTGCCCGTCCACATCTTCGGCTACCCAGCGGACATGCAGGCGTTCGAGACGCTCGCCCTACAACACCAGCTGGCGATCGTGGAGGACGCCTGCGAGGCGCTCGGCGCCCGCCACGAGGATCTCCAGCAGGTGGGTGCGCGCGGCAATCCAGCAGTGTTCGGCTTCTATGCGAACAAGCAGCTGACTACCGGTGAGGGGGGGATGGTGACACTTGCCGATCCGGCACTCAAGGAGCGGATCGACTCTGAGCGCAACCAGGGGCGTGCGCCGGACATGGATTGGCTCGATCACGATCGGCTGGGGTTCAACTATCGGCTGGATGAGCTTTCGTGTGCGCTTGGGATTGCCCAGCTGCGGCGGCTGGGGGAGATGCTTGCATGCCGCGAGCTGGTCGCGGGGCTCTATCGTGAAGCGTTCGCCGGGATCGATGGATTGACGTTGCCGTGTGAGGATCGCGGCGAGGAGCGGCGCGGTTGGTTCGTGTTCGTGGTGCAGTTGCCCCACGGGGTGGATCGAGATGAGACCATTCGTGCGCTTGCCTCACGAGGAGTCCAGAGCAAGCCCTACCTGCCGGCGATTCATCTCATGAGCTTCTACCGCGAGC
>JBEKAM010000252.1:0-6408 GCA_050015915.1 Solirubrobacteraceae bacterium
TCGCAGTCGCGCGCGCTGATCCTGTCGGTCAGCCCGACGGCTAAAACCGACACGGTGGTGGCCGAGTATGAGCACTCCAGCCCGACGCTTTTGTCGGGTAGCCAGGGCAATGTGCAGTCGCTCGAAGACGGCAACGTGTTCGTCGGCTGGGGAGCTGAGCCGTACTTCTCGGAATTCACCGCCGGCGGGCAGCTTCTGTATGACGCCCATATGCACGGCTCCTATCAGGCCTACCGCACCTACCGCTTCCCCTGGGCAGGCAGCCCGGTCGAACCACCTGCGATTGCGGCCTCAGCGGAAGGCGCTGGCAAGCCGGTGAAGGTGTACGCGAGCTGGAACGGTGATACGCGTACCGCCATCTGGCAGGTGCTCGCGGGTCCCTCGCCACAGCAGCTGGCCCCGGTTGCGAGCGCCCCACGTAGTGGTTTCGAGACGGAGCTCACCACGCCCAGCGCTGAGGCGTACGTTGCCGTGCAGGCGCTCGACGCGTCCGGCGCGGTATTGGGCACCTCGCGCACGATCGCCGGCTGATAGCTCAAGCCCAGCGAACGCCAAATGGTCCGCGGAAGGTCCATTTCTTGGCTTCCAGCCAGAGGTCTCGGTGTCTTGATCTTTTGAGACTAATCTGAATATAAGTCTCAATACCGGGATTAACCTGTACGCACAGTTTGGTAATCTCGACTTTCTTGGGGTCAATTGGGAGGTAACTCTGGATGGCGGCTCGCAATTCGACAACCACGCCGCTACAGGGCGACGGGGCACCGTCGCGCCCGCCGGTGGGAGACCCTGAAACGCGTAAAGACAAGGCCGAGCGCTACCGGCCGCTGCCTACTGGCACGCATGGCCTCGACCCTGAGCTGGTCAAAGGCGATCAGCGCAGCCGTCTACAGAAGGCGATGATCGAGCTGATCGCCGAGAAGGGATACCCGGCGGTGCGAATCGTCGACCTCGCCAAGCTCGCGCACGTCTCTCAGCCAACGTTCTACAGCCTTTACGCCGACAAGGAAGACCTGTTCTTGAGCGCTTACGACGAGGTGGTGGGACAGGCCGCAAGAACCGTGATGAAGGCCTACAACGTTGAGCTACCCCACGAGCAGCGGCTGGTCTTGGCGATGCGCGCATGGGCCGAGCTAGCGGCGGCGGAGCCTGAGACGACCTCGCTGCTCGTGCTGGGCGCGTTCGGCGCGGGCTCGAACGCGCTGGAGCGGCGCAGGCGTGCGCTGGACAAGCTCGAGCACAGCATCTACACCAGCCGCGACGGTGTATCGGCGGACACGGCAGACCTGACAGTCAAGGGGATCCTCGGCGGCATCCGCGAGGTGACGGCAGCACGCCTGCGCGAGGAGCGGGCGAACGAGCTTCCGGGGGTGGCCGACGAGCTGACGAGCTGGGCAACGTGCTACCCACGGCGCCTGCCCGATGGGTTGCAAGCGCCTGTCGCAAAGTCGCGTGAGCCTGGCGAGACGGCCGCGCTCTCCTCTGAGCGCGCGCGGCGCGCGGAGGGTCGGCTACCGAGCGGTCGCAGCGACCTGCCGCGCCAGTTCATTGTCAAAAGCCAACAGGAGCGAATCGTCGACGCGACCGCGGCGATCGTCGCCGAGAAGGGCCTTGCGGCGCTGACGATCCCTGAGATCGCTCGCCGTGCCAACGTCTCCCACCAGACCTTCTACGACATTTACTCCTCCAAGCACGACGCGTTCCTGGGCGCCCAAAAGGTGGGTATGCACCAGGCGCTGACGGTTGCGGTTGATGCCTACCAGGCCCGTCAGGACGACTGGCCGCGCGCAGCGCAGGCGGGGATACACGCGCTGATCGACTATCTCGCGTCCGAGCCGGCGCATGCCCATCTGAGCGTGGTGGACACGTTCGCGGCATGCCCCGAGGCGATCGACATCCGTAACTCCACGCTCAGCGCGTTCGCCACCTACTTCGGCCCGGCGTACGAGCTGGCCCGCGGCCGCATGGATGTGCCAGCGATCGCAGCCGAGGCCATCGCTGGGGGTATCTGGCAGGTGCTGCACTACTACGTCGAGAACGACTGCCTCGCGGAGCTGCGCGGTGCAGCCCCGCAGCTGACGTACTTCGCGCTCACCCCGTTCCTGGGGCCTGCAGAGGCGGCGAAGGTCGCCCGTCAGCCGGTCGCGCTCGAAAGCGCGTAGGCAGTCCTGCCGTCGCGCTTCGTGCGCGCGATTGTGCCCGCCTGCTGCAAACCTCGCACGCCCTGACGGAGCTCAGCGGCAGCGATCGCCGTGACCAGCACTAGCTCGCCGAGCGTGTGCGAGCCATGCTCGAGTGCCGCCACGATCGCCTGCTGAGATGCGTCTGGCGGGCTGGAGGTGGCTCTTTTGATCGCACCAGCAGCGGAGCCTCGCCTGCCGCGGCGCGTGGGAGCCGTTGCAGGGGAGCGTTTGGAGCGGGTAGGCGCGGGAACGTGTGCATCCTCGCGTGGCTGCGCCTTCTGCTTGTTCGCCTGCTTTTTCGCCTGCTTTTTCGCCTTCGTCTGCGCTTTGGTCGCGGCGGCCGCGTCGGCGTCCAGCGCTCGCTCAGCGTCGAGCAGACGCTCATACTCCGTGACCGCGGCGCGCAGTTGCACCAGCCGAGCATCGATTTCGGCGCGCACCCGCGCCAGCACGTCAGAGCTCATCGCCCATCCTTCCCACATCCGTTTGGTTGCAACTCAAGCGCCGTGCCGACGCCGGTTGGAGAGTCAGTGCCCACACCAATTCAGGGAGTTGGTGGCGCCGTTAGCTCAATGGTTTTTACCAGGTCGTAGGAGCGCGGCCGCAACGCTAGGCAGAGACACGCAAATAGGCCAGCACAGCGAGCACCCGCCGATGATCGTCGTGGCAGGCAGGCAGCTCGAGCTTGGCGAAGATGCTGGTGATGTGCTTCTCGACTGCGCCCGGGGTCACGATGAGGCTCTCGGCGATGGCGGTGTTGGAGCGCCCCTCGGCCATCAGCGCCAAGACCTCGCGCTCGCGTGCGGTCAGACCTGAGAGCGCGTCCGTGGCCCCGTTGTGTGGGGCGAGCAGCTCGGCAACGACCTGCCGGTCGAGCACGGTACCCCCGGCGGCCACGGTGTGCAGCGCGTCGAGGAAGGCCCGCACATCGCCCACTCGCTCCTTGAGCAGGTAGCCGATACCGGCTGTGTCCCCGCCGATCAGCTCGCTCGCGTAGGCGGTCTCAACGTACTGGGACAGCACGAGCACGCCCAGCGCGGGCTGACGGCGGCGCGCCTCGATCGCCGCGAGCAGACCCTCGTCACTGAACGTCGGCGGCAGGCGCACATCCACGATCGCGAGATCCGGCTTGTGGCCGGCGATCGCGCGCAGCAGTCCGGGGCCGTCCTCCACCTGCGCGACGACCTCAATCTGGTTCTCGCGCAGCAGCGCTACAAGCCCCTCGCGCAGCAGTGCGAGATCCTCGGCGATCACTACCCGCACGGGAGCCTCGCCTCCAGCACGGTGCCGCTGCCATCGGTGCTGTCCACCAGCAGGCTGCCGTCGAGCGCCTCCACGCGGGCGCGCAGCCCGGCAAGACCCGACCCGCCGGGATCGGCTCCGCCACAGCCATCGTCGCCGACGATCACCGCCAGCGTCCTATGCTCGTCGCGGAGCAGGATCCAGCTCTGTGTGGCACAGGCGTGCTTGGCGGTGTTCGTGAGCGCCTCGGCGATGACGAAGTAGGCGGCGCTCTCGATCGCCGGGGCCAGCCAGCGACGCGTGTCGACCTCGATTGAGGTGCCGAGTCCATAGCGGGCTGCGAGCGATTCCACGGCCGCAACGAGGCCGCGGTCGGCTAGCAGCGGCGGCACGATGCCGCGGGCAAGGTCGCGCAGCTCGGCGATCGCGTGGTGAGCCTCGCGCTGGGCATCGAGGATCAAGCCGCGGATCTCCGGCTGGTCCTGGACGCGTAGCTCTGCGCGCCCGAGCTGCAGCGTCAGCGCCACCAGACGCGCCTGTGCGCCATCGTGCAGATCGCGCTCGATCCGCCGCAGCTCCGCCGCTTGAGCATCGACGGCCTGGCGGCGGGTACGTGTGAGCATGTCGATCCGCGCACGCAGCGCACGCCGTCCGCGGGCCACCAGCACGCGGTCGTGCAGCGCGATCAGCGAGTAGGCGCTGCCGCTGGTCGCGAGGCCCAGCAGCGCCCACGCCGGCCAGAACGTGTGCACTCCGGCGAGCAGCCATGTAAGCAGCCAGGTGAAGATCAGGATCACTGCTGCTGCGCCGACCAGCGCCCACACACACGCGACCCGGCGAACCGCCCCGCGTGGCTGGCGCCAGGCCCAGCTCGCGCTGAAGTCGAGCAAGACGAGGTCGCCCAAACCAAGCCACGCCCACGCTGGCCAGAAGTAGCCCTGCCCGCTGAGCGCCCAGATCGCGGCCAGCAGCACCGCAGTCAAGAACGCCAGACGTCGCACCAGCGAGCGCGCGTATTCGCCGATCGACAGACCGGCCGCGAGTGTCGGCATCCAGCGCCGCGGCTTCGCGCCGTGCGCGAGTGAGAGGTTCATTGGCAGTCGAGCGCGCTGGCTCATGTCCGCAATCGTCTCATGGAGCCGCGCTAGCGGCGCCTGCACGAACCATCTAACGGTCCGGGGCGTGAGCGATGCCGCGCGGTCAGAGCGCCTTCGTCGCCTGTCGGGCCGCGCCGATGCGCTGGAAGGCGTGATGGTTGTTGTGCCACGCCTCGCCAAACGAGAACGGTGCCAGCCACATCAGGTTGCGCGAGTGATCGTCAGTGGCGAAACGACGTCGACCGAAGAAGTGGCACAGCGAATTGATGCTGTAGGTGACGTGATGCAGCACGAGCATGCGCACCGCTCCGCCCCACAGCATGCCCTCCAGGCCAGCGTCCACGGTGCCGCCCATCAACACGCCGAGCCCGAACGGGATCGCGAACCCGACCAGTGACCACAAGAGAAATGTCTTGTCGACGAACGACACGACCGGGTCGGCGAGCAGGTCGGGGGCGAAGCGTTCGCGGGCGCCACGCTGGGTGTGGTCGAACAGCCAGCCGACGTGCGCGTGCACCAGCCCACGCAGCGCACCGCGCAGACCGGCGCCGTGGTCGACGTGCGGGCTGTGTGGGTCGCCGAAGCGGTCGGAGTAGGTGTGGTGCTTGCGGTGATCTGCCACCCACGAGATGACGGGCCCCTCGACTGCCATCGTGCCCAGCACCGCGAGCACGCCGCGCAGAAAGGGCGAGGTCTGGAAGCTGCGGTGCGTAAGCAAACGGTGAAAGCCGACGGTCACGCCCAGCCCCGTAGGCACGTACATGATCAGGAAGATCGCGACGTCGCGCCAGTGCAGCTCGTGGTTCCACGTTTGCAACACGGCAAGCAAGAGCAGCAGCGGCGGCACGGCGGTGATCACACCGGTGATCGCGCGGTCGAGGTTCTCCATCACCGGCACCTGGATCTCCTCGGGCGTCGGGCCGAGCTCACCCGGGAGGGGCGCGCCCAGCGAAGCGTCCTTTTGCTCCTCTGGAGACTGTGGCCCAGCGATCGGTCCTGTGGCAACGCTCATCTTCCCAAAGATCTTGAGCGCTCCGCTAAGGCTTGTCGATAAGGGCGCCACCAGAATTTCGGCGGCTGTCCCCCGAGTGAAGGGTAGGGCTAGCCATAGTGTGATGCGTGTGCTAGCCGGCCTGGTCGCCCCAGCGCCGTGCTGCCTGGTCGCAGACCGGGCGCGAATCAGCCGGCGCGTGTCGTCAACCGACGCGCGTCAGCTGGGGCGCACGTCGAGCACGATCTTGCCCGTGGCGCGACGCTCTTCGAGCGCCTTTAGCGCGTCGGCTGCGCGCTCCAGCGGGAAGCGCTCGCCGATCGGCGGCGAGACGAAGCCTTCGTCGACCATGCGGTTGATCGCAGCGCCGATCTCACGGGTCACCTCCGGCTTACCCATCGCATAGGCGCCCCAGCCAGCACCCACGACCTCTGTGTTCTTCAGCAGCAGCCGGTTGACGCGCACCTCCGGGATTGAGCCACCGGTGAAGCCGACGACCACCAGCCGTCCACCCTCGCGCAGCGACCGCAGGCTGTCGGTGAAGCGATCGCCGCCCACCGGGTCGAGCACCATGTCCACGCCACCGCCTGAGCGCTCGAGCACCTCGTCCTTCCAGCTCTCGCCGAGCAGCACCGTGTCATCCGCACCGGCCGCCTGCGCAACCTCCCGCTTGGCCTCGGTAGAGACGAGCGCGATCGACTTCGCGCCGAGGGCCTTGGCGACCTGCAGGGTGGCGGTGCCCACGCCGCCGGCGGCGCCGTGGACGAGCACCGTCTCGCCCTCCTTCAGGCGCCCGCGCAGCAGCAGCGCGAAGTAAGCGGTGTGGTAGTTGAGGATCAACGCTGCTCCCTGCGCGAAGTTCAGCTTGGGCGAGAGCGCGAACGTGAAGAACTCAGGG
>JBEKAM010000253.1:0-4663 GCA_050015915.1 Solirubrobacteraceae bacterium
TCGAGCATGCCGTCGTGATCCACGTTCGTGAAGACGAAATGGCGCACCCCACGCGCGCGCAGTTGCTCGAAGGCCTCGCGTGCCGGCATATCGGTGCTTTGAAGCCAGCCGTGGGTGGCGACAAAGCCACCGCGCACATCCACGCCAATCAGGATCCGCTCCGGCCCATGCGTATCGAGCACCTCCTCCACAACGTGTGGGTCGGTGAACGCGATCGTGCCGAGGATCACCCGCTGGGCACCGGCCGCCAGCGCTTCCTCGACCGCCTGCGCCGAGCGCAACCCACCGCCATATTGCACGGGCACGCCCGCCTCACCGCTCACACGGCGCAGCTGCTCCAGGTTGACCGGCTCGCCGCGCTTGGCGCCATCGAGGTCCACCACATGTAGATAGTCCGCACCGGCCGCCACCCATCCACGCGCGGCAGACAGCGGATCCTCGTCGTACACCTTCTTCGCATCAAAGTCGCCACGGACGAGCCGCACGGCGTTGCCGCCGAGGATGTCGATCGCCGGGTAGAGCCTCACCGGGCGTTCGATCCGATTGCGGCCGGCGCCGCCGCTGCGATGCAGATGCGGGCGAAGCTCGCCAGCAGGCGCAGGCCCGCCGCCGATGACTTCTCGGGGTGAAACTGCACCCCGTAGAAAGAACCTCGCTGCACGGCCGTCACAAACCGCGAGCCGTACTCGGCGGTACCGAGGATGTCCTGCTCATCCGCTGGAACGGGCGCCAGCGAATGCACGTGGTAGAACGCGCAGCTGCTCGGCAGCTCCGCCACCAGCGGCGAGCTCGGTTTGACGAACGTCACCTCGTTCCAGCCGATGTGCGGCAGCTTTAGGTCCCCCGCCTGCAGCGCGCGAACCTCACCCGGGACGATCCCCAGCCCGTTGGCTCCGCCCAACTCGGTGGAGGAGTCGAACGCGAGCTGCATGCCCAGACAGATGCCAAGCACGGGGGTTCCAGCTGCGACGCGCTCCCGCACCAGCTCATCCAGCCCCAGCTCGCGCAGATTCTCCATCGCGCGGGGAAACGCACCGACGCCAGGCACGATCAGCCCGGCGGCCGATCGCAGGCGTGCCTGATCGCTCGTGACCGTGGCCCGCGCACCCACGTGCTCGAGTGCCTTCTCCACCGAGCGGCGGTTACCCATGCCGTAGTCGACGATCGCGATGTCGACAGGCTCATCGATAAGCGCGCTCTTTGGGTTGCTCATGTGGTGAGCGTTCCCTTCGTGCTGGGTACCCCGGTCTCCGTTGGGTCGATAGCCACCGCCTGGCGCAGCGCGCGCGCGAACGCCTTGAACGCCGCCTCGATCATATGATGTGCGTTGCTGCCCGCTTCAACCCTTAGGTGCAGCGTGAGCTTCGCCGCGTTGGCGAACGCACGGAAAAACTCCTCTGTCAGCTCATGCTCGAAACCGCCCGTGGAGCCAGACGGTAGCTCCGCCTCAAATAGGGTGAACGGACGTCCAGAGATATCGATCGCGCAGCTCGCCCGCGCCTCGTCCATCGGCACCGTCGTCGAGCCATAGCGCGCGATCCCAGCACGCTCGCCGAGCGCCACATCGAGGGCTTGGCCGAGCACGATGGCCGTGTCCTCTGCGGTGTGGTGCCCACCCGTCTGCAGATCGCCGCTGACAGTCACATCAAGGTCGATGTGGCCGTGGCGTGCGAGCAGGTCGAGCATGTGGTCGAGGAATCCCACACCCGTCGTACGTGTGCCGGCACCGCTGCCTTCCAGCGTCAGCTCAAGGCTCACGTCGGTCTCGGCGGTCTTGCGCTCGATTTTCGCTACACGGCTCATGTGGGATCTCCGGGAGTGGTCGGTGAGGGGCTCACGACTTGTTGATTCTCGCGCACCCGTGCCTCCATCGATTCGGCGTGCACGTCAAAGCCCTCCGCGCGGGCGATCGGCGCGCCGGCAGCTGCCAGCTTGGCGGCCGCCCGACCGATGTGCACCTCGGCCATCGTGCGACGAAAATGACGCGGCGAGAGCATCGAGGAGAAGCGCGCTGCCCCTGTCGTCGGCAGCACGTGGTTGGAGCCGGCCACATAGTCACCGAACGCCGTTGCGCTGTCGGCGCCCACGAACAGACAGCCCGCCGCGCGCACCATCGGCGCAAGCGTCTCCAGCTCTGCACCCATTAGCTGTAGGTGCTCGGGCGCGAACGCGTTTGCGAACGCCAGCGCCTCTCGGGCGCTTGCCACCTGCACGATTGCGAACTGCGCCTCGCCCACGGTGGGACGCTCGACTACAAGCCTCTCGATTTCAGCGCTCAGCGCATCGCACACCTCCGCCGCGGGCGAGACCGCGGCGACGAGGCTGCCGTCCCCGTGCTCGGCCTGCGCGAGCATGTCCAGCGTCGCCATCGCGATCTCCCGCTCGTCAACGCTCGCTCCCAGCGCGACCAGTAGGTCACTCGGCCCAGCGAACCCGTCGATACCAACGAGCGCAGACAGCTGGTGCTTAGCCTCCTGCACGTACAGGTTGCCAGGGCCGACGATCACGTCCACGCGCTCCACCGTCTCTGTCCCCAGCGCAAGTGCCGCGATCGCCTGCGCGCCCCCCATGCGGTACACGCGCTCCACGCCGCACAGCCTGCAGGTGCCAAGGATCACCGGGTCGATCTGGCCGTCGCTCCCAGGGGGCGCGCACACCGCCACGTCGATCACGCCCGCCGAGCGCGCCGTCACGACGCCCATGATCACCGTGCTTGGATATGCAGCGCGGCCGCCGGGCACATATACGGCCGCCGAGGCGACGGGCACCTCGCGCACAATTACCCGCTGGCCCTGCGCGAGATCCACTGCCGCGTCGCGACCGATGCTTGCCTCGGCCACGCGCGCGACGTTGGCGATCGCCACCTGCAGCCCCGCGATCAGCTCTCGCGACATGCGTGTGATCGCTTCGTCCAGCTCCTGCGCGGAGACGAGCAGCGCCCGCGGCTCGCTGCCGGCGGTGTCGAAGCGGCGTGTGTAGTCCAGCAGTGCAGCGTCACCCTCCGAGCGCACGCGGCTGATGATCTCGCGCACCTGCTCGGCGACAGACGCACCGTCAGCGACGAGCGAGCGCACGTGCGCCGCCGCGCCCCCCGGGCCGCCGAGTCGCTCCACGTCCAGGACGCCAATGCGCTCGATCTGCATGTCAGACGGGGTCGGGTGCGCCGCGTCCGCGGGCAGCCATCGGCAGTGCACGCAGCCGCTCGAGCAAGTCGTCGATGGCAGCAGCCTTGAGCTTGTGCGCGACGGGGTTCGCGATCAGCCTGGCGGTACACACGACGATCTCCTCGCGGATCACCAGGTTGTTCTCGCGCAGGGTCGTGCCCGTGGCGGTCAGGTCGACGATCGCCTCGACCATGCCCGTCAGCGGCGCGAGCTCGACCGAGCCTTTGACCTCGACGATCTCCGACTGCCTGCCCGTCTCCTCGAGATAGCCGGCGGCGATACGCGGGTACTTGGTCGCCACACGCATCACGCCAAGGCGGCGCAGCGCCTCGTGCGCGGGATCGGGACCGGCCTTACTGGCGAGCACCATCGTGCAGCGCCCGAAGCCCAGGTCGAGCAGCTCATACACGTCGCGGCCGCCCTCGGCCGAGCGCTGCGCTGCCTGCTCGAGCAGCACGTCCTTGCCGGTCACTCCCAGGTCAGCAGCACCCGCCTCGACGTATGTGGGCACGTCGGACGGGCGCATCGTGACCACGCCGATGTCCTCGAACAGCAGCTTGCGGTCGTTGGAGCGCAGCTCATCGGTTTCCAGACCCAGCGCCGCCAGCAGATCGACTGTGCCGTTGAACAGCGCTCCCCGCGGCACCGCGATCGTGAGGCCGTTGATGGGGGTCACTTGGCGAGCCCCTCTGTGCCGCCCGCAAGCAGCGCACCGGTGCCGCGCTCCTCGCCGAACAGCGCCTCGTGCAACCTGCCCATGTTCAGCCCGAAGCCGACCGCCGGCAGGCTGCGACCGAAGTGGCCGAGCAGCTCGTCGTAGCGGCCACCGCCGCCAATCGGCATGCCGAGAGCGGGATCGTAGACATCGAAGACGGCGCCCGTGTAGTAGCCGATGTTGCGCACGAGGCCGAGATCGAGGATCACACGAGCAGCAACATCCTGCGGGAGCAGCTCATAGACGCCGCGTAGTCCCGTGACCGCCTCGGCGGCCGCGGATGGCACATCGCTGAGAATCTCCGGGCCCCCACGTCGCTGAGGCACATCGAGCAGCAGCACCGTGGCGTCGTCGGCCAGTCCTGAGCTCGCGAGCATCTCTCGCAGGCCGACGAAGTCACGTCGCACAAGCGCCTGCAGCAATCCGTCGCGCAGCTCCCGCGGTACGCCCAAGCTGCCCATCAGCTCTGGGAACATGGAGGCGTCGCCGAGCCCGATGCGGTAGTCCTTCAGGCCGGTGGCGTCGAGCGCGTGGCACAGCACCGTGAGTGCCTCCACGGTGCCCTGCGGCGCGGGCGAACCGACCAGCTCGATGCCCGCCTGCAACAGCTCCCGCGGCTGTCCGCGTTGTGGTCGCACGCCGCGGTAGCAGTGGGCGAAATAGCAGAAGCGCAGCGGCGGCTCACTGGTGGCGTAGCGGGTGGCCACGACACGTGCAATCGGCACTGTCATGTCCGAGCGCAGCACGAGCACAGCGCCGGTCTCGTCGAACACACGGTAGGCGG
>JBEKAM010000254.1:0-4636 GCA_050015915.1 Solirubrobacteraceae bacterium
GACGGCTGGTCGAGCTGTCCGGTGGCGAGGATCAGCACGTCTGCCTCATGCACGGTGCCGCTGGCGGTGTCAACGCTCCAGCGGCAGCGCTCGGCGTCCCATGAGCAAGCGGTTACGGTCGTGTTCGTCTGCACCAGGCGATCGATCCCGTACGTGCGGGCGACGTCATGTAGGTAGGCGTGGATCTCCGACTGGGGGGAGCAAAGCCGTGACCAGTCGCGCCGCTGCGCGAACGAGAACGAGTACAGATGGCTCGGCACGTCGCACGCGGCCCCCGGATAGCTGTTGTAGAACCACGTGCCACCGAGGTCAGGGGCCTTCTCGAGGATCGTGATGTCGGTGATCCCGTGGCGGCGCAGCTCGATCGCCGCGGCAATGCCGCCGAAGCCCGCGCCGACGATCAGGACGGCAACGCCCCGACTCGTGGACGGCTCTCGGCTCACCCCTGCGGCGGACATGCGACTCCTCCTCCTAAGCCTGTGTGGCTGTTCCAGTCAAACCTTATGCCCTCAGGGAGGATGCTGCCGAGTTTCGTTGCTCAGGCCGAGCCGGTCTCCGTGTGTTGCTCGAGCGTGTCGTTCAGCCATGTGCCGGCCGCCGGGATCTCCCTGGGGTCGATGTGGTGCCCGGCCTCCGACTCGTGGTACTCGACCGGCAGGCCCGCCTCGTGCAGCCGCTCGGCGGCGGCGCGCGCGAAGTCCACGCTGATCACCTGGTCGCGCTTGCCGTGCGCGATGAACACGCGCACGGCCTTGCGATTGGCGAGGTCCGGCTGCCAGTGCTCGACCGACGCGATGAACCCGGAGAACGCGAGCACCCCAGCGGGTGCGGGACGCTCTGGGCTGAACGCCATCACATAGCTCATCACAGCGCCCATCGAGAAGCCACCCAAGACGGTCTGCTCGGCTGTCAGCCCGGTTCGCTGCCACAGCTCGTCGTGCAGCTCGCCGAGCTGGCGGCGAGCCGCGTCGAAGCTGGCGGGATCGGGATAGCCCACCCGCGGCACCAGATACCAGTGGTAGCCGGGGGACCCGGCCAACTCGAGCGGCGCGCGCGGCGTCACCACGTGCAGTCGGCGCACCGGGTCCAGGACGTCGGCGAGCGTCAGCAGGTCGTTCTCGTCTGAGCCACGCCCATGGTGGAGGATCAGCAAGCCCTGAGGCTCGCCATCGGCGGGGCGCTCGCGATAGGTGAGAGCGCTCAACTGGCGCTCGCCGCCGGCTCGCGCGGGATGTAGGGGCCGAGCTCGCGCCGCGCGATCGAGAGCTTGTGCACCTCGTCGGGGCCGTCGGCCAGACGCAGCGTGCGCAGGTGCGCATACGCGGTCGCGAGCCCGAAGTCGTCGGAGACACCGCCGCCGCCGTGTACCTGGATTGCCCGGTCGAGCACCTTCAGAGCCATGTTCGGGGCGGCGACCTTGATCGCCGCGATCTCCGTGCGCGCATGACGGTTACCTACGGTGTCCATCATCCACGCCGCCTTCAGCGTCAGCAGTCGTGTCATCTCGATCTCGATGCGCGACTCGGCGATCCAGTCGAGGACGTTGCCGCGGGTCGCGAGCGGCTTGCCGAAGGTGACGCGCGAGACCGCGCGCTTGCACATCTGCTCGAGCGCTCGCTCTGCCGCGCCGATCGCACGCATGCAGTGGTGGATGCGCCCCGGGCCGAGTCGCGCCTGGGCGATCATGAAGCCGTCGCCCTCCTTGGAGATCACGTTCGTGACGGGAACGCGCACATCCTTGAACTCGAGTTCCCCGTGCCCGTCCTGGTCGGTGTAGCCAAACACGGGCAGGTTGCGCACGAGTGTCACACCCGGTGTGTCCAGCGGCACGAGCACCTGACTCTGCTGCGTATATGTAGGTGCGTCGGGCTGGGTCTTACCCATCACGATCATGATCTTGCAGTGCGGGTGGTAGACGTTCGTGATCCACCACTTGCGGCCGTTGAGCACGTAGTCGTCGCCATCGCGCTCGATCCGCAGCTCGATGTTGGTCGCGTCGGAGCTGGCCACGTCGGGCTCGGTCATCGCGAACGCCGAGCGGATATCCCCGTCGAGCAGCGGCATCAGCCATTGCTCCTTCTGCTCGTCTGTGCCGAACTGGTGCAGCACCTCCATGTTGCCGGTGTCGGGAGCAGAGCAGTTGCACGCCTCGGAGGCGATGTGCGAGCGCCCGAGGATCTCCGCCAGCGGCGCGTAGTCGCTGTTGGACAGCCCCGCGCCGTGCTCCTCGTCGGGCAGGAACATGTTCCACAGCCCCGCGTCGCGTGCGCGGGCCTTCAGCTCCTCCATGATCTGCGGCTGGTGGTGGGGGTCGCCGGACTCGCGCAGCTGGCGCTCGTAGACCTCCTCCGCAGGGTAGATGTGCTCGTCCATGAACGCCATCAGGCGCTCCTTGAACTCAGAACAGCGCTGGCTCGGCTCGAAATCCATGGTCCCTCTCCCTCGGTGAAAGGCGGTGGTGTGGGTAGTCGCCTAGGATCATCGCCGATGAGCTCAGAGGGTGCCAGCTACCGTGCCGCGGGCGTCGACTACGACGCGCTCGACGCGGGCAAGCGACTGGCGATGGCCAAGGCGCTGTCCACCTCGTCGCTGCTTGCCGCACGTGGTGGCCGTGCGCTCGATGCCTCGAGGGGAGAGCCGGCGTTTGTGTTCGAGCTCGGTGAGCAGTCGTTCGCGTTTGTGGTCGAGGGTCTCGGGACGAAGTCGATCATCGCCCGCCACGTGCTCGAAGAGCAGGGGATCGACCGCTTCGCCGCCGTCGCCTACGACACGGTCGCCGCGATCCTCAACGACCTCTGCTGCGTTGGGGCGCTGCCGCTGGTGGTCAACGCGTATTTCGCCACCGGCGCTTCCGAGTGGTACCTCCAGAAGGAGCGCTCGGCGTCGCTGTTGGAGGGCTGGCGCCAGGCATGCGTGGACGCAGGCTGCGTGTGGGGTGGAGGGGAGTCGCCGTCGCTACCGGGGATGCTTGCCGAGCAGGACATCGAGTTGGCAGGCGCCGCCGTAGGGGCGGTGCCTGAGGGACACACGGCGCTCCTCGGCGAGGGCCTCAGGCCAGGCGATGAGATCGTGCTGGTGGCCTCCAGCGGGTTGCACGCCAACGGCGCTTCGCTTGCGCGGCTGATCGCTGGGCGGCTGCCCGACGGCTACGCGACGAAGCTCGGCGACACCACTTTCGGAGAGGCGCTGCTCGAGCCGTCTGTCATGTACGTGCCGCTGATCGCCGCTCTGCTCGAGGCGGATGTCGAGCTCACCTACCTGAGCCACGTGACCGGCCACGGCCTGCTCAAGCTGATGCGTCCCGCCAAGCAGCTCACCTATCGCATCGAGCGCCTGCCGGAGGTGCCGCCGGTGCTGAGCTTCCTCGTCGAGCAGGCAGGCTTGGACGCCGAGGCGGCGTATTCGACATTCAACATGGGCTCGGGCTATGCGCTCTACTGCGCTTCGGGCGGCGGTGAGCGGATCGTGAGCATCGCGGCGGGGTTGGGGCTTGAGGCAGTGCTCGCAGGTCGCGTGGAGGAGGGCCCCAGAGAGGTGATCCTGGAGCCCGTGGGTGTGCGCTTCACCGGGGACCGGCTCGAGCTGTCCGTGGGCCAACCCTAAGCCTAAAGTTAAGGCTAAGTGTTCTGAATAGGGCTGAAATCCCGCTTAGGAATTGGGAAAATCGCCCCTGCCGGTTCGGGTGCAGCGTTCCTTGCAACTTGAAGGTGTCGAGTTAGACGGATAAGGTTTGGGGGAGACTCACGCCACTGTTCCTCAGCGAGGGAGCTGAGGATCTCGACTTCGCCGGACCGGCATGGCTCCGGAGCTACCCGGATCGAGGCGGACCTGTCCATCAAATGAGGAGGGAAAACTGATGCGCAGAGCATCCACCTGTCTTGCCGTCCTGGGTCTTGCGCTGCTGGCGCTGCCAGGCATCGCGTCGGCGCTGCCGACGGTTACGTTCAAGGCTGAGGCCGTGCCGATCAAGGGCTTTCCGGGTACCGGGAACATCCTTGGCGCAGGCGCTGCCGTACAGGCCGAATACACGATTGCGGGCACCGAATACCAGGGCTCCCCGCCGCCGCTGATCGGCGTCAACTTCTTCTTGCCGAGCGGCACGAAGCTGCACACGACTGGATTCCCGACGTGCTCGAAGCCGACGCTTGAACAGTTTGGTCCCGTGAAGTGCTCCAAGGGCTCGGCGGCCGGCCCGGTTGGCTCGGCCGACGGGTTCGTGACCTTCGGCGGCGAACGTGTCGAAGAGAGCCTTGAAGTCTCGTCGTTCTACGCGCCTGGAGGTGGCATCGAGTTCTTCAGCGATGGCCACTCGCCCGTATCGCTGGAAATCCTCTCCAGCGGCCACTACACGAGCCTCGGCGGTGCCGGTGGCTATGGCCCCGAGCTTCTCACGGAAATTCCGCTCGTGGCCAGCGTCCCCGGGGCGCCTTACGCCTCGGTGAAGTCGATCAAGGTCAAGGCCGGTTCGGCGTACAAGTCGCACGGCAAGACCATCTACTACGGTCGCGTGCCCACGAAATGCCCGAAAGGCGGCTTCCCGATCAAGACCGAAGTGATCTTCGCCGAAAACGGCGAAATCGGAAAACCGGAGACGGTGGACGCAAGCTACAAGTCCCCCTGCCCCAGGAAGTAGGGC
>JBEKAM010000255.1:0-4634 GCA_050015915.1 Solirubrobacteraceae bacterium
CACCGCAAGGATCGAAGCGACAGGAGTACTGCCCTCCCCCAGTTCGCCCGCCACCATCTCGAGCTGCGCCGGCTTGTGGCACAGGACGATCAGGTCCGCCCGCTCGGCGACCTCCGCGTTCGTCGCAAACGCCTCGCCACCAAGCTCTTCCGCAAGCGCCTGCGCCCGCTCAGCAATCGGGTCCGCACAAAGCACCGGACGCCCCCACCCTTTGGCAAGAGCCCGAGCCATGTTCCCGCAACCAATCAAGCCAATCTTCATCAGGACTCCAGACTATGGCGTTTCGTTAGTGCCACTGACGTGCGAGAGTCAAGTCTGGCAAGGACGCAGCGAGCGAAGTGTGCGCCAGCACATGAGCGATCGAGGACGCCGCCAGACGCAGGCTGTCGCGCGTCAGTCAAGACTGGTTGAAGAAGCCCTTCTCTATCAAGCGTGCCCGCTCCTCCGCGGAGATCTCCACGTTGCGGGGCGTGAGCATGAAGACCTTGTCCGCAATCCGCTGCATGCCGCCGTCGAGCGCATAGGTCAGCCCGGAAGCGAAGTCGATCAGGCGCTTGGACAGGTCCGTGTCCGAGCTTTGCAAGTTGAGGATCACCGGGATCGAGTCCTTGAACTTGTCGGCGATCTGCTGCGCGTCGTTGAACGACTTCGGCACCACCAGGTGCACGCGCACGTCGCCGTTAGCTGTGACCGGCCTGAGCACGGTCGCTCCACGCGCGCCACGGCCGGCACGCGACCCCGCACCCACCTCGGTTGCATCATCGTCAGCGAAGATGTCGTCGAACTCGTCGCGGCGGCGGCGCAGCCGGCGGACGTTCGGGCGCTCGCGGTAGCGGTCCTCAATCTCCGCCTCAGGCTCGGGCTCCTCCTCGTAGTCGTCGTGATACTCCTCGGCAAGGCCGAAGTAGACGAGTGCGCTATGCCAGGAGTCGCGAAATGCCATAAGTATGGATGCGTGTTCGTCCGGCGAGCCGGTTTCCCTGCTGATGCTAGTGATTTGCAGGCATCCTGGCTAGGAGCCTGCACGCATTAACGGTATAGCGCCGTGCCGATGCGAACGATCGTCGCACCCTCTTCGACCGCCACCAGGTAATCCTGGGAGGTGCCCATCGACAGGTGCTGAAGCTCGTGCTCGTCCGCCAGATCCCGCAATGCCGCAAACCAGCGGCGGCTGTCCTGCGGGTCCGGAGAGAGCGGTGGCATCGTCATCAGACCGGCTACAGGCGCCGGCGAGCGCGCGATATAAGCGGCAATCTCATGCGCTGCGATGCCTGCCTTGCCCTCCTCCCCCGCGATATTTACCTCCAGCAGGATCTGTAGTCCAGGACGTGCCAGCTCGAGGTGGCGCTCCAGCTCGCTCAGCGCTGACTCGGACGCCAGCGAATGGATTAGACGCACATGCGGCACGATCAGCCGCACACGCCTGCTCTGGAGCTGGCCGATGAAATCCCAATCGAACAACTCCCCGTGTGCGGCCACCTTCGCCTGCAGGTCCTGCGCCCGGTTCTCGCCAACCAGGCGGACGCCCGCCTCTGCGAGTACCGGCAGCTCCTCGCTGGCCACGTACTTCGTCGCCGCCAATACCTCCACTTCGCCGCGCCCCGGGGCCGCCCGCAGCGGTTGCGAGCTTGCGAGTGCCGCCGCGATCTCGCCCTGCACACGCTCCAGGTTCGCGCGCACCACCTCCGCCCGCAAACCTGTGATCAGCTCAACCATGCCACCCCAGCCTGGCGGCCCGCACGTGTGCCTTCGCGCCTATAGGAGAAAAAACGCTCATCGCAGATCGTGCAAGCCTCGACGTCACGGACGTGGCCAACACCCGCATCCGCGAGGCGCTCGTGCGCGATCGCCCGCATGTCCAGGTGTCCATCCGCGCGAGGAGCGCGATCAAACGCCGCGTGCACCTCCGGCCCAACCTCATAACAACAAACTCCCGCACACGGGCCCACGATCGCCTCGATGGGCTCACCGCCCGCGAGATCACACAGCGTCCGCACGCCCCGCTCGAGCGCACCCGCAGCAAGGCCACGCCAGCCGGCATGCACCATCGCCACCGCGCCATCGCAGCCAAGCGCCACCGGCAGGCAGTCAGCCGCCATAACCATCGCGCCCACCCCAGTGAGCGCTGTCGCATGGCCGTCCGCTTCGAGCGCCACCGGCTCGCCGCCGCTGCCCGTCTGATGGTCGATCACGTACACCGCCGTCCCATGCACCTGGTGGCTCGAGCACACCCAGTGCAGATCATGGCGCTCGCACAGCTGCACCCGCCGGCGCATGCCTTGCTCGTGCCCGTCGCCCATGCTGGTCGACAGGTTGCCTGCCGTACGTTGAGTGAACAAAGCACGGCCCCGCCCCGGCAGCTCGAGCAACACCTCGCCTACCTCAGCACTGGACGCCTGCGAGCTCATATCGCTGCTTCCAATGCCGCATCGAGCTCCGCCTGTGGTCCTGCATCCAGCTCTCCGTCCAGCTTGCGCCACAGCGCCGTCTGCAATCGCCTTCCCAGCTCCGGTCCGCTCGGCACGCCCGCTGCCAATAGGTCATCGCCAGTGATCGTCAGGCACACGTGACGCACGCGCGTAAGCCAGTCAGCTGCTGCCGCGCCAGCCTGCGAGTCATCACCAGCCAGCGCACCTGCCAGCGTGACCGCCTCCAGCGTCTGTGAGCGCAGCGCCACATACAGCTGCGAAGGTCGCATCGGCGGCGCCAGTTGCTCGGCGATTGATGCTGCCGCCAGCGCGGTGTGAGTTACTCGATCGCGCTCCCCCGCACTGAACTCAAGGCCATCAAGCAGCTCGAACAGCTCCAGCTCGGGGTTCTCGTCACGCTCCGCCAACCTCAGCAGCAGCGAGGCCATCAGCAGCAGATCCGCTCTTCCGTCCTCTGGGAGCAGCGTCAGGGCGCGTTGCACCAGCGCTTTGTCGAAGCTCAGCTCCGGGTCGATCGCCCGCAGCACACCCAGCGTGTCGAGCGCCGCCAGCGACGCGATTGCGTCCGCTTCGCCGAGCGCCAGCCTTAGCTCCGCCCCGATCCGTGCCCGCGAGATCGTCGCAAGCGCACCCGCCGCCAGCGCCTCGTGCGCCAGCTCCGCCGTCCGCGACTGCAGCTCGAAGCCCAGGCGGGCCTGGTAGCGCGCCAGACGGAGCAGCCGCGTCGGATCATCCACAAAGCTCTGCTCATGCAGTACCCGCAAACGCCCTGACGCCAGATCCTCAAGCGCATGCTCGGCGCTCGCCAGCTCTCCCCTATACGGCCCGCCAAGCGCCACCGCAAGCGCGTTCACCGTGAAGTCCCTCCGTTGCAGATCCTCCTCCAGGCTGCCCTCGTGGACCTCGGGCAGTGCGCCAGGCGCCGCATAGGACTCCGCGCGACGCGCTGCCACGTCCACCCTGCCAGCCTCCCATTCCACGGCCGCCGTGCCAAAGCGCTCGTGCATGGTCACGCTCGCGCCGATCACCGATGCAAGCTCGCTTGCCAGCGCGCTTGCGTCGCCCGCCACCACCACGTCGAGCTCCCGTGGGGTGTGACCCAGCAGCAGGTCCCGTACCGCTCCGCCAACCAGCGCCAGGTCATCACGCTCGCGCCCGATCAAGAGCAGTTGCGGTCCCCCCGGTTGTGTTGCCAGTGCGCGCAGCACCATGCCGCCGTCCGCCGCCCCGCCTGACGGCGGTGCCTCGCCTGCCCTAGGCGCCTCGCTCACGCTCGAGCTCCGCGGCGCACCTCAGACCTCGCGCACGGGAATACCCGCCGCCGCCAGGTGCGCCTTGGCCTGCGCCACCGTATAGCGGCCGTAATGGAAGATCGACGCGCACAACACTGCGTCCGCGCCCGCCGCCAGCGCCTGCGCCAAGTGCTCCAGCTCGCCCGCGCCACCTGATGCGATCACCGGCACGCTCACAGCCTCGCTAACAGCCCGCGTCAACGGCAGGTCATAGCCGTCGTTCGTGCCGTCGCGGTCCATGCTCGTAAGCAGGATCTCCCCCGCTCCCCGCTCCACCGCCTCCCGCGCCCACTCCACCACGTCGCGGCCCGTCGGCGTGCGGCCGCCCGCGAGGTACGCCTCCCATGCCTCCTCGCTGTGGGTGCTGGCTTTTGCGTCGATCGCCAGCACCACGCATTGCGCGCCGAACTGTGCTGCCAGTTCATTCAGCAGCTCTGGGCGCAGCAGCGCCGCGGAGTTGATCGACACCTTGTCCGCTCCCGCATCCAGCACCACCTGTGCGTCTGCCACCGAGCGGATGCCGCCACCGATGGTGAACGGCACGAACACCTCATCGGCCGTGCTGCGCGCGAGCTTTGCGATCGTGTCGCGCTTCTCGTGCGTAGCGGTGATGTCCAGGAACACCACCTCATCCGCGCCCTCGCGGTCATAGTGCGCCGCCAGCTCCACCGGGTCGCCCGCGTCGCGGATGTCCAGGAATTCAACGCCCTTGACCACGCGGCCGCGATCGACGTCCAGGCACGGGATCACGCGCTTGAAGTGCACGTGATCACCGTAGCGATCAGGCGAGAGCCGCCTTGGCTTCCGCCACCGTGAAACGCTGCTCGTACAGCGCCGTGCCCACGATCACGCCGTCGAGCGCATCCAGTAACAGCTCCCTACGCAGATCCGCCAGCGCCTGCAGGTCCGCGCG
>JBEKAM010000256.1:0-4574 GCA_050015915.1 Solirubrobacteraceae bacterium
CTACCGCGCGATGCGCAAAGACCTGATCCCCTATTTCGGCCTGCCGTTCTACCGGGCGATGATCGAGCGCACCGGCTTCGCACAGGACATCGAGCGCTATGACAGCGCCGCGGGCGACCTCGAGGCGATGCAGAACGCGATCTCCGATGGGTTCCTCGAGGAGCTGACCGCAGTTGGGGATGCACAGATGCTGACGGCCGGCATCGAGCGCTACCGGGCGGCTGGCACGAGCTCACCCTGCATCGGCCCGATCCCTGGCACGGACTTCGAGGCGACGCTGCGCGCGGGACTCGACTCGTAGCGGCCCATCGGCGCCATCGCTACTTTCCTCCGACCGGATCGAGTGGCGCGAGACCGAGTACCACTCGGCGCATTGCGGCGATCACGTCGGCACGATCTGTTCCTGGGTGATCCATCCACCACAGCGCCAGCCCAGCGAGTGAACTGCGGATGGCCTCACCCAGAGGCTCGAGCTCCGGCGCGGGAATGTGAGGCGCGAACTCGCGTAGCAGCGCGACGTCAGCGGCACGCTGGCGATCGTGGAGCTCGGCAACCAGGGCTGCAACCTCCTGATCCCCGCTCGCGTCGTGCAGCAACAGCCTCACGAACGGGTGGAGCTCGACGTAGCCGAACCAGGCGTCGAGCATCGCGTCAAGGCGGACGGGAAACGGCCGGTCGGCGAGTGCCAACAGCGCGTCAAGCGGCGCTGCCGCAAGCTCGTCGCGGTGGTGCTCTAGGAGCGTCATCACGAGCGCCTGCTTTGACTCGAAGTGCCGGTAGAGCATCGGCTTGGTGACCCCAGCGCGGGCGACGATGTCATCGATCGTGGTGGCCGTATAGCCCTGCTCGGCGAATAGGGACTCGGCCGCACGCTCGATCAGCCCTCGGCGTTCTGGGGCCGAGAGTCGTCGGCGGATCGGCGGCGATGCGCTTGGCATGGAACCCAAGTTACCAGACGGTGTACTGAGCGGTAACTTTCGCGTGCGAATCGGCGTGTAACAAAGCCCCCGCCCGGCAGACTGTAGGACAAGCAGATGCTCGTTCTCTTGACCTTTGCAGTGCTCGCCGGCGCAGGCACGGCGCTCTCTCCGTGCGCGCTGCCGGTGCTGCCGGCGCTGCTGTCGGCTGGCGGCGTCGGCGGTAGACGCCGGCCGCTTGGCATCGTGCTGGGGCTGTCTATCACGTTCACGGTGACGGTGGTGGGTCTCGCGAACGTGGTCGATGGCGTCGGACTGGGCGACGATCCGCTGCGCGACGTGGCGGTGGTCGTGCTGATCGTGTTCGGTTTGGCGCTACTGATGCCCGATGTAGCCGCGCGGATCGAGGCGCCGCTTTCGCGGCTGGCGCGTTTCGGGCCGCGCACTACAGGCGACGGCTTTGGCTCTGGCCTACTCGTGGGCGGAGCGCTCGGCTTCGTGTACACCCCTTGCGCCAGCCCGATCCTCGCGGCGGTGATCTCGGTCAGCGCCGCGTCGGGGAAAACGATCGCCATCGGCCTGGCCTACGCTGCCGGCTCGGCTGTGGTGCTGCTCGCCCTGGCACTCGGCGGCCGGCGGGTGTTCGACCGCGTGCGCAGGGCGGGGCGCGGGCCAATGCTGCAACGTGTGCTGGGCGTGATCATGATCCTCACGGCGGTGGCGATCATCACCAACCTCGACGTGAACTTCGACCAGTTCGTCGCGGAAAAGATCCCCGACGTGAACCTCACCGCGTCGCTCGAGTGCTCGAAAACGGTGACCAGCCGCCTGGATGAGATCACCGGCCACAAAGCGAAGTTCGTCGCAGCCAATGGCTCCTCGGACTGCGAAGGCTCGGGCACGTCGAAGGTCGACCCGGTTGCGCACAACGCGAGCCAGGCGACGCTGCTGGCGGCCGCACACAAGCTGCCGGTGTTGGGCACAGCGCCGGAATTCACGGAAACCGAGGATTGGTTCAACACGCCGGGGAACAAGCCGCTGACGCTCGCGTCGTTGCGCGGGCGCGTCGTGCTGGTCGACTTCTGGACGTACACGTGCATCAACTGCATCCGCACGCTGCCCTACCTGAAGGCATGGAACGCCGCGTACGCGAAGGACGGATTGACGATCGTGGGCGTCGAGGCACCGGAGTTCGAGTTCTAGAAGAACGCCGCCAACGTGGCCAATGCGATCGATCAGTTCGGCCTGCGCTACCCGGTGGTCCAGGACAACAACATGGGCACGTGGAACGCGTACGGCAACGAGTACTGGCCTGCCGACTACCTGATCGACGCCAAGGGCCAGGTCCGCTATGCGACGACCGGCGAGGGCTCCTACGACAGGACGGAAACGGCAATCAGGGCGCTGCTCGCTGAAGCGGGCTACCAGGTGGGTGGCAAGAGCCACCCGACGGACGTGGTAAAGCCCTCGGAAGTCGCAACGCCTGAGTCCTACACGGGAACCGCGCGCGCGGAAGGGTTCGTCAAGCAGCCGGTCACCGGTACCCACGACTACGGGCCGGCGCCTTCGCACGAACTAGAACTCAACCAACTCGCGTACTCGGGCACGTGGGACATCGACGCGCAACCGGCGGAAGCGATCTCCGAGGCAGGCCTGAACCTGCACTTCAAGGCCAAGAACGTGTATCTGGTGCTGAGCTCACAAGACGAACGCCCGATGCAGGTGCAGGTGCTGCTCGACGGGCACAAGATCCCCGCAGCGCAGTCCGGAGCCGATGTTCACGACGGCGTCGTCACGGTCCGCCGCCAGCGTCTCTACTGGCTGGTGTCGTTGCCTGACGATCAGAGCCACGAACTGGCTCTGCGCTTCCAAGACGGGGTGGTCGCCTACGACTTCACGTTTGGGTAGGGGGTTGACGAAGGTCGCTCACCACCAGGTCAGGGACGCTGCATCCGCTTACAGAAGTCGCTGACGAACACTGATGGCAGGGGCATGGCATGGACGAGGTGCGGCGCTCACCCCATACGAGGCGAGCGCCGTCACCAATCGATCAGTGGTGGTGTTTGTGTTTTTTGGGCACGCAGGTGTGGAACGTGCGCGTGTCCTCGTAGCTGGCACCGCTGGCGGTAAACGTGACCAGCTCGACTTTGTAGGCACCCTTCGGTAGGCCGATCAAGCTGACCGAGGTGGCGTTTTTGTTGAGTTTGCCCTGCTTGACGAGATTGCCGTTGATGAACTCCTGGTAGGAGACAATCTTGGCGCCCTTGGGGAAGCGCGGGTGGATTGTGAATGCCCGTTTGCTGAAGCACTTCTTACCGGTACTAGACAGGCCGAGATTCGTTTTCGTCGAGACAATCAGCTTCTCGCTGCCACACGCACTGGAGGACGGCGCGTTTAGACCACCGCCGCTGTACGTCGCGATCCAGTAGTAGGTACCAACGCTCGGGCTGACGGGCGCTGAGGGAGCAGCGATGCCACCTGTCACGCTCTCGACGCTCGACGTGAGCACCGTTTTGCAGCCGGCTTCCTTATAGAGGGTGTAGGTAACCGTGCCAGTTGCGCTACCTGCCTCTGCGCCGGCGATGTGCGCCTGATCGGTTACTGCCGAGCCCTTTAGTACAGGGATCGAGGCACCGATCACACCGCCGCCGCTCTGAATCGTGGTGGTCGTCGTCGGCGCTTGCACGGTGAGCACCTCGCCCGCCGTACCGCAGGTGCTGGATACAGCCTGGTTGTTGAGGTCACCTGAGTAGCTGGCCCGCCAGTAGTAGGTGCCGGGCGCCAGAGTTGCCACGGCGCTCGACCCTCCAGCCGTGACTCCCGCGACGGTGCCTGATCCGGCCGCAGCAGCGACCGTGGTGCATTCGGGGTTGCTGTACACGGTGTAAGCGACCGTCCCGGTCGCCACCGACGCACCCGCACCGCTGAGGCTCGCCGTATCGGTCACGGGAGTGCCCTGAACCACGGTTATCGCATTGCCACTCTGACCGCCACCGGAAAGCGTCGTGGCGAGCGTCGTGGCGTTGCCGATTGTGATCGAGGTGCCTGTCAGGCGCTCCTCAAGCGCGAAATAGGTGCCTTCTCCCGGTGCTAGTGCCGGTGAGAAGTTGACCGTTCCGCTCGTGTTTGTGCTGCTGATGTTCGAGAACCACACGCGCGGCCCCTCGTAGCCGGAGACAGCATCTCCGCTAGTCGAGAAGCCGATCGCCTCGGCCCCGCCTTCGCCAAAGGAGGTCAGGCCGGCAGGCTCGCCAGCCACTTCGAAGCCACATGGTTCTTCGAGGACGTTGTCCGTCTCGGCAGCGTTGACTTCGCATTCCGTACCCGGTTTTTTCGTCGTGGGTACTTCGTGGTCCTCGTTGTTCGCCAAGATCACACATTTCGACGGCCGCGGGGCTTCCGGTGGATCGCACAACCCGTCTCCGTCAAAGCCGAAGATGTCGTTTTCGCTGGAGATCGGAATCGAGGAGACTGGCGTTGATGAGCTGTTCTGGATCCCGACAAGCGTGTCATCTTCGCCGTCGTAGGGCCCCTGGCTGGCGTCTTCGGCGACCGTCGGGCTGCCGCTGCCGGTAACCGTGATCAAGAACTGGCAACCGGTGTCTTTGTCCACGTGGGGGCACTGTTCGAACGCCGCCGCACTTGCAGCAGTAGGCG
>JBEKAM010000257.1:0-4460 GCA_050015915.1 Solirubrobacteraceae bacterium
GAACCAGCACGCCGGTTCGCTCGTCATACACACGCCGATACCCAAAGGCCAGCCGGCCGTGCGGACGGCCCTTCTCCGCATTCCGCCGAGCCGTGCGCAACTGCCGCTCGCGCATCGTGTTCGCGTCCGCCTCCGCCCGCAGGAACTCGAAGCCCATCATGAAACTGTCATCCGAGCGGGAGAAGTCGTACACCCGCCCCTGCGTCAGATACAGCACCCCAGCTCGCTGGCACGCCGCCCGCAGCTGCACATAGATCGCCAGGTCACGACCCGCCCGCGAGGGCTCCCAGGTCACAAACCCCTGAATCTGCCCCGACTCGATCAAGCCCAGGGCCACCTCGAACCCCTCCCGCTCCTTGCGCCGCCACTGCGACGCCGAACGATCCGCATCCGTGATGACGTCCACCACCCGCCACCCCAGCGGCTCACACCACGTCCGGCAATCAGCGATCTGATCGCCGATCGAACGCAGCAACCGCAGCCGATCCTTCGACGCCCGACCATAGATCACCGCGTCGATCACGTCAGTTGCCTCGGCACCGAGGCCCGTCTTCATGCTGATGCTCTGCACGCCCATGAGGTACGCGCTCCTTTCCAACCCCCCCTTCGCATCCTCGACGAGCCGACCACCGGCCTGGACCCCCGTACCCGCAACGACGTCTGGAGCTTCGTCGAGGACCTCGTCGCCGACGGCACAACCGTGTTGCTGACGACGCAGTACATGGAGGAGGCCGAGCACCTCGCGCACCGCATCGTCGTGATGGACGCGGGCATGGAGGTCGCGCAGGGAACTGCCGCCGAGCTCAAGGACCGCCTCGGCGGTGACGTGCTCGAGGCTCGCGTGTCTAGCGCGTCAGACCTCGATCGAGCGGCGGCGCTGATCGCGGAGCTCGGGCAGGGCGTCCCCCGCGTCGACGCCGATCAGCGCACGGTGAGCATGCCGACCAAGGGCGCCACACAGGTGCTGATCGCGGCCGGGCAACGCCTGCAACAGGACGGCATCGCGCTCGAGGACCTCGGTATCCGCCACCCATCGCTCGACGATGTGTTCCTGTCGCTCACCGGCAACGCGGCCCAGGTTCAACCCAACGGTGCGCACCCCGATGGACGCGCGCCCGACCACCCCGATCGACCCTCGCCCGATGTGCCCGACGCATCGACGAAACAGCCGGAAACCAGACCTGCGGCGCCACGTGTGCCACGGCTGACGGCGGGCGCCGTGCGCGATACCGGGGGTGTCGCCAGGCGCAATCTTCTGCGCATCCTTCGCAATCCCCGCCTGCTGGTGTTCTCCGCGGTGCAGCCGGCGATGCTGCTCGTGCTGTTTCGCTACGTGTTGGGTGGCGCGATCCACATTCCCGGAGGGAGCTATGTCGACTACATCGTCCCGGCGGTGTTCATCGAGGCGGTGATGATCGGCGGCATGGCGACGGCGATCGGGCTGGCCGACGATTTGGGCAGCGGCATCATCGATCGTTTCCGCAGCTTGCCGATGGCCCGCTCGGCGGTCCTCGCCGGGCGTACGCTCGCCGACCTCAGCCGCAGCGTGTTTGCGCTGGCGTTGATGGTCGTCCTGGGATTGCTCGTGGGTTTCAGCTTCCACGCCGGCGCCGGCGGGATCGTCGCCGGGCTGGGGCTGGTGCTCGTCTTTGGCTATTGCTTCTCCTGGGTCTACGCGACCATCGGCCTGCTCACGAAGGACCCGGAAACCGCCCAGGTAGCCGGCATCCTGCCGTTCTTCGTCCTCGTGTTCGCCAGCTCGGCGATCGTCCCCGTCGCCACGATGCCCGGCTGGCTTCAGCCCTTCGCGCGCCACCAGCCCGTGAGCATCACGATCAACGCCGTGCGCGCGCTGCTGCAAGGCGAACCGACGCACCATTGGGTGTGGCAGTCGCTCGCCTGGTCAGCGGGCATTCTCCTCGTGTTCTTCACGATCGCGGTACGCCTTTACCGGAACGTCGCCTCGTGAAGATCGACCGACGCAACGTCCCCATCGATTGAACCGGTCTACTTCATATGTGGGTCGACATACAGACCATAGAGCTGGGTCTCGCTGGAGCGGTTTGCGGCGAGGAACACAAACCTGGCCTCGCGCGCACCCTGCGTGGCGAAGGCGATCTGCGGCTGGACGTCGATCGGGTTCGACAGCGTCCAACTTGCCTGCTGGCCGTGCACCTGACCGACATTCTGGGGGGCGGTCACGGTGAGCCTCGTGCCCACGTAGGCGACGGCGGTGGCGACACCTTCGCTGCCCTTGACGTCACGCACCCACACGCGGGCCGTCGGGTATTCCGGCGTCACGCAGACGGGTGGGCTGATCGCGAGCGCGCCGCTGGGCAGGTCGAGAACACCCGCGGTCGCGCCGTTGGGACGTGTTGTGTTGAGCACCCGCGCGCCGTTGTAGAGTTCCCAGCCTTCGCCGGGGCTGTTGAATTCTCCGCCCGGGACGAGCGTGTAGTAGTTCGAGTCGCCGAAGGCCGCAAAGGGCTGAGAAAACACTTGGCCTGGGCACGTGGCGGGAGCGCTTGATGTGGCAGGGGCGCTTGATGTGGCGGGCGCGTTTGACGTGGCCGGGACGTTTGACGTGGCCGGGACGCTTGACGAAGCCGGGGGGCTTGACGAAGCAATCGCCAGAGCGGATGAGGCCGAGATGCCAAACGCTGCGAGGCAAACGACTACGACAGTGCTCAGCTGCCGCTTGATTCTGACTGCCGTGGGGCGAGACGACGGGAACATGATCTCCTCCGTGACGTTCCACTGGCGGCCGAGCTATCTCGTTTGAGACCTCTGGCTTTGCGTCCCCGCCTCGCGACGAGTTTGCCTTTTCAGCTGTGGTTTGTGGTTCTGCTGTAGTCCTTTTCGGGCAGCGTGAACCCAAATACCAGCCCCTTTGGGGCAACCGGACGGATGTTGGAGGCACCGAGAAGATCGCCGAGAAGATCGTTGAGCACATCGCTGGGAAGATCGCCGAGAACATCGAGAAGCGCGTGTCTGCAAACGGGCGGGCGATTTTTTCCGAAAGGTTCTAAGCCGTGGGGCCGATTCTGGCGATAGTGGGTGAGCAGCCCATGTCCGCCCACGCCATCACAGACGTCGACCGTGCGCGGAGGTCGTTTGCGCTCCGCGACAAGCGAATGCCGTCCACCGAGCTTCGGGCGGAGATACTCGTCGGCGGCAGCTTCATCGTCGCGGCGGTTGCCCTCGCGGCGATCGGGGGCACGGAGGGCTTTTCGCTGTCGATCGCCGCGCTCTACGTGGTGGGCATCGCTTTGGCCGGTCACGTTCGGTTCGACTTCCTCACCGGCTTCACGGTGCCGACACAGGCTCTGTTCGTGCCGATGCTGTTCGCCGTGCCCGTCTCGATCGTGCCACTGCTGGTGGCGCTGGCGCTGGCGCTCGGCATGGCGCCGAGCATCCTCAGCGGGAGGCGCTCGGCGAGCCGGATCCTGACGGCGCCCGGCAACAGTTGGTTTGCCTGGGGACCCGCCGTCGTCCTGCTCGTTGCTCACGACCACAGCCCGGAGGGCCGCTGGGGCGTATTGCTGCTGGCGCTGGCGGCGCAGTTCAGCTGTGACTTCGCCGCCAGCGCCGTGCGCGAGCGTCTGCAGCACGGTGCGACGCTCCGGGAGCTGGTGGGCGAGCTCCGGCAGGTCTACGCAATCGATCTGGCGCTTTCGCTGCTGGGTCTCGTCGTGGCCTTCGCGACCCTGTCGACTCACAGGCAATGGGCGGTGCTGCTGATCGCGCCGCTGTTCATGGTCCTGCGAGTGTTCTCCAAGGAGCGCCACGCGCGCCTGGAGCAGTTGGTCGAGCTCAACGACGCATACCAGGGCACCGCGCTGCTGCTGGGCGACGTGATCGAGGCGGACGACACCTACACGGGCGAGCACTGCAAGAGCGTCGTCCGTCTCGCCGTCGATGTCGCGCGAGAGCTGGGACTCGACGTCGATCAGCAGCGGAACGTCGAATTTGGCGCTCTGCTTCACGATGTGGGGAAGATCGCCGTGCCGAAAGAGATCATCAACAAGGCCGGGGGGCTCGACGAGCGCGAGTGGGCGATCATCAAGACGCACACGATCGAGGGTCAGAAGATGCTCAACAGGGTCGGTGGCTTCATGCGCGAGATCGGCCAGATCGTTCGCTCCTCCCACGAGCGCTGGGACGGCGACGGCTACCCCGACGGTCTCAGCGCCGCCGCCATCCCTCTGGAGGCACGCATCGTCTCAGCGTCAGATGCGTTCAACGCGATGACAACGACTCGCTCATATCGCAAGGCGATGCCGCTGTCAGCCGCCGTCGCCGAGCTGGGCGAGAACGCGGGGACTCAGTTTGACCCCGATGTGGTTGCTGCGCTGCTGAAGGTGGTCGCGGCGCCTCAGGGCGCCGCCAGCTCCGAGCCTTGAGCGGCCGCGCACCATTCCCCCGACCAGCATCCCGGACCCCAGGTGGGGGTACCCCAG
>JBEKAM010000258.1:0-4405 GCA_050015915.1 Solirubrobacteraceae bacterium
GCTCGGCGACACGGCGCTGTGGACGCGCGTCAACGAGCTCGCATCGCCGTGGGTGCTCGACGACCTGACCGAACTCGTCAGCGAGATCGGCGACAAGCTCGAGGTGATCATGATCCCGAAGGTCGAGGGACCGTGGGACATCCACTACGCCGACCGCCTGCTCGCGCAGCTCGAGGCGAAAGCCGGGCTCGAGCGCCCGCTGCTGATCCACTGCGTGCTCGAGACCTCCCAGGGTGTCGCCAACCTCGAGGAGATCGCGTCTGCGAGCCCGCGCATCCAGGGGATGAGCTTCGGCCCGGCCGACCTCGCGGCGTCGCGGCGGATGAAGACCACGCGCGTCGGCGGCGGACACCCCGGCTACCGCACGATCGCCGACCCCGACCCCGAGCACCCGGACGCGCCCCGATCCAGCTACCAGCAGGACCCATGGCACTACTCGATCGCGCGCATGGTCGACGCTTGCACCGCGGTTGGCGCGCTCCCGTTCTACGGCCCCTACGGCGATATCTCAGACGAACAGGGCTGCGAGACACAGTTCCGTGCCTCTTTCCTGCTCGGATGCGTCGGCGCCTGGTCGCTGCACCCCAGCCAGATCGCGATCGCCAAGAAGGTCTACTCGCCCGACCCCGACGAGGTCGCGTTCGCCAAAAAGGTGATCGCCGCGATCCCAGACGGGCGCGGCGTACACATGATCGACGGCAAGATGCAGGACGACGCCACGTGGAAGCAGTGCAAGGTGATGGTCAACCTCGCCGAAATGCTCGCCAAAAAGGACCCCGAGCTGGCTGAGGCGTACGGGCTGTAGGCATGTGGGCAGTGCGCCGAGGATCTCTGCCAGGGTGGCTCGCGCCGCTCGCGTGTGTGGTGGCGCTGGCGCTGGGAGTCGGCATGACCGCCTCCGCGCTCGGCGCCGAAGCCGCCGTGAGTCGCTCCCAAACGGCCTCGGAAGGCGGCATCAGCGCCGTGCTCACTTACAAGGAAGGCCTTGGTGGTCCGCTTCCCTACTTCGACCTCAAGCTCTCCATCTCAAACTCGGGAACAAGCTTTTACGAACAGCCCGTCAGCTCCCGCTACTGCTCCGCGGGGTGCATACCCGAGGAGCTCAGCGGCGAATCCGGCAAGCCGAGCTCCGTATCGGTCGACGACCTCGAAGGCAACCACCAGCCAAACGTCGTGCTCGAACTCAATACGGGCGGCGCCCACTGCTGCACGGTCATCCAGGTCTTCAGCTTCGACCCGGGTGTGATGGCCTACCGCTCCGTTGAACACGACTTCGGCGATCCCGGCGCGCTCATCACCGACCTGGCCGGCGACGGGCGACTGGAGTTCGAGTCCGCTGACGACCGCTTTGCGTACGCCTTTTCCTCGTACGCGTACTCGGGCCTGCCACTACAGATCTGGCGGTTCCAGGAAGGTCGCTTCGTGAACGCCACCAAGGAATTCCCAGCCGCCATAGCCACCAACGCGGCGGGCTATCTCGGGGCGTTCCGCGTCGACCGGCGCCACGGCCACGGCCTTGGCGCAATCGCCGCGTGGGCCGGCGACGAGGAGCTGCTCGGACATGGCGCCCTGGTGACGCACACGCTGAACAGGGAAGCGCGGCTGCACAACTTGCGCAACGCCGAAGGCTTCGGCCCGAGTGGACGAGCGTTTGTCGCGAAGCTAGAGCGGTTCTTGAAGAAGACCGGCTACACATAGCGTATAGCGAAACGCTATGCTAATTGCATGGCACAGGTGGTGGCTAGGCTTGACGACAAACTCGTGGCAGCGGTTGACGAGCTCGTGGACAGCGGGGTGGTAGGCAATCGCTCCGAGGCCATGCGCATGGGCCTCGAGAGGCTTGTGGAGGAACATCGAAGGCGCCGGATAGGAGAGGAAATCGTCGCAGGGTATGAACGTCAGCCCCAGACCGACGAAGAGCTTGCCGGCCTCGATGCCGCCACACGCGCTTTGGTCGCGGAGGAACCCTGGTGAGCATCCCCCGACAGGGGGAGATTTGGTGGGCGGAGGCTGAAGGCGCCCGCCGCCCGGTGCTCGTCGTGACGCGCTCTGAGGCCGTCGAGGTTTTGACCGGGATCGTGGTTGCACCAATCACGCGCACCGTGCGCCGCATCTCAACCGAGATTGCGCTTGGGCCCAACGAGGGTCTGGCAGTCGAGTGCGCCGCGTCATTCGACAACCTGCAGCGCGTCCGTCGCTCGATGCTCACCGAGCGCACTGGCGAGCTGGGCATCCGCGCGCCCGAGCTGTGCGGCGCACTGCAAGCGCTTGCCGACTGCTGAGCGGGAGCGCCTCGCGGGGCTGTCCCCCACAGTCGCCCGTCTCCGTATAGGCTTCCGCGCCGCATGAGATTCTTCGAGTTCGAGGCGCGCGAGATCGTAAAGCGTGCCGGCATCCCCGTCACCGACTATGGCTTTACGACCGATCCGGCCGAGGCGGCGCAGATCGCCGAGCGGATCGGGGGGCCGACGGTGATCAAGTCGCAAGTGCTCACCGGCGGGCGCATGAAGGCTGGCGGCGTCAAGTTCGCCGACACACCCGCCGAGGCCGAGTCCTACGCAAAGGACATCCTGGCGCTGGAGATCAACGGCCACATGCCCCGCGGCGTGCTCGTCGACCCAAAGGCCGAGGTCGCGCAGGAGTACTACGCCGGCGTCGTCTGGGACGGCACCGCCAAGAAACCACTGATGCTCTTCAGCGACATGGGCGGCATCGACATCGAGCAGGTCGCCGAGGAGCACCCCGACCACGTCGGTCGCGGCCACTTCTCCACGCTCGAGCCCTTCTCCGACTTCCAGGCCAAGCAGGTCATCGCCGCGGCCGGCGTCACCGGCAGGGCCCTGCAGCGCGCCACCCCGGTGCTCGCACGGCTGGCCCAGCTGTTCCTCGACAACGACATGACGCTCGCCGAGATCAACCCCCTTGCGGAGCTGAAGGACGGCTCGTTCGTCGCACTCGACGCGCACATGGAGATGGAGAACGAGGGCATGCCACGTCAGAAGGGTCTGCTCAAGGCGCTTGGGATCGGCGAGGACGAGGGCACCCGCGAGGACCACACCCCGACCGCGTTCGAAGAGGCCGTCAAGGCGATCGACGCCGCCGATCACCGCGGCGTCATCCAGGGCAAGGACACCGGCTTCAACGGCAACATCGGCCTGGTGATCGGAGCCGGCGGTGGCTCGCTGACGCTGACCGACGCCGTGCGCCAACAGGGCGGCAAGCCCGCCAACTACTCCGAGATCGGCGGCAACCCATCCGTCGCCAAGGCCTGCGGCCTGGCCAAGCAGGTCCTCCGGAAAGACGGCGTCGAGAAGATCGCCGTGATGATGTCGATCGTCTCCAACACGCGCGTGGACATCGTCGCGCGCGGCGTGATCAAGGCCTGTCTGGAGCTCGGCAAGGACCCCGGCGAGACGATCGCGATCTTCCGCATCCCGGGCGCCTGGGAGGAGGAGGGCTTCAAGATCCTCGACCGATATGGGATCGAGTACTGCGACCGCTCGGTGTCCTTGTGGGAAGCCGCCGGCCGCGCTGTCGCAAGAATTGAATCCCACCCACCCGAGGCTGCGTAGCGATGTCGATCCTGATCGATCAAGACACGACGTTCATCATCCAGGGCATCACGGGGCGCGAGGCCGTCAACCTCACGCGCGAGTGCCTCGACTACGGCTCGAAGATCGTCGGCGGCGTGACCCCCGGGCGTAAGGGCCGCGAGGTCCACGGCGTTCCCGTGTTCGACACTGTCGAGCAGGTCGTCGAGCACAACGGTGGCGTCGTGCCAGACGGCTCGGTCGTCACCGTCCCGCCGGCAGGCACGCGAGACGCTGTCTTCGAGGCGCTGCATGCCGGCATCAAGACGATCGTGATCGTCACCGAGCGGATCCCGCGCCGCGACGTCGCAATGATGGTCGAGCTCGCCGACGCCAAGGGCGCACGAATCATCGGTCCCAACTGCCTCGGCGTGATCGTCCCGGGCGTCGCCAAGATGGGCGGCATCGGCGGCCCCGCACGCAACGCGGCCGTGGCCTACCAGCCCGGCGCGGTCGGTGTGATGAGCCGCTCCGGCGGCATGACCACCGAGATTTCCTCGACACTGACAGCCGCCGGACTGGGGGTTTCCACGGCGGTCTCGATTGGCGGCGACGCGATCATCGGCTCGACCTACGCCGAGCTGATGCCCTACTTCGAGGCCGACGAGCAGACCCAGGCGATCGTGATCTACACCGAGCCCGGAGGCCGGATGGAGGCGCAGTTGGCGCAGTGGGTCAAGGAGAACAACTCGCGCCTGCCGATCATCGCCTTCATGGCCGGCAAGTTCATGGACGACGAGGAGATGCAGGGGATGTCCTTCGGGCACGCCGGCACGATCGTCGAGGGCAAGGAGGACAGCGCGACGGAGAAGATC
>JBEKAM010000259.1:0-4879 GCA_050015915.1 Solirubrobacteraceae bacterium
TTCCATTCGGGGCAGATGTGCAGAGCACGCCGTTCAGTTCGGCTTGTTGACCATACTGCAGGACCGGTGCTTTTTCGTTCCAGTTCTGTAGGCAATAACCTGGGGAGGCGTCGTGTTCATAGGCGCAGAGCGTGACCCCACCGTTACTGCTGATCGTGGCGAGGCTTACGCGGGAGCTCGCTGTAGTTCCAGGTCCCAGTCCTGTGCCGCAGAACGTCCCCGTCTCGCACCAGACGTCGCGGTCGGGTGAAAGGAATTCGCTTAGCTGTAGTGGTGCGGGGCGGGTGAGTGCACCGCCCACGGAGATCGTCCTACGGGGGTTGAAGAGGAAGCCCTCTCCGGTTGCGCTCATCGTGCACTCGACTCCACTGTGCAGCACCATGCACCGGAAGCGACCGACCGCCACCTTGTGACCGTAGTTGTACGTGGGCGTGCGTATGCCTGCGTTGCCCAGGCCGCAACTGTCGGCTCGCGTGCTGTGCGAGCTGCACGTCAGTACTTCTCCGCTGGAATTGAGGGTCGCTTTCGATTCGCCGCGAGGACCAACGCTCTCGCAGAAGGCAACAGGCGGACCGGCGTAGCCGTCGTATATCGCACACGAGATGTTTCCGTATGGGTTGCGCGCGAAGAATTCCACGGCCCGTAGTCTCGCTGGCTTGGCGCTGCTCGCGCTGGGGTCAGACGGAGCTGGCGTGCTTGCTGTCAGAGCTCCGAGTGCCACGACAACTCCAACGAGGAGCACGTTGGTTCTCCGGTGCATGTTGCCTCTTTCGATCGTGGGCGGACCCTGACAGTCTCAGGTCGGCAAACCGTATCCAACGCCCCGGCTCGCAGCCGACCAAGCAGCTATAGGGTTCCCACGTGCCAACCCGTAAGCCCAGCCCGCGTCTCGGTGCGCTCCTCGCTGTGGCGGCACTCGTATGCGTTGGGTGCGCAGCGGGTAGCCCACAAACAGGCGCCAAAAATTTCTACGAAGAACACGCCACAGCCGCCAGCAGCATCGCGGCCGCGACCAAGGCGGTCGAGGGTGAGGTCTCGTCCCTACCGACCTCCCCGACGAGCTCACAGCTGGGGACGCTCGCCGGCGCCGCCTCGCAAGCCCATACCAGCCTCAAGCAGGTGAGTGGCTGGAAAATCGCCGGGCAGGGCGAAGAAGGAGCCGAAGAAGAAGACGTTCCGAGGGCCGAGACCCAGGTGGCAGAAGGGGCCGAAGAACTCCTCAGCGCGATGTCCGCCCTGGGGTCCTATGCGCGCACGCCGCGCGCGTCTACCCTCGCTGACTACAAGAGCAAGCTCGCCAGCGGGAGCATTTCGTGGAACGAAGGCATCTCGCAGCTCTGGTATCTCGCCCACAAGTCCACGCCCCCCAAGCTCTGAGCAGGGCCTGAAGCGTTCGCGAGGTGCACTATCGTGCGCTCTCAGCCATGGCCTACGTCCCGCCGCCTGAGATCATCGAGCGCTACGCGTCCGTCCTGATCGACTTCGCCCTCGGCGGTGGCCGCGGGGTGCAGCCGGGGGAGGTCGTTCGGGTGGTCGCGCCGGAGAGCGCGAAGCTGCTCTATGCGGCGCTCAATCGAGCGGTGTGGCGTGCCGGCGGACACGTGATCGGCTCCTATCAGCCCGATGACGATCAGGCCGTCAACCTTTCCCGCGACTTCTACACGCTCGCCAGCCCCGAGCAGCTCGAGCACTTCCCCGCGCTGTACACACGGGGTTTGATAGATGAGATCGACCATCAGGTGACGGTCATCGCCCCCAGCGATCCGCGCGCTCTCGATGGCGTTGAACCGTCTCGGATCATGCGACGCGGTGAGGCATTGCGCCCGCTGCTTGACTGGCGTGGCGAGAAGGAGAACGCGGGGCGCTTTACCTGGACGCTCGGTATGTACGGAACGCCCGGGATGGCCGCGGAAGCGGGCATGGGTGTCGAGGAGTACTGGGAGCAGATCGTGCACGCGTGCTTTCTCGACGACGAGGACCCGGTTGCGCGCTGGCGTGAGATCGGACAGCGCCTGGACCACACCCGCGAGCGCCTGGACGCGCTCCAGATAGAGCGGCTGCACATCGAGGGCGAGGATGTCGATCTGTGGGTGAGCGTCGGCGAGCAGCGACGCTGGCTGGGCGGACGCGGGCGCAACATCCCCAGCTTCGAGCTCTTCACCAGCCCCGACTGGCGCGGCACCGAAGGATGGATCTACTGCAACCAGCCGCTCTACCGCTACGGGAACCTCGTCAAGGGCATCCGCCTCGAGTTCGTCGACGGGCGCGTGACCGACGCGAGCGCCGAGCAGAACGAGCAGGTGCTCAAGGAGATGATCGCCACAGAGGGAGCTGACCGCGTGGGGGAGTTCTCGCTCACCGATCGCCGCTTCTCGCGCATCACTCGCTTCATGGCGCAGACTCTCTATGACGAGAACGTCGGCGGTAGCTTCGGCAACACCCACATCGCCGTGGGGCGCTCCTATCAGGACGCCTACGCCGGCGACCCCGCGCTCGTCAGCGACGAGGAGTGGCAGCGCCTCGGCTTCAACAACTCGAGCGTGCACACCGACATCGTCTCGACCACCGACCGTGTGGTCACCGCGACACTGCCGGGTGGCGAGCAGCGCGTGATCTACCGCGACGGCCAGTTCCAACTCGACTAGCGGCCACCGGTCTCGTCGCGGGTCGGCGTGTATTGGGAACCTGGCATCTGTCCAAACGGCCCGCGTGCAAACTGGCCAATCGGCCCTTCCCGCCGCCGGTGCGCCCGTCGATACTCTCGTCATGCCCAGCGATCTTGAGATCATCGGTGGTCCAACCCCGATCCCCATTCCCCGCGAAGGCGACATGTATCGGTGGAAGGTCCTCAACGATCGCGCCGAGCAGCACGTATATGTTCAGATCGCCAGCTCGCTGCGAGCCGAGGCGTTCGACGAGCCGCTGCGATCGGGAATCCAGTCCAAGGGAGAGTCCGTGCTACGCAAGCTGCTCGAGCGTGGCAACGTTCCCACACGGATCAAGATCACCTCGGCTGGGATCACCGAAGTCGGCGTCGATCGCCGCTCGCGCCCCTGCTCGGTGTGAACCGCAAGCGTCGCGGCGCTGAGGCTCAATGCATCGGCAGGCTCGGCGCCGTCGCCGATATCGCCGCTGTCTCCAGGGCGCGACGCGAGGCTGGTCCCGCGGCGATCAGCTGCTTGGCCTGATCAGCTGGAACTGGACGGCTGAAGAGGTATCCCTGAGCGAGATTGCAGCCCAGCTGCCTGGCCGTTTCCAGCTGCGTTTGCTGCTCGATGCCCTCCGCGACCGTTACCAGCGACAGGACGTGGCCGATATTGAGGATCGCCTTGAGCAGTTCTCGGCCATGCCCACCGTCGTCGCATGAGGCCACGAAGCGTTTGTCCACCTTGACGATGTCGATCGGCATGCTCTGTAGGTTGGCGATCGAGGCGTAGCCCGTTCCGAAATCGTCGATTGCCAGACGGACCCCCAGCGCCTTCAGGGTGCGAAGCGTGTCAATGATCTCCTCTGAGCTTTCGATGAACGAGCTCTCTGTCACCTCCAGCACCACGCGCGCCGGATCGATGCCCGAGGCCGTCAGTGCATCCGTGACATCGGCAACGATTGTGGACCCTTTCAGTTGCACAGCAGACACGTTCACCGAGATGCTCAGCGACCTCGCTCTAATGTCAGCGTCGCTCCAGCGCATCATTTGCGCCAGTGCCTCTTTCAGTACCCAGCGTCCGAGCGGCACAACCAAGCCGGTTTCCTCAGCCAGGGGAATGAAGCGGTCGGGTGACATCAGGCCATGATCGGGGTGGACCCAGCGGACAAGTGCCTCAAACCCATCCAGCTCGCCGCCGTTCGCGTAGCACTCTGACTGGTAGAAAAGGGTCAGCTCATCGTCTTCCAGCGCACGGCGAAGATCGGCCTGTAGCTTGAAGCGCTCGCGCGCATTGAGGTTCATGCTCGGCTGGAACAGCTGGATCGAGTTCTTTCCCGCCTGCTTGACGCAGTACAGCGCCACGCTTGCATCCGAGAGCAGCTGCTCGAAGTCTGTCTGTGGGGTGCCGCCCAGCGCGACACCGATGCTCGCCGTCGGCCGATGGGCGGTCCCGTCGATCTCGACGTCCTTGAGCAGCGCCGTGTGGATCCGCTCGGCGAGCGCCGCCGCGCTCGCCGCGTTCGGCGCCGGGTCCATCAGCACGACGAACTCGTCCCCACCGATGCGTGCGAGCGTGTCGCCCGGGCGCACGGCCGCCCGCAGACGCTGGGAGACGGCGCACAGCAGCACGTCGCCTGTGCGGTGGCCGAAGCTGTCGTTGACCAGTTTGAAGGCGTCGAGATCGATCGCGATGATCGCCACCTCACTGCCGGTGCGTTGCGAGCGAGCGAGCGCCTGTGGAGCACGAATCCGCCCACGTGCGGATCGGCGAGCAGGTTGGTGATCGTCGACTCGGCACGCATGCACCGCCCCGTATGGTCGGTGAGATCCCACTCCACACGTACGAGCTGATCTCCGCCCGGCGCGACCCGAGCGAGCGCACCGGCGAGCGTTTCCATGGCGTCTGGGCCAAACACATCGAGGCCGCGGCCGGTTAGCTCCTCCGGGCGATAGCCAAGCACCGTCAGTGCCGAGTTGCTGACATCGCGAATCGTGAGATCTGCGTTCAACACGATCACCAGATCGGAGGAGTGCTCCACCAGCGCGCGGTAGTAGCGCTCGGTCTTGTCCAGTGCTGCCGTACGCTCCTTGACGCGCCGCTCCAGATCGCCGGTCAGCGCGTGATGCTCGAATGTGACGATCAACAACAGTGCGATGCCGAGCAGCATGTCGATTCCCAGGATCGCGATGACCGTCTCAGGTGACTCGACGTGACCTTGCAGTAGCCAGCTC
>JBEKAM010000260.1:0-4369 GCA_050015915.1 Solirubrobacteraceae bacterium
CAGCTGTCCCGAAGCCTCCAGCGCCGCCGACCAGACGGTCACGCTCTATCAGATGCTCGCGCGCGCCGGTGGCTTCTACATCGCAGCCACGACGACCACGGAAGCGAACGGCACATTCCAGTTCTCCCCCACGGAACTCGCGGTCAACAGCAGCTTCTACGTGAGCGCCGACGGCGCCCAGAGCGAAAGCACGAGCGTCAACGTCATCCCTCAGGTGACGATCGCTACACCACTCGCCGGCGCGCAGCTGATCGCCGCTGGCGGTCGTGCCACCCGCGCCGACGCAGACGCTGAGAATGCCAGCGCGGTGACCTTCACCGGAACTGTCACCCCGGCGAACGCCGGCACAACCGTGGCGCTGCAACGCGAAGACGGCGACGGTGCCTGGTCGCGAATCGGGGGCGGCGAAGTCAATGCGGAAGGTCAGTACTCGATCGCCCACACCTTCTACCGGCCCGGCAGGGCGAACATCCGTGTGATCGTGCACTCCCACGGGCTCGACATGAACGTCGTCTCGGCGCCCGTGACCTACCAAATCTCGCGCAGGCGCAATCGACTGTTGACGATCCAGGCTTCAGCCGATCCGATCTCCTATGGGCTGGCACTGACGATCACCGGCACGGTCGCCGGAGCACACGACGCACCGGTCACGCTCTCCGCGCAAACCGGCGACGGCCCATTTGTGAAGGTGGCCGAAACGGTGACCACCGGGGATGAATACAGCTTTACGCAGTCGCCGCTACAGAGCACCCGCTATCGCGTGAGCACCGCCACCGCCAGCTCCGCGATCCTCGTCGAGGGCGTCGCCTTCGCACTCACCGCGACGCCTTCGGCCTCGACCGTGCAGGCCGGCGAACAGCTGACCTTCTCGGGCACCGTTACTCCTTCTCACGAAGGCCAGCCCGTCGACCTCGAAGCCCAGAACGCCTCTGGCATCGGCTATCACGTGATCGCTGCCGGCGCCGTCTCCTCCACCTCCGCCTACTCGATCGCGCACACGTTCGCAAGCGCCGGCACCGCGCTGCTACGCATCCGCGTCCCTGCTAGCGGCGAAATCCAGAGCGCCACGAGCGAACCGCTCGAGATCGAAGTCACGCCCGCGCCGTAGGCAATGCCTGCTTACTCTCGCGCGGGTGGGTGTGCGTGAGCAGCGGGTAGCCCAACGCCCCGAGCTCCGCACCCGCGAGTCTCTCCGCCTCCATCAACTCAGCCTGCTCTCGCCGGCGATGGATACCAATCGAGCGCGGGTGCGCACCGCCGAGCTGCTTGCGCATTGCTGGAGTCAACTGCAGGCCAAGGTGCTCCACAATTGCCTGTCCCTGTGTGAGCGGATCTCTAATCAGATCCTCGTAGCGCACGCGTAGAACCCGCCCAGATGACTTCACTTCAGGACGATCGAAGAACTCGCCACAGCGCCTGACCATCTCCCGCCACATCCACACCGCGCGCAGATATGGGCTCGCAGCGAGGAATGCTGCACCGTCGTGCTCGCTCACCCACCACGGCACATAGCGATCTCCCAGCCTGCGCCCGAGCTGAACCTCATCTGACTCGAGGTCGGCGAGCTTCTCGTCGGTGAGAACGTCGTAGGTACGAACGAGCGAATCGGCGACATCGCGACCGTCTCTGAAGAGGTACAGCAACCGCGCATCGGGCAGCGCCTGGTAGGCGTAGTCGGGAGCGAACGCCAGGAACGGCTCCTTGTAGATGAGCATCCGCTCCATACGCTTGCCCGCGATCGCCGGCGCCAGCGTCGAGACATGCCTGCTGGCAGCCCACCACTTGCGCAGCGAAGCCGACCGTGCGTGGTAGAGGCTGGTCGTGAGATAGTCGCCCAGCCCGACACGGAAGCTGCGCTCCAGCCCCTCACGCACCTCCGCGGGCAAATCCTGAGCGGCGAGGTGGGCGATGCCGACGGGCAGCAGGTTACCGCTGACGCACTCAGCGCTGGGCAACCCACCCAATGCGCTCATCAGGAATGTCGTGCCCGAGCGCGGTGCGCCGAGCACGATCGCTCGCTCCCCAGTCACACAACGCCTACGTCGTCGTCTCCAGAAATCAAGTCAAACCCCATCGTCGAGCGACTCTATCAGCGGCTATCGTTGCTCGCCAGATGACTGACAGTGACCCACCTTCGTCACGTCCAGCCGCACCGTCCGCAATCGGCTCGGTGCTATTGGGAGTTCCACGCTGGACGAGAGACGGCGGGATCTCCGCCCACGTCCAGAGCAGCGCGAGGATCCTCGCCGAGCACGGCCTCGACGTACGCGTGCTCACCGCGCGCATCGAATCCAGCGAGGAGATCCCCGGCGTAACTGTATATCGCCGCCCCGATCTGTTTCACTCCGATGTGTCGATGCGTGAGCGCCTTGGCGACGTACTGTCGTTCGATCCCGATGTAATTCACCTTCACCAGGTAGATCTGCCAGATGTGGTGAACGCGCTGCGTGCGAGCGCACCAGTGGTGATCAGCGCCCACGTTTATTCGGCGTGCCCATCGGGCCTTTATTACTTTCGCCCTGGACAGGAATGCACACGTGCGCATGGGCCCGCGTGCATGTTCAACATGGTATTGCGAGGATGTGCACACACTCGTAACCTCAAATCGCTCCCTACCCGCTATGTGAACGCCGCGCGCAGGGCCGAGGCATTCGAGGGCGCCGATCTGGTCGTGTCCTACTCCACCGCAGTCGACCGGCATCTAGCGGCAAACGGCCTGAGGCGACGGCGAATTTTGCCCTTTCCCGCCACGATCACAGCTAAGCCAGGGGACGGTCATGCGACCCGCCGACGGGTGGTGTTCGCGGGCCGCGTCGTGAGCCAGAAGGGGGTCGCGGTGCTGATTCGCGCAGCATGCGATGTGGACGGCGAATTCGTGATATGTGGAGATGGCCGCCAGCTCGAGGCAATGCGGCGACTGGCGCGCCGCATTGGGGTGGAGCGGCGTGTGTCGTTCAAGGGCTGGCTCGACGCGGATGAGCTCGCCCTGGAGCTCGCCAACGCGTCGGTCGTCGTCATTCCGTCCTTGTGGCCTGAGCCGTTCGGGCTCGTGGGAATCGAGGCCCTTGCCGCCGGTCGACCGGTGATCGCAAGCGCAACAGGCGGCGTGGAGGATTGGCTCGACGACGGCGTCAGCGGCCTCTGCGTCAAACCGGGCGACGCAGCCGACCTGGCCAGAGCGCTCAACGAGTTGCTCGCGGACCCACAGCGACAGATGACGATGGGGTTGGCCGGCAGGGAGGCCGTGAGCTCCCGCTTTTCAGCGGAGCGGCACGTCAGCGCCCTGCTTGACGCTTACGCGGGCGCCCAGGCGGCGTGGGCCGGACACGCTCAGGAGCTGGCCTCGAGCACCACGTCCTCGGTAATAAGCTCGAGCCAGTCGGGGTCGTCGCGCTGAATCGCGTCGAACACGCGCTGAGAATCGCGGTTGTTCTGCTCGATCCTCTCGTTCCCGCCGCGCACTCCGGCATCCATACCTCCCCGTGCCCGATCGATTGCGTCTCTGAGAAAGCGGCGCGGTGGCCGTTGCGCTATCAGTCGCTCACGGTCGATCCGCGGTAGTGCCTTCTCGCGAAAACCCGCCCCGTGGTGGTAGACGACATCGCCGTAGACAGCGAACAGCAGTGGGTGCAGCTTAGCCCCATTGGTCCGCAACAATTGCGACCACGGCGTTCCCGACAACTCCAGCGTGCGCAGTAGGACCGCGCCCACGTCGCTCACGACCTCACGCCTGGCGGCGGGCCAAGTAGGCCCCAAGGACCAATCGCCAGGCAGGCTGCGCCAGGTGCCAACCGTGGTCACACAGAAGGATGGATGGGGCTGGGGCTCATCGAGGTTCTCTGCCCTTCTTACGGCTAGCAATGGCGCGCTCTGAAGCCCCTCTTCAATCACTGGCATGGGATCTGCGATCGGAAACGCATCGCCGTCGAGGAACATGATCAGGTCGTCCTCCGCGGCCACGTGACAGATCTCCAGCGCGAGGTGATTGAGCTTGCACGGGTGCGGCCCGCGCTGCTCGAACACCCTGTCGAATGACGTCGAGTAGGACGGGTCGATGCCCTCGATCGACGACCACGTCTGAAATGGAACCGAGATGTGCCGCCTTAGGTATTTAGCCTGAATATCTATCCAACGCGGCGACCGATAGTGGACCGTAGCGACGTAGAGCATGCCGCTCTGATCATATCCCGGCGGCGATCGGCTGGCGAAAGCAAGCGAGGCTCGGTGGGGCCGCTACCAGGCGTCACGAGCAGCTTCGCCCGCTCCGGCCGGTACCGTCGCTGCACTGCTTGTCAGCGGCGCCCCTGACAGGCTATCTTTAGGGTTGACTAATACGCCAACGCAGGCTTGGACGATAAGATGCCCGGAC
>JBEKAM010000261.1:0-4361 GCA_050015915.1 Solirubrobacteraceae bacterium
CGCCCTTGGCGTCGACGAGGATCTCGCCGATACGCAGCCGCGTGAGGAACGTCGAGGACATGCCCTCGCGGTTGCGGTCGAGGAACTCCACGAGGTTGAACTGCGACCCGACGGAGACGATCAGCCGGGCGCCCTTCTCCGCCGCCAGCAGCAGCGCGACGTCCTGGCTGGTTCCGGGTGCGGGCACGAGCTTGAACGGCAGACCCATCTGCTCGAGTCGCTCGCGCCCCGGTGCGCGCCCATCGGGATAGGAGTGCACGACGAGCTCCGCACCGCAGCGCAGCGCAGCCTCGCCGGCGGAGTCCATGTCACCGACGATCATGTCCGGCTTCAGCCCCTCCTCCAGCAGTGCAGCGGCACCGCCGTCGACAGCGACGATCACGGGGCGCATGTCGCGGATGAAGGGGCGCAGCGCCCGCAGATCGCGTTGGTGGCCGACACCGCGCACGACAACGAGCGTGGAGCGGTCGCGGAAGTCAGTGGCGAAGCGCGGCAGCTGAATTCTGCCGGCCAGCAGCTCGCGCTCCTCGCGCATGTGGTCGATCGTGTTGTGCGCAAAGCGCTCGAGTGCCTCCCCGATCTCCTGGCGGCGCAGCTCCGTTTCGGCGCACACGCGCTCGAGGTCGAGCACCTCGCCGCTGGCGAGTAGCTCGCCCTTGCGCAGCACCTCAGCGGTGAGCGAGCCAGCGGCGGGAGCGATCCTGATCACGAGCGGGTCGCCGTCGGATAGCCGCTCGAACAGCGCATCGTCGGGAAGGTCCACGAGCACGATCCCAGCCTCGACAAGCAGCTGCGGGCCGAGGTTTGGATAGGAGCCGCTGGAGGATGGGCTGCAGTTGAGCACCGCCACGGCACCGGCAGCGATCAGCTCCTCGGCGGAGACGCGATCGATGTCGAGATGGTCGATCAGCGCAATGTCGCCGCGCACGAGGTGGCGCACGAGCAGCTTGGTGCGTCTGCCGGGCCGCACAGGGCCGGCGAGCGTCCGCACGGGCTGGATCTCCAACCCTCCGCCAGGCGTACTAGCGGGCTGCAGATAGCCCGGCGCGCTCGATCGCGTTGCGGCCACGACTTCGAGAGTAACGCCCGCACGGGAAAAACGCGGTGCGTGCAGCGCTTTCGCCGACCGCCTTAGGCGGCGCGGCGGAGATCGCGGGCATGACGCCGCGCGACCATGTCGTCGCTGTCGGCGCCGAGCATGCGCACGAGCTCACCGACGACTTCGCCCTCGGAGAGCTCCAACACCGTGGTGCGGGTTGGCTCGGCGCTGGTGTCCTTGACGATCGAGAAGTGGCGCGCGGCGAGCGAGGCGATTTGCGGCAGATGGGTGATGCACAGCACCTGCCTGCGCTCACCCAGCCCGCGTAGGCGCTCACCGACCACACGCGCGGTTTGACCGCCGATGCCGGCGTCGACCTCGTCGAACACGAGCGTGGCGTCCGCGGAGGACGCATTGGCAACGGTCATGATCGCGAGCATCACCCGTGAGAGCTCGCCGCCGGAGGCGATCTCCCGCAGCGGCCCGGCTGGCACCCCGGGGTTGGGCGCGATTATGAACTCGACGGAGTCGCCGCCTGAGGGTCCTGGCTCGCGCTCGTCGAGGGTTACCTCGAAGCTGGCGTCCCCCATTGCCAGGGCGGCGAGCTGCTCGCGCACGGCAGGCGCAAAGCCTCGCGCGGCGGCCTTGCGAGCCTTGCGCACCGTCACCACCCGCTGCTCGAGCTCTGCACGTGCCGAGCTCAGCTGCTCGCCAGCCTCAGCCAACGCCACCTCGGCACCGGCGAGCTCGTCGTGGCGTGCGCGCGCGTGCTCGGCGTACTCGAGCACAGCCCCGACGCTACCGCCGTGCTTGCGCGCGAGCCGCTCGATCGCCGCCAACCGCTGTTCGAGCGCGTCCAGCGAGACTTCCGGGCCAAGCTGAGCGAGCGCGCCGTCGAGGTCATCTGCGCCCGCGCCCTCGCAGTAGGAGCGCAGCTCGCCGGCGAGATCCTGGGACTCGATGATCACCGCATGCAGCCGCTCGGCGAGCGCATCGAGCGCTGGGTCGACGCCAGCGAGGGCATCGAGCTGTCCGGTGGCGCCAGCGACGAGCTGCACCGCTCCAGGGGCAACGCCTGAGTCCGGTGCTAGAGCTTCCGCGGCAGCGCCCGCGGCAGAGCACAGCGCATCGAGGCTGCGCAGGCGCTCGCGCGCGCCGAGCAGCTGCTCGTGCTCGCGCTCGTCGGGCGCCACGGCGTCGATCTCCGCGAGCTCGTACTCGAGCAGGCCGAGCTCGCGCTCGCGCTGAGAAGACAGCTCGCGCAGCTCCGCCATCCGCTCTTCCAGCTGGCGCACATGCGCGAAGGCTTGTGCGCACTTGCGCAGGCGTCCGGCATGGTCGCCTGCGCAGAGGCCGTCGAGGATCTCCAGCTGGGCGGCAGACAAAGTGAGCTTGCGGTGCTCGTGCTGCCCGTAGAACGCGAGCAATGTGGCACCGATCTCGCGTAGCTCGCCGACGCTCGCGGAGCGACCGTTGAGATATGCGCGTGTGCGCCCATCGGTGCCAACGCGACGGGCGAGCACGAGCTCATCGGCTTCCGTGCTCAGGCGCTCGTCGAGCTGCTCGCGCACGCGCTGGGGAAGGTCGAAGACTCCCTCGACGTATGCCTCGCTAGCACCCGGGCGCACGATCCCCGGCCTGGCGCGCCCGCCGAGCAGCAAATCGAGGGCATGCGCAAGCACCGTCTTGCCCGCGCCGGTCTCGCCGGTGATCACATTCAAACCCGGCGCGAGACGCAACTGGGCCTGCTCGATCAGCAATAGGTTCTCAACGCGAAGCTCTTGCAGCACACCAGTGGTCTACCAGCGCACGGGGACGGATCGCGCGATCGTGCGGACGATTACTGCCAAGCAGCGCCACCACACGCATGCTCGTCTGGCTCAGCGACTTGCCGGGGCGCTTGCAGACGGGCATAATCAGTGCGAGGAGCATAGGAACGGACGCCTATTTCCAACGTACACTCGTCCGCTACAGGCATGGCTGCCAGCGACACCAATCCGCATTCCGATCGGCCCCAGCCGAGCGCACTCGACTGCATTGCACCGGCCGCTTTGACAGAGCGCCTGGAGGAGGAGATCAGCCGTGCGGAGCGCCATGGCACGCAGCTGAGCTGTTTGCTGGTAGTGATCGAGAATCTCGATGAGATGGCCCGCGAGCACGGCAGTGAGCTGCGCGATCAGACACTCGAGTACGTCGCGCAGGCGCTACGTCGCGAGCTGCGCCGCTTCGACAGGATCGGGCGAAGCGGCCCTGAGCACGGAGGCTCGGACAACAATCTTCTGATCATCCTGCCGGGCGCAGACGGCCCACGCGCGGAGAGCGTGGGCCGTCGCGTGCTGGAGCGACTGCGCACGATCAAGGTCGAAGCGCAGGGTGCGCGCTTCCCGCTGCAAGTGTCGGTGGGTCTGGCGGGCTGGCACGAGGACCTCAGCGCACAGACGCTGCTGGCACAGGCGCGGGCGGCCCTGCGCCCAATCAACGGCAATGGCGAGAACCACGTGAGCGCCCATACGGACGCGCCCGCGCAGGGCGTGGAGACGACGCCAGCGCCGAGCGCAGACGTGCAGGGCAGCTTGCCGCCAGCGTTCGGTCGCGCGGGACGTTCATAATCCCCACCCGGTGCTTTCTGGATCAGAGCTGTGGCTGCTGCGTCTCATGGCCGATCGTGGCCTCGCGCTGCTGGACGCCACAACGCTGGCGGTGGTGATCGAGGAGCGCGGGGAGCTACGGGTGGCGGCGTGCAGCGGCGCGGAATCGGTGCGGCTACGGATCGTGCCCGTGCGCGGCAGCGCACTCGGCTCGCTCTATCAAGAGGGCAAGCCGGTGGCAATGGACCGGCCACGAGGTCCTGAGGCGGCATGGCTTCACGAACTCGGCCTGGAGGCCCGCTCAGCGTTGATCGAGCCGCTGCACATGGAGGGACAGGGCGGCGGCCTCGTGATCGCGCTGCGCCGGGATGGCAGCTTCCGCGGCCCCGACCGCGAGGCGCTGGCGGCGTTTGCTGCAAGCGTCTCACAGCGGCTCGCGGCCGAGCGATCGGTGGAGATCGAACGTCTGCGCTACGGCATGGAGGCGCGCGAGCACGAGCGCACCCGTTGGGCGCGTGAGATCCACGACGAGAGCATCCAGGGCATCGGTGCACTGCGCCTGCAACTGGCAAACGCGCGAGACCTCGACGACAGGCAGGCACTGAGCGAAGCGGTGGACACGGTGCTGGAGGGCCTGGGCACAGAGATCGACGGTCTGCGCCATCTGATCACCGAGCTTCGCCCTGCGGCGCTGGACGACCTGGGGCTGGCGGCCGCGCTGGAACCGCTCGCCC
>JBEKAM010000262.1:0-4344 GCA_050015915.1 Solirubrobacteraceae bacterium
GCAGATCGAGCGAATGTGGTCGTCGAGGCCCCACCACTCCTGCATGACGATGACGCCCGGGCCATGCTCGGCGGCTGGTACCGCGAGGTAGCCGGGGGCGCTGCCGGCGCTTGTCTGAAACTCGATGTCGGGCATGTGTGGCTCCTTGCTTCGTGGCTGACGGTGGAGTGGGCGGGGACCGATGCGCTTGAATAGCGACTGGCCGGCCGCGAAATACTCTCACGAGTGGCGCGCTCGCGTGGGCATCTACTCCGGTGGGCGTCCGCCACGCGATGGTCGCGGCGAAACATGCGCCAGCTATGGTGTCCAACGCAGGTGGGGACCGCTCCACCACTGACGAGGGGAGTGACGTGATGGATGTCCTGAACCACCAGTTCCGGCTGGCCGCACGCCCAGTGGGTCTGCCGAAGCAGAGCGACTGGAGCTATGTGGAGGAGCCGGTCGCGGAGCCTGGCGACGGGGAGATCGTCGTCAAGGTTGAGTATCTGTCTTTGGATCCGGCGATGCGTGGCTGGATGAACGAGGGGCGCTCCTACATCCCGCCGGTGGGCATCGGCGAGGTGATGCGGGCGTTCGCGGCCGGCGAGGTGATCGCGTCGAAGGACCCGGACGTCGCGGTCGGCGAGCACGTGGGCGGCCTGCTCGGTGCCCAGGAGTACGCCGTGGTGAGCGGCAAAGGCGTGTTCAAGCTCGACACGAGCCTCGCACCGCTACCGGTGTACCTGAGCACACTGGGGATGCCCGGCGTGACCGCGTACTTCGGCCTATTGGATATCGGCAAGCCCGAGCCGGGCAACACGGTTGTCGTCTCCGGTGCAGCGGGTGCGGTCGGCGGCCTGGTCGGTCAGATCGCCAAGCTGAAGGACTGCCGTGTCGTCGGGATCGCCGGCGGTGCCACCAAGTGCGAGCACGTGCTCGAGGACCTCGGCTTCGATGCCACGATCGACTACAAGACCGAGGACGTCAACGCCGCGCTCAGCGAGCACTGCCCGAACGGCATCGACATCTATTTCGACAATGTCGGCGGCGAGATCCTCGACGCCGCGCTCGCGCACCTAGCCCGCTATGCGCGTGTGGTTATCTGCGGCGCCATCTCTCAATACAACTCCTCGGAGATGCGCGGCCCCGCCAACTACCTGTCGTTGCTGGTCAACCACGCGAGCATGACGGGCTTCACGATGGGGGACTACCTCCCCCGCTACGGCGAGGCGGTGCGGGAGATGGCCGGCTGGCTGGCGGCCGGCAAGCTCGTCTCACGCGAGGACATCGCCGAGGGCTTCGAGAGCTTCCCCGCGACGCTGTTGCGGCTGTTCAGCGGCGAGAACACAGGCAAGCTGGTGCTGAAGGTCTAAAGCGAGAGCACGTGCGCGGTGGCGGGGTCGATGCGCCCGTCGAGCAGATCGAGGTAGGCACTCTTGAGCGCATCGGGCCCGTGATCGTGGATCACCTGTAGCCAGCCGCCGGCCCACGTGACGTATGGATGCCAGGCGTCGGCCATGCGCTGCTGCAGGCCGTCGGCGCCCCACTCGCCGGCTCGCTTGACGATCCGGTCGGGGGCGAAGAAGAACGTCGGGCGCGGGCCGGGCAGCGCGTCGGGGACGGCGCCCAGGCGGTCGTGGTGGGTCGCGCCGACGACGGCGGAGTGGGCGAGCTCGTCGCGGTAGTGGCCGTGCACGGCGGCGCGCAGCTCGGCATTGCCGGCCATGTCCACATATACCGCGCGGCCCGCGGGCAGCGACTCGAGCTGGTCGTAGGCGAGCACGTGGTCGTACACGCCGAGCGTGCGTGTGAGCTCGGCGCTTCTCGAGGAGGTCAACCCGACGACGAGCACGCCCTCGCGCAGCGACAGCAGGTAGGCAAGCGCGCTGGCGGTCTTGCTCGAGGCACTCGACAGCACGATCGTCTCCGCGCCGAAGAAGTCGGCTTCGTCGAGGAAGTCATCGATTAGATACGAGGTGAGGAACAACGGGCGCAGCAGCATCTGCTCGTCCTCGTGCTCGGCGTCGTAGAACGCGTCGGCGTCAGTGCGCGAGTAGCGGTTGTATGCGCCCGGCAGCGCGGCTCGGTGTGCGGCGGCGTCCGTGAATCCGCTGGCATTCACGTGCGCGGGCTCCACGAGCAGCTCGCTGGATGGCGGCAGGTAACCGAATACGCGTGTGCCCGTCTCGAGCTCTGGCACGGCGCTGGCGGTGACCTCGGCGAATCCCCACACGGGCATTCGTCCCCAACCGTCCTCCGCGGGGAAGAAGTCCCAGTAGGACATGCCAACACCAAACATTGCGTACGTGATGTTGTTCGATGTCAGGCCGAACGCGTCGACGCGCAGCACAGCCTGGCCAGGCCCAGGCTCGAGCGCGGGAGCGTCCGCGCTACGGCAGCTGTGCAGGTCGTCCTTGGCGATCAGGAAATCCATGTTCACCCAGACTACGGGTTGACGTATCGCGCGGGCCGCCCATGTCCGGTGCGGGCGCCGCCCCCGGGTCAGCGACTCCGGTGTACGTGCTCGAACTCTCCGGTGAGATGGCCGGTGCGCAGACGTTCGAGCATGCGCGTCTGCCGGGGCAGGAACCCGAGCACGAAGGCGACGAATGCCAGCGCGGAGCCGGCGAGCAGCACGTTGACTGCGCCGAGCTGCGCGGCCAGTGGCCCCATCACGGCATAGCCGACCGGCATCAGACCCTGGGACACCATCCAGTCATACGAGGACACGCGTGAGAGCGCGTGCGGCGGTATGCGCTCGGCGAGCGCGGTCAGCCACCACACGTCGAACAGGGCGAAGCCCGCACCCCCGACGATCCACACGGGAATGACCAACACGAGCGTCACGCCGGCCGCATAGAGGATCGAGGCGAGTGGCCATAGCGACGTGGCGATCATGCCAAGGCGCAGGGGATAACGCGGGCGCCAGGTGACGGCGATGAGTGAGCCGATGATCGTGCCGAAGCCGATTGCCACCTCCACGAAGCCATACACGGCGATGTGCCCGTACTGCTCGCGGGCGACAACCGCGCCGAGCACGAACCATGAGGACAGGCCACAGAACAGCGCGACGCAGAACGAAGCGAGCGTTGCCCAGACCCAGGTGCGCGAGCGCACCTCCTTTGCACCTTCGCGGATCGAGGTCCAAACGCCGACGCGCTCTGCATCTCCGACGTGCTCTGAAGCTGCGTCGGTGGTTTCACCGCCACGCGTACGCGGACGTACTTGCGACAGAAAGGCGGCGCTGACGATGAACGTGGCGGCATCGAGTGCGAACGCCCAGCCGGCGCCGGCACCGAGCACGAGCGCGGTCGCGAGCGCGGGCCCGGCGAATTCGGCGAAGTTGTTGGAGATGCCGGTGATCGCAGTCGCGGGCTGGATATCCGCCTCTGGCACCGTCTGCGGCAAGAGGCCGTTGGCGGCCGGCCGGAAGAACGCCTCGGCGGTGCGGAACAGCATCTCGATCACGATCAGCTGCCAGATCGAGACCTGGCCGACGAAGATCAGCACGGCCAGCAGCGCGTGCAGCGCAAAGCGCACGAGGTCGGTGGCGATCATCACGCGGTGGCGCGGTAGCCGGTCTGCCCACACGCCACCGATCAAGAGAAACGCGACCAGCGGCAGCGCCTGCGCGGCAAGCACGAAGCCGAGGTCGGTTGCGCTGCCGGTGCGTTTGATGATGAACAGCGCGAGCGCGACGAGCACGATGTTGTCGCCGATCGTGCTCGTGGATTGCGCGAGCCAGAGCATGCGGAAGTCGCGATGGCGCAACACCCTCCTGATCTCGCCCAAGTTGGCCATGACGCCTGCCAGCTTGACGCACGCCGCGCTGCCAACCGGAGGCGCTGCCCAATGGCGCTGCTATGCGAGCGCTCGCCTACACAGCCGCGGGCGCGACCGGCAAGCCTGCGATCTCGCTGCGCGCGCGCAACAACGTCCCACCGAGCTCCGGCTGGGCATGGCTGTCAGCGGTGCTGATGAGCACGTCGCACATGTCTGCGCCACCGAAGCAGAGACTGGAGACGAAGCTGGCGGGCAACGAGATCAACTCGTCGAGCCGGCCGTCGGCATGGAAGCGCGCGACGCCACCGCCCTCGCCGAGAGCAACCCACACGCCACCCTCGCAGTCGAGCGCCAACCCGTCGACCGATCCGTTGGGCGAGCGGCAGAGCTCGTGCACGCTGCGATCGTCGGTGGTTACGGCGCGCACGACTTTCTGCGCGTAATCACTGACGTAGTTGGTGCGCCCGTCGGGGGTGACGCCGATGCCGTTGGGCCAGATGATCTCCTCGGTAAGGACCTCCGCTGAACCGTCAGCGCCCAGTCGCAACAGCTGCCCGTTGCGCGGCGGCTCTCCGGCCAGGG
>JBEKAM010000263.1:0-5525 GCA_050015915.1 Solirubrobacteraceae bacterium
ATCGTGGTGGTGCTCAGCCGCGGTCGCGACACCGGCGCAGGCGCAGATGAGCCTTGACCGTTTCTGCGTCGACGTCGCCGATGAGCGCCGGCGCGGCGCGGGCACGATCGCGAAGCTCGCGGCCAGCGAGGGGTTGCTGGGGCTGCCCAGCGCGCCGTTCCCGGCGGAGATCTGCGTGGAGCGCCCGGTTGTCAAGAGCCATTGAAAAATGTAGGTTGATCGCCATCGAAAAATGTAGGTGTTGGTTGTCGGGGGATCATCGAATCTCCCCACTGTCGCTCACGAAACTCCCCACTTGGTTGAGCGTGCAACATCGGCGGTTCGGGGCTGAGGGGCTCTCAGGGGTTGCTTGAGGGAGGCTGGTGTTCTGCCTCGGTGGACGCGGCGATCAGCCGTGCTGCGACCGTGCGTGCCTCTGCTGGGGTGAGCGTGACGGCGACGGGGGCTCGCAACTGCGGCTCGTCGTTCTTGTAGTGGTCTTCGGTGTCGACGAGCACGAGCGTGACTTCCTGCAGGGTGCTGCCGTCGGGCAGGACGTCGGTCTGCTCGGGATCGACACCGACGTTCCAGCCTGAGAGATAGTCGGTCATCGTGGGTCCTCCTCGGGCGCGCCATCCTCTTTGAGGATGTCCGTGCGGCCGCGTAGGCGGTAGGAGGGCCCGTTGATCGTGAGGACCTCCGCGTCGTGTAGGAGACGGTCGAGGATCGCGGCGGCGAGGATCTCATCCCCGAGCAGCGTCGCCCACTCAGAGACGCGCTTGTTGGAGGTGATGATCATGGCTGAGCGGGTGTAGCGACGGTTGATCAGCTGGAAGAAGCGGTTCGCGTCAGCCGGCTCCAAAGTCCGGTAACCGACCTCGTCACAGACAAGAAGATGGGGGCGCTGGAGGTGCGCGAGCTTGCTTTTCAGCTTCCCCACCTGATCGGCGCTGCGGAGGTCTGAGATGAGATCATCGAGGGTGACGTAGCGCACCAGGTAGCCGGCACGCAGGGCGTCCATCGCCAGGCCCACCGCGATGTGACCCTTCCCAACCCCGGGGGGCCCGAGGATCAGGGCACAGACGCGGCGCTCGATGAACCGCAGGGAGCGCAGCTCGGCGATGCGCTTGGGGTCCAACGATGGTTGGAACGCGATGTCGAACTCGTCCAGGGTCTTCTGATGCGGCAGGCCGGAGAGCTTCAGCCTTGAGGCGTAGCGGCGGCCCTCGAGCACCCCGACCTCCGTCTCGAGCACGAGGTCCAGGAACTCCCGGTAGCCGAGCTTGGCGTTCTCGGCGCGATCGACGAGCTCGTCCGCGGTGTCGGCGAGGCCGAGTAGCTTCAGCTCTCTGGCGTTGCGCGTGATGCGCTCACTGATCAGCTCACCCATGACTGATCGCCTCCTCGTAGCGGGCCAGCGAGCGGGCGTGAACGTCGTGCTCTGGCAGCGCCGACAGGACCGCCGCCAAGGGCACCGAGCCCTCTGGCGGATCCCCGAGCACCCGTGCGGGCGCGCCGCGCTGATGGCGCGCCAGGCGTTCCCCGTCGCTGATGCGGTAGGCCTCGATCTCCCGCGCTCCGAGCAAGAGCTCGACCCGCTCTTTGGGTTTCGCGTCAGGGACGGCGTAGCGGCGGCCCTGGAAGTCAAAGAAGCCATCCCGACCGACGATCCTGGTGGTGCGCTCCACCACCACATAGGGCGCCGACGGGCACTCAAGCAACGCCGCGCGGTCACGCTGCGCACGGACCGCGACGACCTCGCCGTGGGTGCCGTGCACCCGCTTGCGGGCGACGTCCTCATTCCAGGAGAACCACTCCTCGTTCGCCTGCTCGTAGCTGGAGAAGCCGTGTGCGCGCAACAACCGCTCACGAACGTAGGGAACATCGGACTCGACCTTGCCTTTCGTCTCCGGCCGGTAGGCGCGACAGAGACGTATCGTGAAGCCGTAGTGGTGCGCTGAGGCCAGCGCCTGCGGATGAAAGAGCCGCTCACCGAGACTGATCTCCCGCCCGACATGGGTCTTCACGACCGTCTTCGTTCGGTCATAGAGCAACTCGCGAGGAACACCCCCAAAGTGAGCGAACGCTTGGCGGTGACACGCCCAGAACGTCACGAGATCCTGCGAACCCGTCAACGCGCAGAACGAATCCCGGGAGTGGCCGAGCACCATGTGAAAGCAGTAGAGCGGCAGCTCCAGCCCCGATCTCGTGCGGATCGGTTGCTCGTGGGACCAGTCGATCTGCGCCTGGTGCCCGGGCGCGGTCTCAAACCGCTCCTGGACCCTCGGCTCCCGCCGTGGACGGGTCCGCTCGGTATAGCGGCGCACCGTGTTATAGCTGCCCGTGAAGCCGTAGTCGCGCACCAGATCCTGATGGATCCGCGTCGCCAACAAACGCGGCTCCGCGGCCAGCCACTGATCGATCAGCGGCTTGAACTGATCCAGCTTCGACGGTGTGCGCCGGCGCTGGTAGACCGGCTGAGTACCATGCTCCAGATACCGCTTCACGGTCCGCCAATCACGACCCAACAACCGGCCGATCTCGGCATAAGTCAACCCCTGGCGCTGCAGCGCCTTGATATCCATCAACTCCTCCTCGCTGATCACCACGACCTCCAGCTCGACGACATCCAAGCCGTCAGCCTCAAAGCCGCGTCGGACAGTGCCCCAGACCCCCCACCCACGGCCGCGCCGCGGGCCCTCGACTGCGCTACGGCCTACGGCCTCCGCTCCGTCGAGACCCCGCGAACACCACACCACCACGGAGAACCCGTAGCCACCAGCAGGAAGAAGACACCTACATTTTTCAATGCACATCCACCGGCATTATTGGGTGATCACTGGCAGCATCCGCTGACTCCAGGCCTTCCGCGGCTCGTTGGACCTCATAAACGTCTCGGTGTCAAGGATCGTCGGAATTCCTCAGAGTTGCTCATGAGAATTCCCCACTTGGTTGAGCGTGCAACGTGCTGTGTTTCAGGGTTTGTTGAGGCCGTCGCGTAGCTGGTCGAGTCGTGCTTGGTGGTGGCGCATTCGGTAGGAAGGTCCGTTGATCTGGACGACGGTCGCGTGGTGAAGGAGACGGTCGAGCATGGCGGCCGCGACGGTGGTGTCCTCGAAGATCTGCCCCCAGCCGGTGATGTCGCGGTTTGTCGTTAGGACGATGGATCCGCCTTGGTAGCGGCGGCTGATGACCTGGAAGAGGTGCGCCGCCGCCTCGCCCGCCATCGGCAGATATCCCAGCTCATCAACGACGAGCACAGCGGGTCCGCCCCAGAAGCGCATCGTGGTTTGCCAGCGTCCCTCGAGTGCAGCCTTCGCGGTCTTGGCGACCAGGTCCGCGGCGGTGGTGTAGTAGACGCGGTAGCCGGCCTTCACCGCCTTCAGGCCCAACGCGATCGCGAGGGTCGTCTTGCCGACCCCGGGCGGCCCGATGAACAGCACGTTGGCTTTCTCCTCGACGAACCGCAGCGTGGCGAGCTCCTCGATCAGACGCCGGTCCAGGCTGGGCTGCGCGTCGAAGTCGAACTCCTCCAGTGTCTTGGTCTGCGGGAACCCAGCAAGACGCAGACGGCTTGTAAGCGCGCGCTCCTGGGTCGCCTGAACCTCGACCTGGAGCAGGTCGGCGAGGAAGCGTGTGTAGCCGGGCTTTTCCTGCTCGGCCTGCTCGAGCGCCGGGGCGAGCGCCTCAGCGATCGCGGTCAGCTTCAATGCCGCGAGGTAACCCCGCAGCTGCTGATAGACACCGTCGTTCTCGGTCATCGCGCCACCTCCGCGAGCTGGGCGTAGCGCTCCAGGTCGATGACCACACCACCACCGTCGTTGGCGGGGTGCTCGCCGCGCAGGACGGCCGCGGCCTGGAGGGCTGCTTGTCCTGGCGGCCGGTTCTGCTTTCGCCGGCACGGCGGGCGTGTCGTGAACGCTGAGAGCACCGCCTGCTCGAGGCCCGCCGCGTGCTCGGCGGAGCGGATCACTTGCTCGGTGCCCGCGGGTGCACGGCGATGCTTAGCGACCTGGGTGCCAGCGGCGCTGACGATCAGGACCGTCTGCTCGCCGAGGCGGGCACGGACCGTGACCTGTGGGGCGCCCGCCAGCGCGGCGGGGACGCTGTAGTGGTTGCCCTCGAACGCGACCAGCGCCGAGCGCGACACCGGGCGCTCCACGCAGATCTCCGCCGGGAACGGCGCGCGGGGCAGCCCCAGCAACCCCTCGCTCACCGCGAGCTTCGCGATCGTGCCCGCGCCGCGCCGGCGCTCATCGGCGACGTCGACGCAGAAACGGTCAAGGCTCATCTGCGCCTGCGCCGGTGTCGCGACCGCGGCTGAGCACCACCACGATTGCGCCTGCGCCGGTGTCGCGACCGCGGCTGAGCACCACCACGATCGTGTCAGATATTTCACCGCGGCCTCGGCGACGCCTTTGCGCCTGGGGCGCCGCGCGGGACAGGGATCGACACCGACACCGTAGTGCTTCGCGCACGCCACGAACTCGGGCAGCAACCGGTCCGTGCCCGGGCAGACCACCCCAGCCATCCGGTCGGTCCGCCAGCGCCGCGTGGTGCCGCCCAACCGCCGCAGCACCCCGTCGAGGGACTCGATCACGTGCGGGCCGGTCTGTCCCTCGCTGAACACGCCCCGGCAGCGCCCGGAGTGCGACAGCGCACCGATCAGGACGTAAGCCGCCTGACCCCACGGCGTTTCGCGCAGCTCCAGCCAGTCGAACTGCAGCTCCTCTCCGGGCGGGTGGTCGATCTCGGTCGTGACATCAACACCGCCACGCCGGCAGCACTCACACCGCGGACGCAACCCCAGCACCCGCAGCTGGCGAACGAACGTCTGATAGGAACGATCGAACCCGAGATCCCCCACCTCGCGGAACAGCACGGTCCCCAACACGTGCGGGTCATCGACGAAGCGCGCGGCCAGGTAGTCACGGTAGGGCTCGAGCACGCTCGGCGCCCGCCGCCGTCGCTTCGCCTGACCCGCCAAATACGCCTTCACGGTCTTCCGATCCCGCCCGGTATGACGAGCGATCGCAGAGACCGACCAGCCCCTCCCATCCAACGCAGCAATCTCCATGTCTTCCTCCTGTGTGAGCATCCCCAGGGTCCTCCCTCTTTGGTCGATGGCGTCAAGCACCACTGACCATCGAGGGGGGACCCGACAGAACCGCGCCGGCCCCAGTCGCTCCGCTTCGCCTACGGCTCAGCTACGCGACAGGGGCCGCTAGGCCTGGGGACTTTTCATGAGCAGAAGTGGGGAGTTTTGCGTGAGCGCGCACACAAACCCCATGGCAAGATCGGCCCCATGGAGCAGATCAACCCATGACCACCGTCAGATGACGGGAACCTTCTGGTATCCGGGAGCCTCTATAGCTTGTGCACCGTGAGCGATGGTCTGCACATACCAACGTATTCCGACCTACTCTGGCCAACCCTGCGCGCGGTGCGGGAGATCGGCAACAGCGGGACCAATGAGGAGATCGTAGAGAAGGTTCTCGCAAACGAAGGGTTTACCTAGGAGCAGCTTGCCGTGCCGGCGAACAATG
>JBEKAM010000264.1:0-4296 GCA_050015915.1 Solirubrobacteraceae bacterium
GCGGACCTGTTCGAGACCTACGCGGTGACCGCGATCGCAGTGATCCTGCTCGGCGTGCTCACCTTCCACGAGTCCACGCAGGTGGCCATGTACCCGCTGGTGATCGGGGGCGTGGCGATCATCGCCTCGATCATCGGCACGTTCGCGGTGCGCACCACCACGGGCAACGTCGAGCGCGCGCTGCTGCAGGGCCTCGTCGTCTCCGGGGTGATCGCCGCGGCTGCGTTCGCACCGATCACCTACTGGCTGATGCGCAACCTCACGTTCAAGGTCGTCGGCAGCACCGTCAACACCCCGAGCTGGTTTCACCTGTACCTGTGCTCACTGATCGGGATCGTCGTCACCGGGCTGCTATTCGGACTAACCGAATACTACACGTCGACCCGCTTCGCGCCCGTGAAGAAGACGGCGAAAGCGTCGATCACCGGCCACGCCACGAACATCATCCAGGGCTTCTCCTCAGGGCTACAGGCCACGGCACTGCCGGCACTGGTGATCGTGCTTGGCATCCTCGGCTCCTGGAAGCTCGCAGGCGGTGGGGTCACCGGCATCTACGGCATCCTCATCGCGGCCATGGGCCTGCTGTCGCTGACGGGGCTGATCGTCGCGCTCGACGCGTTCGGGCCGATCACCGACAACGCCGGCGGGATCGCCGAGATGGCAGACCTGCCCGAGGAGGTGCGCACGGTCACCGACCGTCTGGACGCTGTCGGCAACACGACGAAGGCCGTCACCAAGGGCTATGCGATCGGCTCAGCGGTACTCGCGGCCGTCGGCCTGTTCGCCGGCTTCCAGAAAGAACTCGAAAACAAGCTCGGGCACATGATCTCCTTCGGCATCAACGAACCGCCCGTGCTGATCGGGCTGCTGCTCGGCGGGTTGATGGTGTGCCTGTTCGCGTCGCTGTCGATCGAGGCCGTTGGGCGCGCCGGCGGTGCGGTAGTCGAGGAGGTGCGCCGCCAGTTCCGCGAGCACCCCGGGATCATGGACTACACCGAAGAGCCCGACTACGCGCGCTGCGTGGACATCGTCACGAAGACCGCCCAGCGCGAGATGATCCTGCCGTCGCTGCTGCCGATCGGCCTGACGCTGATCGTCGGGCTGATCGACCAGCAGGCGCTCGGCGGCCTGTTGATCGGCGTGATCGTCGTGGGCTTCTTCTTCGCGGTGATGATGACCGCGGGCGGTGGCGCGTGGGACAACGCGAAGAAGCTCATCGAGGACGGCTCCTTCGGCGGCAAGGGCTCTGACGCCCACGCCGCGTCGGTCACCGGGGACACGGTCGGCGACCCGTTCAAGGACACCGCCGGGCCCGCGATCAACCCGATGATCAAGGTCGCCAACATCGTCGCCATCCTGATCATTCCGCTGATCACCTGAGATGTGCCCATGCCGGTCGCGCGCATCTGGCGAGCGGCCGGCACAGGAATAAGCTCAGGATGAGATGAACGGCAGACAGGCGCACCGCATGGGCACGCTCGTGCTCTCGCTGCTGATGGTGGCGCTCGGACTCGCGCTGACCGTGCAGGCGCTCAGCAGCGGCAGTCCGCTCTCGCCGCGGCTGTTGCTGGGCCTGCTGTTCATCGCCGCCGGTGCAGGGCGCTGGTACGTCGAAGTGAGACGGGCACGGGACAGATGAGCACACCAGAGGGTCACGGCTCCGAGCGTGCACGCGTGATCGTGCGCCGCAGCATCGGTTCGCCGATCCTGTTCACGATCGTCTACTCGTCGCTGGCGAGCGCGATCTACTTCTCGCTCGGGGTGATCGCCGGTCACGCCCTTGGGCTCACGCCGGTGGTGTTCCTGGTGGCCGCGGTGCTTTACACGGTGACCGCGATGACCTACGTGGAGGGCGCTTCGCTACACCAGGATCGTGGCGGCTCGACGGTGTTCGCGCGGTATGCGTTCAACGAGCTCGTCAGCTTCATCGCCGGCTGGGCGATCCTGCTCGACTACGTGATCCTGATCGCCGTCACGGCATATTCAGCGACGCAGTACCTGAAGGTCTTCTGGCATCCGCTGGGTAGCAGCGACGAGGCACTCGCGCTGTCGCTGGCGTTCATCGCGCTGGTCGTGCTCAGCAACATCCGCGGCTTCGGCGGTAGCCGAGCGCGGCGAGTCGGCATCCTGCTGGCCGGCGATCTCGCCCTGCAGGGCTTCATCGTGGTGCTGGGGCTCGTGCTGTTCTTCAACCCGCACACGCTGTGGAACCCGATCCACCTCGGCAGTGCGCCCACGTGGTCGCACCTGGTGTTCGCCATGACCGTCGCGGTGATCTCCTTCACGAGCCTCGAGTCCGCCTCGGGCCTCGCGGGAGAGGTCAGGATCAGCCGCGTCGGCCTCAAGCGGCTGGTCGGCAGCACCACCGCCACCGTGGCCTTCCTATATGTGGGCATCGCGCTCGTGGCCGTCACCGCGCTACCCGTCCACGACGGCCACACCGCCCTCGCGGGGCGCTATCTAAACGCGCCGATGATCGGCGTGGTCAGCCATGTAAACCCGCACTGGCTGGGGAAAACGCTGATGTATCTCGTCGCAGCGATGGCCGCGGTGACGCTCGTCGCAGCCGCCAACTCGGCGATGCTCGGGCTCTCACGCCTGGCGTACTCGCTGTCCACCAACCGCCAGATCCCCAGCGGCCTCGGGCGGCTGCACCCGGAGCGCTCGACGCCGTATGTGCTGATCATCCTCGCGGGCGTGATTGCCGCGGGACTCGCTGCGAGCGAGAACCTCGACTTCCTGGTCGGCATCTACGCGCTTGGCGCCACGCTCGCGTTCACGATCGCGCACCTATCGATTTGTCGCTTGCGCTACTCCGAGCCCAACCGCGACCGTCCCTACCGGGTGCCGTTCTCGGTCAACGTGCGCGGCGGACAGCTACCGCTTCCGGCAGCGTTCGGGGCGCTGGTGTCGGCGGTGGGCCTCGTGGCGGTGCTGGTCGTGCATCCCACCGCGCGCTACGTCGGCATCGCCTGGATGGCGGTGGGGATCGCCATGTACGTGATCTACCGCCGCGCCGATGAGACCTCGCTGCTACGGCGTGTGACCGTCTCGCCGAGCGTGCTGCGCGCCGAGCCGCATGTCGAGCGCGACTACGGCTCGATCCTCGTGCCGCTGTTCGGCACCGACCTGGACGACGACATCGTGCAGACCGCTGCGCTGCTCGTCTCCGGCGAGCAGACCGACGAGGCCGCGATCGACGCCGCAACGATCGAGGCGGTGTGGATGTTCGTGATCCCGATGTCGCTGCCGCTCGACGCGAGCCTGCCCGACGCACAGATCAAACATGCCCGCCAGGTACTCGCACGGGCAAAGGCGGTGGGGGAGGAGTACACCGGTGTGCAGGTCGCCACCGCCACCGTGCGCACGCGGCGAGCCGGCTTTGCGATCGTCGATGAGGCCCGCCGCCGTGGTGTAGAGGCAATCGTGCTCGGTGCTGAGGAACCATCGCTGATCCGCGGCGGCGCGCGGCTGGGTGGCCGCGGCGGTCCGCTCGAAGCGTATGTAGGAGACGTCACAAAGTACGTGGTACGCAAGGCAGAGTGCCGTGTGATCGTCACAGCACCCGCCGCACGTCGCTCGGATCTGGAGCCCGAGCGCGACTCACCCCAGGCCAGCGCCCCCATCGTCTAACCTGCCGACTATGTCTATGTGTATGCCCTCCGCTTCATGTTCGTACTGATCGTCGGCGCCGGCCGAGTCGGCTCGGCTGTCGCCAAGTCAGCACTCGCCGATGGGCACGATGTCTCCGTGCTCGACGAGGATCCGCTCTCGCATGAGCGCCTCGACGCCGGGCAGAGTCGCAGCTGGGAGGACTCCGGCGGCCAGTTCACCGTCGGCACCGCCCTTGAGACCGACGCGCTGATCCAAGCCGGCATCGAGCGCGCAGATATTTTCATCGCTTCCACCGCCGGCGACAACACCAACCTCGTGATCGCCCAGATTGCCCAGAAGCGCTTCGGTGTAGAGAAAGCAGTTGTGCGCGTGATGGATCCCGCGCGCGCCGACTGGTACCGCGAGCAGGGGCTACAGACGATCTCCCCGACCAAGCACGCAATCGAGATGTTTCAAAGCGCGCTCCAGCCAGAGGCGGTCAGCTAGCCATGTACGCGATCATCGCTGGCGCCGGCAAGGTCGGACGCAACCTCGCACGGGAGCTGATCTCCAAGGACCACGAAGTCACGCTGATCGAGTCCTCGCGCGAGTGCTACCTGGCCAATGAGGACGAGTTCGAGCACGCTGTGCAGTACGGCGACGCGACCGAGCTGTGGGTCCTCGAGCGCGCTGGCATCCAGC
>JBEKAM010000265.1:0-4291 GCA_050015915.1 Solirubrobacteraceae bacterium
TCCGGTGGCCAGCAGCAACGGGTGGCGATCGCGCGGGCGCTTGCGATGGAGCCGAAGCTGATGTTGTTCGACGAGCCCACCTCGGCGCTCGATCCGGAGCTCGTGGGGGAGGTGCTTGCAGTGATGAAGCAACTCGCCAGCGACGGCATGACGATGATCGTTGTCACACATGAGATCGGCTTTGCGCGTGAGGTAGCCGACACGGTCGTGTTCATGGACGGCGGCGTGGTCGTCGAGTCGGGCCGCCCGACTGACGTGCTAGACAAACCTCACCACGAGCGCACGCGCGCGTTTCTGTCGAAGGTGCTGTAGCGCCAGAGCTCACTTGAAGCTCGAGGTGCGGGTACTCTGCGGCTACGAGCTCGCGGTAGTGCTGGTAGATCGGCTTGGTGAGGGGGACCAGCTCGATTGCTGACCGGATGTCTCCCCAGGTGTTGATGCGGCGCCTGATGATTGCATAGGCCATGTTCTCGCGGCCCTGGAAGTAACGGTTGGCCGTACACGAGGACATGGTCATATGCACCCGAGGCGACCAGTCGACCTCGTCAGACCACTCCCATGAAAGGTTCGCCTGCTCACCCGGTCGGCCTGCCCGGATGTTCATGATCAGACCCAGGTCATCGAACTCAAAGCGTTGCGGCAAGTTTGCTGCACGCAGCCTCGGCCCAACGCCAGGGTGCTCGCTCATCATCTGCATGAGGCGATCCATAACCTCGCGAAACTCTTCTCTGGACGTAAACGGGCTTGCAACTGGGCCGGCCATGTCACTACAGCTATACCCGCTTTGCCGCGAACCTACACAACCATCAAATCGGAAACGGACGCTGGTGCGATCGGGCGTGTGGTAGGCGACGATCTAGCGCCCGGCGCTAGTAGTGCAGCTGCTGGCGCGCGCTGTCGACGAGGGTGCCGCTGCTCTTGAGCTCACCCAGTGCCTCGAGCATCGCGTCGAGCTCGCAATCGACCTTGGCGGGCCAAGGCTTGGGCGGGTGGTCGTCGAGTGTCTTCAGCCCGTTGCCGGTGATGATCGCAACGACGGTGTCGTCTGGAGCGAAGCGTCCGCTGGCAGCGAGTTTCTCGAGCACCGCGATCGTTGTGCCGCCGGCAGGCTCGGTTAGCAGGCCCTCGGTAGCGGCAAGGAGGTCGATGCCGGCGAAGATTTCAGGATCACTGGCGAAACCTCCGGTGCCGCCGCGTTTGAGCACCGCGTCGATAACCAGGTAGCCGTCGCCGGGATTGCCGATCGCCAACGAGTGCGCTGCGGTCTCGGGCGTGACGGCGCGAATCTCGGCCTCCTCGGCGACAATTGCTGTGGCGATCGGGTTGCAGCCGCTGGGCTGAGCGATGTGGATGCGGGTGAAGTCGGTCTCCGCGAGGCCGAGCAGTTGCAGCTCGACGAGCCCCTTGTGTAGCCGCGAGGACAGCGTGCCACCGGCGGCGGCGGTGATGATGTGGTCGGGCGACTGCCAGTCGAGCTGCTCGACGATCTCAAACGATGCCGTCTTTGCGCCCTCGGCGTAGAACGGGCGCAGCGTGATGTTGGCGAAGTCCATGCCGGTGCTTTCCGCCAGTTCGCGACAGCGCTTGTTTGCTTCGTCGTAGTTGCCCTCGACCTGGCATACCTTCGCGCCGAGCGCCATGCACGCGCGAGCCTTCGTTTGCTCGAGGGCGTTGGGGTAGAAGACGTATGCATCGACCCCTGCCTTGGCGGCAAGCGAGGCGACGGCTGTGCCGACGTTGCCCGTGGACACGCAGCCGATCTCGGGTCCGCCGCGCTCGAGTAGTCGCGCAACGGACATCGAGACGACGCGGTCCTTATAGGAAAGGCTTGGGCGGTTGCTGGAATCGTCCTTCAAGTAAAGGTTGCTCAGGCCGAGCTCGGCGCCCAGCCGGTCGGCGCGGATCAAAGGCGTGTAGCCGGAGTGCTGGCCCACGCGAGCTTGCGCGGATGCATCGACGATCGGCAACAGCTCCTCGAAGTGCCAGATGTTCTGCGGACGCTCGGAGCTGGGCACATCGCGGAAGTACTGCGCGGCGTGCTCGTAGTCGTAGACAACGTCGAGCCCCTTGCCGCAATCGGGACACGCGAAGATGGCCTGCTCGAGCGGATAGCTGTTGTCACAGCGGTGGCAGACGAGCGCGGTGGCGCACGAGCGCGTCCGCTGTCTGGCGTCCTGCGAGGGCCTCTGGGCGGTATGTGTGCTCATGCGGGTATCCGCAACGATACGCCTGGCCACGGCGTCTGTGCGCTGTGCTCGTCCTGACCGAAGGCGATCCACAGCTCCTCGGCCATGTGCGGTGCCAGCGGACCAAGCATTTGGACGAGCACCGTCAGTGCCTGCAGGAGCGCCTCCGTATCGGCGCCACCAAGCGCCGGCTGGCGGGCGAGCACGCGTTTCTCGAAGTCCTTGATGCGGTCGAACAGCCGCATGACGTTGCGAACGGCGCTGTGCATCTCAAGGCTCTCCATGTCCTCGGTGACCTTCTCGGCGCCCGCTTGGCACCACTGCGAGAGTTTCAGCCGCAGGTGCTCGCTTGTGTCTCTGATCGGCTCTGTGTCTGTCCCTGGCTCGACTCCTGCGGCGGCCCGCTCGCGATCCTCCTGCGCCTGCGCGAGCTTTGCCTGCGAGAAATCCCAGACCTGGTTGAGGAAGCGGTGGCAGCGCAGCACCGCGGAGTCCTCCCAGTTGAGCGACTTCTGGGGGCGCGCGGCGTACAGCACGGCGAGCCTCACGGTGTCGGCGCCGTAGCGCTCGACGAGCTCGTCGGGGTCGACGACATTGCCGAGATGCTTGCTCATCTTGCGTCCGTCAGCCGTGACCATCTCGTGAAACAAGCAGCCCGCAAACGGCTCGCCGTCGGCAAGGAACTCGAGCGGCCCGAGGTCGCGCAGCGCCTTGGTGACGATGCGCTGATCGAACACGAAGTTGCCGCTGTCAGAGCCCGCAACTAGGCGCTCGGAGGGAAGCCAGTGGCGTAGGTCGGGGAGCGCAAAGATCTCCTCCAGCGATCGCTCACGCTCCTGCGCTGGCACGCACGCGGGTACCCATAGCCACAGGGCGTCGAAGTGGCAATCCAGCGTGTCTGTCTCGCGCCGGGCGGGCCCACCGCAGCTGGGGCATGTGGTGTTGACGAACTCCTCCAGCTCGGCCAGCGGGTTGCCGGCACCAGTTGGGCGCAGATCGAGCGGCAGGATTACCGGCAGCTGCTCGCGCGGCACGGGCACGGTGCCACACTGATCGCAGTAAACGATCGGGATCGGCGTGCCCCACGAGCGCTGGCGGGAGATGACGAAGTCCGAGGCGCGGTAGCGGACCGCCTGGGTGGCGCCTGCGTCAAGGCCGGCCGGGTTGGAGCTCGACCCAGCGCCCGTCTCATCCGCATCGCCAGCCTCATCGGCGAGGCCCTCGACCTCGGGAGCGGCCAGTCCGAGCCGGCGGGCGATCACCTCGTCGGTCCGGTCGAGTGCGGGCACGCCGAGCACGATCGTCGGTCCAAAGCGTGAGTCCACGAGCGGGGACACGAGCACGGGCAGCGACGTTCCGTCGGCACCGAGCACGACGCGCCCGGTGTCGATCACGGGGATCGTCTCTGCCTCGCGTGAGCTGCGCTCCCAGCCGCCTGAGCGCAGCTGCTCGAGCTGCTCGCGCACGGCGTCATCTGCGGCCCACACGTCAGCGTCGGGGTGACGGGGGCTCATCAGCACGAAGCTGGCCTGCCCGAGGGCGTCGGGATACGGCGAGAATACGTTCAGCTGCGCGCCGTCGGGGCTTTGCAGCTCGAGCTCGACGCCGTCGATGCGTCCGAGCACGATCTGCTGGGAGGCAAGCGCTACCTCGTCCCAGATGCCGCTCGCCTCGAGCTCCGCTAGGCGCAGGTCGTTCTCGGGCACGTAGGCGCTGATCTTCAGATACCACTGCGGTAGCTCGATCAGTCTGACGGGCCCATGGCAACGCCAGCAGGTGCCGCCCGGCTCGACCTGAATGGAGGCGAGCGTCGTCTGGCAGTTGTCGCACCAGTCGACGTTGCCGGTACCGCGGTAGATCAGCCCAGCGTCGAGCAGCACCAGGAACAGCCACTGCGACCAGCGATACATGAGCGCATCAGAGCTGATGAACGAGCGCTGCCAGTCGAAGGAGAAGCCGAGCCGGTCGAGCTGGCCGGTCATATGCGTGGCACAGCGCTTTACCCAGTCGCTGGGTGGCTCGCCGCTTGAGATGGCACCGAGCTCGGCGGGCAGTCCGAAAGCGTCGAAGCCGAACGCGAACAGCACCGAATCACCGCGCGCGCG
>JBEKAM010000266.1:0-4285 GCA_050015915.1 Solirubrobacteraceae bacterium
TCGCTCTGTGGGACAACAACTGGTACGCGGGCCACGACCTGCTGGGCTACAGCCTGCTGTATCCGCCGCTTGCGTCGCTTGTGGGAATGCGGGTGTTGGGGGCGTTGTGCGTGCTGGCCTCGACGTTGCTGTTCGCGCAACTCGTGCGCCTTGCGTACGGCGATGCGGCGCGGTGGGGCGCAGCGTGGTTCGCGCTGGCGGCGCTGGGCGACGTGTGGAGTGGGCAGATGACGTTCGCGCTGGGGGTTTCGCTGGCGCTGGCGGCAGGGCTTGCATTCGCGCATGAGCGCTGGCTGTGGGCATGCGTGTTGGCGGCGGTGTGTGCGGCTGGCAGCCCGGTGGCGGGCGCACTGTTGGCGCTTACGGCGCTGACGGTAACGCTGTGGCGGCGCTCGCCGCGGGCGTTGGCAGTGCTGGCGGGCCCGGCTGCGGTGGTGGTGCTGATGCTGGTGGTGCTGTTCCCGGAAGGTGGCTATGAGCCTTACCCGATCCTGTCGTTCGCGGCGACGATGCTCGTGGTGTTGACGTTCCTGTGGGCGCTGCCGCGGGGCGCGCGGCTGCTGCAGTTGGGTGCGTGCGTGTATGTGCTGGCGTGCGTCGGCTGCCTGCTTGTGCACTCGCCGGTCGGAAGCAACTTGGAGCGCTACGCGATGCTCGCGGGGCCGCTGCTGCTGTGCGCGGCGTTGAATTCGGGCGGCAGGTGGCGGCTCGGCCCGGTGGCTGCGATGGCGCTGTGCGTGAGCGCAGTGTGGGTGGTGTGGGGGCCGATTCGCGAGACGCTTGCGGTGGCGGGTAGCGAAGCGACGAGCGCCTCCTACTACGCGCCGGTGAAGCGCTTCCTGGCCGAGCAGCACGCTGGCCCGGTGCGTGTGGAGGTACCGCTGACGCGCTCGCATTGGGAGGCCGCGGAGCTGGCGCCGACGGTGTCGCTGGCGCGCGGCTGGGAGAAGCAGCTCGAGACTCGCTATGACGACGTGCTGCTGAGGCCTGGTCTCACGGCGGCGAGCTATGACGGTTGGCTACACGAACAGGCGGTCACGTATGTGGCGCTGCCGGATGTGCCGTTGGATCCCTCGAGTGCCCGGGAGGGGCGTCTGATCCGCGGTGGCCTTCCGTACCTGAAGGAGGTGTTCGCGAGCGCGCATTGGCGCATCTTTCGCGTGCTCGCGCCGACGCCGCTGGCATCTGGTCCGGGGACGCTCACCGCGCTGGGCCATGACTCGTTCGCCCTGCGCGCTCGTGCGGCGGGCAGGTTCGTGGTGCGGGTGCACTTCACGCGCTACTGGACGCTCACGAGCGGTAGCGGTTGCGTGGCGCCGGCGGGTGGGGGATGGACGGCGGTGAGCGCTCGCACCGCGGGGACGGTGGTGGTGAGCGCGCGCTTCTCGCTCGGGCGGGCGTTCAGCTCTGGTGGCTCTTGCGCGGGGTGAGGTGTTCGGCGGGCGTGAGGGCGAACAGGCTGCTGTAGCCGGTGAGGTAGATATTGGTGCCGTCGCTGATGACGGGGTCGAAGGCGCCGGTGTTGGCTTCGAAGATGACGCGGCCGGTGGAGATGCCGAGCCCGTAGGTGCGGTGGGTACCGAGATCGGAGAAGTAGACGGTTCGCCCGACGATGGTGGCCGAGCCGGAGATGCGCCCATGGGCGTCGAAGCGCCAGCTGACGTGGCCGCTGCGGGCATTGATTGCGTAGAAGCTGCCGTTGTAGGAGCCGAGGTAGATGGTGGGGCCGAGGCCGGGGGCGTTGGTGACGGCGGGCGAGGCGTAGACGTAGGCGCCGGTTTGCACGGCCCAGTCGAGCCTGCCGGTGGACGCGTCATAGGCGTAGATGCGTCCATCGGTGTTGCCGAGGAACACGCGCCCGTAGATGACGGCGGCGGTGGAGTAGAAGGTGCCGCTGCCGAGCAGGGCGCCTTCGGATTTGCTGACCCACAGCCGCCGTCCGGTCTGCTCGGAGATGGCCTGCAAGCGCCCGGAGTAGTCGCCGAAGTACAGAACTCCATTCGCCAGCGTGGGGCTGGCCTTGACGGCGTCGTGTGCGTGGTAGATCCAGATCAGCTGTCCGGTGCGGTCGTTGAGCGCATAGACGGTGCCGTTCTGGGAGCCGAAGAACACGCGCCCATCGCCGAGCATCGGCGATGACTCGCTGCCGCTGGGCAGCGGGTGCCACCAGCGGACATCGCCGTTGGCGCTGTTGAGCGCGATGATGCGGCCGGGGCTGTGGGGGTGGCCGCTGTAGAGGATGGTGACGTAGACGGTGTTGGAGGTGACGGCGGGGGAGGACGCGGACAAGTGCCCCAGGGGCCGCGACCACACGAGATGCCCGGTGCGCTTGTCGATGACGTTGAGGACTGCGCTGTCGGCGAGCTGGTAGAGGTCGTTGCCGTAGATGACGGGTGGGAACTCCAGCAGCGCGTTGGCGAGATGCACCCATAGGCGCTTGAACGGCGCGTGCACGTAGGGGGGTGCGGGAAAGAAGCGGGTATGTTCGGTGTCGTATCCATACAGCGGCCAGGCGAAGCGGTTGGGGCCGCTGGTTGGGAGCGTGGGGGTGGGCTGCGGCACGAAGCGCGCGTGTGGGTGGTAGATGCTGGCGGTGCGTTCGTGCTCGTAGACGTGGACGGCGAACGCGCCAGCGCCGAGCAGGATGAGGAGCGCTACGAGCGTTACGAGTGCGGCGCGGATGCGCTTGGAGCGGGGGAGCAGGCGCCTGCTGCGGTCGCTCACTGGCTTGGGGAAGCGCTGCTCAAGCGGCGAGCTTGCGCGAAGGCCTGTCGGTGGAGGCAGCCGCCGCTGGGGCCTCCGGTCCGACAGCTGCGGCGGTGCTCGGCTGCGGCCTTCGCCGCTGGCTGGCGCGACGGCGACCAACGTGGCGGCGCGGGCGCCTTGCGGTGCTTGCGATCACGCGGGCGACGCTGAGCACGAGCAGCCATAGGCAGGCGACTGCCAGCGGCGGGAGCGTGAGTCCGGCGACGAGCGCGAGCACGTCGTGATTGCCGTTCAGCGACCAGCTCCAAAGCAGATAGTCGCCAAAGGTGAGCCCGGAAAGGAAGACCAGTGGCCTATGGGACACGTAAGAAACCCTAGAGGTGTTTGGGGACAGACGCACGCAAGGTCCGCAAAAGCGCTATGGAGAGGGGTTTGGAGCAGGCTGCGGCCTATGATCGCGGGCGATGAGCTCTACGGATGGCCAGTCGCAGATATTCGCCGCGGGGCTGCTGCGCGGTCGTGCGGCGCTGGTTACGGGCGGCGGAACGGGTCTCGGCAAGGCGACTGCGCTGGAGCTGGCGCGGTGCGGCGCGGACGTGACGATCGTGGGCAGGCGCGAGGAGGTGCTCGAGCAGGCGTCGGCGGAGATCGCGGAGCTGGCGACGGGGGAGCTCGCGGGCGAGGTGGACTGGGCGTCGGGCGACATCCGCGAGCGCGGCGACGGGGAGCGCTTCGTGCGGACGGTGCTCGAGCGACGCGGACGCTTGGATCTGCTGGTGAACAACGCGGGAGGCCAGTTCTTCAGCCCGGCGGAGATGATTGCTGCGAAGGGCTGGCGGGCGGTATGGCGGCTGAACGTGGACGGCATGCTGAACATGTGCGAGACAGCGTTCGAGCTCGCGCTGGAGCCAGCGGGGGCGGGGACGGTGGTGAACGTGACGCTGTCCCCCCACCATGGGATGCCAGGCATGGCGCACTCGGGTGCGGCGCGCGCGACGGTGGAGGCGCTGACGCGGGAGCTGGCGGAGCGCTGGCAGCAGAGCGGCGTGGCGGCGATGGCGGTGGCGGCGGGCACGTTCGACACGGAGGTGCTGGCGAAGTACCCGGCAAACGTGCGCGCGGGCGCAGCCCGCTCGGTGCCCTTGCAGCGGTTGGGCTCGGCGGCGGAGCACGCATGGCTGATCGCGCTGCTTGCATCGCCCCTGGGCGCCAGGTTCAACGGCTCGACGATCACGCTGGACGGAGCGCGGGACAACTGGTTCGGGCCGTGGCCGCCTCCGGGGCTGGCTAATGAGTCTGGTGAGGTGCCGGTGGAGGAGCGCCGGTAGGGGGGTGCGCCGGCGGCGAGCAGCCAATACGGGCGACCGCATCGAGCGACCGGCCACGCGCGGGCCTGGGACGCCGGTAACATGACGCTACGGGCTGCGGGCGAAGTGTTGTGGTTGCACAGAAGCCTTCCAAGCTTCTAGGGCGGGTTCGATTCCCGTCGCCCGCTTGTTTTGCCACGGGGAGTGGCGCAGTCTGGTAGCGCACCCGGCTGGGGGCCGGGCGGTCGCAGGTTCAAATCCTGTCTCCCCGA
>JBEKAM010000267.1:0-4261 GCA_050015915.1 Solirubrobacteraceae bacterium
TGTCGGCGGGGCTCTTTGAACGCGAGCTTCGCAAGCTCGGTGTCTCAGTTGTGTACGCGCACGCGGGCGCCGACTCGTCCACGCCCGAGGGCGAGCTGACGATCGGCGTCCTACAGGTCATCGACCAATTTGAGCGCTCGCGCCTCAAACGCGAAAGCCGTAGGGGGATGCGCCAGAACGCCCTTGCTGGCTACCGCAACGGCGGCAGGGCGCCCTACGGCTACCAGCGTAAGACCGAACCTCATACGAATCCCGCGCGGGCTGCTGCCGGCGAAACCAAGAGCCGGCTCGTGATCGACCCCGACGAGGCACGGATCGTTCACGAAATCTTCGTGCTTTGGACCGTGAAGGAACTAGGCGTGACCGCCATCGCCGATCTACTGAACGAGCGCAGGGTGCCCTGCCCCACCGCGACCAACCCCCGCTTGAACGCGACTCGGCGGTGGTCGAAGGCAACGATCAACGCCATGCTGCGCAATCCCGTCTACCTGGGCAAGCAGGTTTGGGACCGACGCGACAACGCGACCCGGCGCGAACAGGGCGGCGCGGCTCCGTGGCGCGCCGAGGACGAATGGACCGTCTGCGAGGATGCCCACGAGCCGATCATCAGCGAGCGATTGTTCGGCACCGCGCAGGAGCGCCTACAGCGCAAACGCAAGTCGTCTGGCCGACCGGAAGGCCGGAGGCATGAGCATCTGCTGAGCGGCATGGTCCGCTGCGCCACCGGGCATCCATCGCTGAGCGCCTACGGAGCCGTGGTCAAGGGCCACACCTACTACCGCTGCACCTACGGGCGCGCCTACGGCAAGGTCGCCGCCGACTTGATTGCCGGCCACGGCGCGACCTGCAACGTCCGCGAGGACGCGCTACTGCTCGCAGTCGAACACTTCTTTGCGGAGCGTCTGTTCGGCCCGATGAGGCTCGATTTGCTCCGCGAGCAGTTGGGTCTACAGGAGCAGACCGACCGCACCGAGGCGCAGCGGACGGCCGCGCGACTCCAAGCGCAGATAGCGGAGGCCGATCACGCCATCGCTATGCAGGTGCGGGCTCTGGAGTCGGGAATCGAGCCCGATGTGGTCCGAGCCCGGATCGAGGAACTAAAGGCCGAGAAGGCGGCTGCGCAGGCGTCCCTGCCGAAGCTCGGTCTGGCCCCCGAACGCCAAGACCCGGCGGCGGTGCTCGATCAGGTGCCCGACCTCTCCGAGCGGCTGCGCGACGCCGACGACGCGACCAAACGCGCTCTGTTCGACGCCTTCGACTTGAGGATCACCTACGACAAGGCGAATGATCGGCTCTCGATCAGCGCCACGCTGACCGAGGCCGTCGCCACCATGCTCCGCACCGGCCTAGAGCCGTTGTGCAATCGTTTACTCCGGGGGTGGGACTCGAACCCACAACCTCTCGATTAACAGTCGAGCGCATCTGCCAGATTGAGCTACCCCGGATCGGGCTACCCCGGATGTGACAACGAGGTAGATCTGCATTGTACGCGAGCGGAATCCTACGGTGTCAGCCTGACGAGTCCAGCCTCCACCTCTGCATGGCAGTTTGCGCAGAGCAACGCGCACTTGCTCGCCTCGGCCCTCGCCTTTGCGAGAGATCGTGCGACCCCTCGATGGCTCAGGGAGAAGCTCTTCTCAGCTGGGACCAAGTGATGGAACTCAAGTGCCGCGACGCAACGGCTATAGCCACAAATATGACATCCGCCTCCGGCCTCTTCGACCAGCAGACGCTTAACCTTGCGTCGGCGTCGAGCAACTGCCTCGGCCCGACAACGCGTGCAGCGATAACCACCTGCGCTGCGGAGCCTGAACGTTGTGAGGCCATGCTTGGGACAGCGGAGCTGCATACGTTCCTGACGATCATTGGACGCCCGGCGTCGCTCCGACCATTGCGTCTTCAACCCATACTCCCGTAGCCAATGCCGGACGGTGGTCTTACTAAGACCCACCACGTCGGCTATCTGTCCCGCTGACATTCCTGCCTGCACCAGTGGCTCCAACTCAGCACGTGTCAGTCCACCACGCGCCACATGCTTACCGCGATTTGCCGCCTCAAGGCCGTATTTCTTGACCCAGTAGGCCACGGTCGCTTCGTGCCGCCCGAATCGCCGCCCGATCTCAGCCAACGATAGCCCCTGCCCAAGCATCTGCTCCAAAGACGCGCGATCCATGGGCTAGAGCATCGCACGAACATATGTTCGTGCGTGTGTCTTGTGTGCCGACGGTGTGACTTCTTGCAGCCCGCGATGTGTCTTTCCCGCCCGGGCATGCGGGTGCCACGAAGCCCACGTGCCTCCACCTCCGCCTGCTGCTGCCTGCCTGCCTGACTGCCACCTACCTCCGCCCCGCCAACCCCGAGCGAAGCCCGCTCAGCCCTCCCGATCCCCAGTCTGCTCCAGCACCTGCCCATAAGCCCGGTCGAAATCGCGTTTGACCTCGGCCTTTCGCTGCGCCAACGCGTTGATATCACCCCCGTCCTGCCCCCGCGCCCGCTGAATCTGCCGATCCACCCGCGCCAGCTCCAGCTGCAGCCGCTGGACCTCGAGCATCGCCCCATCGGGCTGCTCACGCCCCGCTTCAACGACCAGCTCCGCCAGCAGCCCCTTCAGCTGCGGGTCATCCTCCAGGCGCTCTCCCCCATCAGCAACCTCCTGCATCGGCGCCCGCAGATCCCCAGCGCACAAACGCCGAGCAGCCCGGCGCAACAGCCCGCTCGAGAAGTGCTCGTCTATGTCCAAGCCCGCAAGCGCCAGCGCCCCCTCCTCCGGCGAGGCGATGCACAGCGCGAGGAACGCCCGCTCGGTCTCCTCGCGGCGGGTCATCTCGCTCACCCGCGGCTGACGCGTCCCCGCCGGGCGGCCGCCGCCATCGCCGTCGCTTCGCGGCTCGCCCTGCCCACTCTGCCTGCGTCCGTCCCCGCGACCGGATCCCTGTCGAGGGCCACGCGCAGGGGCCGCCAACAGCCGCTCCGCCACGCCTTCGGGCAGCGCCATCCTGCTGTCCACGCTCCGCGTCAGCTCCATCCGCAGCGCGCTTGGCGGCAGCTCCGCGAACAGCGGGCGCAGCTCCTCGATCATCCTGTCCTGCTCTTCGCTGTTCGTCGGGTCGCCGCTCGCCAGCACCCGCTCCATGCGGAAGCTAACGAACGAGATCGACCCTCTGACCGCCCCCCGCATGGCCTCCGCCCCGTCGCGCTGGATCAGATCCGCCGGGTCCGTGCCCACCGGCATCATCACCACCCGCAGATCCAGCTTGCGTTTGCTAGCCAGCCGGAACGCCTTCAGCATCGCCTCCTGCCCCGCGCTGTCCGCGTCCAGCGCCAGCAGCACCGTCTGCGCCATCCGCGCCAGCTCCCCCACCTGCTCGGCTGTCAGCGCCGTGCCCATCAAACCCACCACGTTGCGGATCCCCGCCTGGTGCAGCGCGATCACATCGGTGTAGCCCTCGCACAGGATCACCTCACCCGCTTTCGTGGCGTGCGCCCGGGCGAGGTCCGCGCCATACAGCTGCAGACCCTTGTGGTAAATGTCGTTGTCGGAGGTGTTCAGGTACTTCGGCCGCTGATCCTCCCCCATCGCCCGCGCGCCGAACCCCAGCACCCGTCCCCGAATGTCAGCCAGCGGGAACATGATCCGCGAGCGAAAGCGGTCATACAGCCGCCCGTTCTCCTTCGAGCGCTGCGCCAAACCAGTCGCATAAAGCTCCTCCTCGGAGAACCCGCCCCGGCGCGAGGCCAAAAGCACCCGATCCCACGCGCTCGGCGCATACCCCACGCGAAACTCCCGCAGGATCGCCTCCCCCAGTCCCCGCTCCTCCAGGTACGTGCGCGCCTTAGCCGCCTCCTCGGACTCCCACAGATAGCGCTCGTAATACGCCGTCGTGCGATTCAGCAGCTCAAGCAGCCGCTCTCGGCGCTTGCGCTTCTCCGCCTCGCGCGGATCCTCCTCCTCGCGCTGCAGCTCCACCCCATACCGTTCCGCCAGCAGCTCCAGTGCGCCTTTGAAGTCCACACCTTCGGTCTCCTGCACGAACGTGAACACGTCGCCCGAGGCCTGGCAGCCGAAGCAGTAGTACACCTTCTGCGTCGGGTCGATCCCAAACGACGGCGAGCGCTCGTCGTGAAACGGGCACAGGCCCTCGTAGCGCGCAGGCCCGGCGCGGCGCAGCTCCGTGCGCGCACCGACCAGCTCCACGAAATCGACAGCGTCGCGTACCCGATCCTTGGAGTCGCTGGTGTAGAGCGCCACGGGGGCTACGCT
>JBEKAM010000268.1:0-4243 GCA_050015915.1 Solirubrobacteraceae bacterium
CCTCGCCGGCTTCGCGTGCGCCGGGGCGGTCGCTCTCGTCGAGCAGCTCGACGACACGCAAGAGGCTTTTGGAGCCTTCGCGGACCGCGTCCTTGACGGCGAGACTGACCGCGTTCTCCCACGTGTTCGCCTGGCCGGGCAGCAGCTCCAGCAGGTAGGAGCAGGCCAGCTCCTCGCGCATATCCTCAAGGCCGATCGCGAGCGGGTCGAGCCGGCCCTGCTGCTCGGGGTCACCGGACAGCTCGAGAACCTGTATCCGCCCGCTCAGCTCTCCCAGCTCGTACAGGCCGTGGTCGGGCTTCGGATCGAAGTCCACCACAAGCGAACCGCGACGCTCCGCGGCGTACTCGATCGCCTGCGCGGCGACGGTCTTCCCCGACCCCAAAGTCCCGATCAAAAGCACGCCCGACGCGCGGTCCTCCCGCGGCGCCTGCGTGGGATCGAAGCGCACGGGGAGCGGCGCGCCCGTCGGCGTGTACCCGAGATAGGGGCCTCTGCCCGAGCCGACGGTGCGGGTCGCGGTTGCGACCATTCCGCCGAACTGCTCGACCGTGAGCTGCTGGACGTAGTCGCGCATCACAACCACCCGTCCGCGCGCGGGAGATGCTCGAAGAACATCTCGCGCTGCAAACCAGCGGGACGGTGAATCTGAATGTCACCGTACTGCTCTTTCAGCGTGGCGACCCTGCGCTCCAGCTCCTCCTCGCTGCCGGCGCCGACAGCGAGGCCGATGGACGCGTACAGCATCGGGGGGTGCCCGCCGGCCTGCAGCTGCGCCTCGTACTCCCGCGCGAGCATCCGGTCCTCCCCGGCGAGCAGGCCCGGGCCGTGCACGGCGCCCTGCACCTGCTCGTGGTAGGCGTGCTCGACGTCGGCGATCCGCTTACGCACTTGCGCGAGCGCCTGACGGTTGCCCAACCACCTGGCGTGAATGGCCGCGTCGACGGGGAACCCGACGGCCTCCAATGGCGCGAACAGCGCCTCGGCGGTGGAGCCGGGGAACTCGGGTGCGTCCGCGAGCGCGCCGAGCGCGAGCATCGCCTGGTAACAACAGCCCTGCTCACTGTCCACGATCAGGGTCTGTTGGCGCTCGGTGATCGCCGCGTTCGCGCAGCGGCGCAGGTCATGGCCGAGCGGCTCAAACGCCACGCCGTCACCGGACTCGGCGACCACGAGCGCGTCCGGCTGCCAGTACCCGTCCAGTTCTGGCTCGGCGACACCGCGGCATGCCGCGCGACACAAAAGCCACTGAAGCTCGATCGTCCGGGCGCGCCGCGCGGGGATGACGCCGTTCAGGCGCTCATACACACGCTGCTCCCGCGTCGCGAGTTCGGAGAGCTCACCCCCGGACACCGGCGAGGAGACGCCGATACCGGCGAGCTCCTCGACGCGGCGGCGCGCGTGATCCACCCCGCGAATCAACCCCGAGCCGATACCCCTCGGTGCGCCCGCGGCGAGCGAGACCGCGAGATAGCACTCGGGGATGTGGGACCCCAGCTCGCGCAGCCGCTCGCGGTGCCCGTCGAGGAATGCCCGCCACGCGGCAGGGTCCTGGTGGCGGTCGTCCAGCAGCCCGGCCGTATGCTCGACGTAGCCCTCGGCCGGGTAGGCACGATTCACTCGCCACAGCGAGAAGTCGGCGGCGACCGTGTGCGCGAGGCGCTGCAGACGACGCTGCAACGTCCACTTCTCCCCCGCCGGGAGGTACGGGTAGGAAGTCATCCCCAGCCGGTACAGGCCGGCGGCCTCCCCGCCACGCCCGAGGAGAATGTTGCCCTTGGCGTATCGCAGCGGGAAGCTCACGGCCGCACCTCCACGACCTGCCCCGCGCCGAGCTCGATCACTTCGGCGCGGCGCTCCCCCCGGCGCACACGGTGACCCTCAGCAGGACGCGCGATGAACCGTCCGCGCGCGGGGATCACGACGACCGGCCTGCCGAACACCAGCCGTGCAGGGCCACGCACACGCCCGTGATGCAGCACCGGCGAGTGCTCGTCCGGGGCGACCCACACCCGCGGCGCCCACACCCGCGTCTCGCCATCGGCCGGGAGGACCCGGTCCAGCGAACGGCGCGACGCGCGCACGCGAAACGCCACCCACGAGGCCAGGTAACGGTGCGCGGGGCGACCATCCGGGGACGCCTGCCCGGCGAGCGTCGCGACCATCGCCGGCGCCACGACCAGCCGCAACGGCCAGTCAAGCCAACCCAGCAGCACCCCGGCGAGCAGCGTAAGCGCGACTCCCGCGCTGGCGGCGATCACCGCGCCGGCCCACCCGTGGGAGCTGGCGCCGAGCAATGCCCCGACCGCCCCGAACACCAGCGCGAGCACGATCGAGCGCTCGCTGAGGACGAGGATCGCCACGAGCGCGCCGAACGCCCAAGCCAGCCACTCCAGCGGCACGCCACCCGGGACGGGCAAGCGCCGACCGTCGATCTGGTAGAGCCTGCGATCAGGCTTGAAGATCCGCTGGTAGGAGCGGATCGGCTGCGAAGTGTCACTCATCGCCCACAGCCCCGGCTCATCCGAAGATCTGCTTGCCGATGCCTTCGGCGGCGCTCGCGATCTCAGACGGTGCGAACACCATCCACGCCACCACGATCGCCGCGAGCAAAAAGACTGCCAGCTCGGTGTACCTGCGATTAAGCAGAAACGTGAGGCTGATCACGGCGACGATCCCGCCGTAGAGGTCGCCCGCGTAACCCTTCAGCAGGTTGGCGACGTTCGCACCGACATCGTTACCCGACGCGAATGCGTCCGCCGGGAATACCACCAGCAGCACACACCCCCACAACAACACTCGTCCCGCGACACGAACCAGGCGAGTCACACTGCCGGCCGGTGAGCGACCAACACCGCGCTCGCCTTGCTGTGAATTAATCCTACGGCCTTGCTGCGAATTAACCCTACGAAAATTACTCATGCAGCGACGGTAAGCACCGCTTCACCTAAACACCACAACTACGTGCTTGTGCAAGTACGCAACTGCATAGTTGCGAACCCGACGTGTCAGTCAATGCCGACGATGCCGGCCAGCTCCTCCACATACCCAGTGGCGCTGGCGGTGGCCTGCTCGATCAAGCGACACGCGGAATAGTCCGCGAGCGCATACCAAACCTTGTTACCGGCCTTGCGCCGCGTAACGATCCCGGCGTGGCGCAAGACGCCGAGGTGCTTTGACACGTTCTGGTGAGTGGTCGTAAGCTCGTCGGTCAACTCCTGCACCGTGGCTTCACGCTGCTCCAGCAGCGTGAGAAGGCGTATCCGGGTGGGCTCCGCGATCGCCTGAAGCCGGCACGCCACCAGATCCAAAAAAGGCTGTGGCAAGGTGACGCTCATCGCTGCCTCTCACTCATGCCCACACAAACCGTGAGCAAAGCTGGCTCTGGCTGCTCGGAAGCGAACACACCTGTTATCGACCAGGACGGCCGCGAAACTACACGCGACTTTCACACGCACATCCAGGAAGGCGTGGCGCGCGAAATATGTTTGTAGTTTTCACTCTCTTGCGGTCAATAACCCAGATGAGCGAAAACAACGACCCCCAAAACGACCCGTCCTATGAGCACACGCCGACGGCTGACCTCACACAGGAACCGGGGTGGGAGACCCTGGAGTACGAGCATTCCTCAGCCGGGCAGCCGGCCGGCGAGCGCACCGTCGTCGAGCTCTCAGGCAAGCGGCGAGCATCACCAGGGCACCGCGCCCGCCGCGCCGGCGGAGCGCCCGGTGAGCCCGCCCAGCCCAGACGGCACGGTGAGCTCTCCTGGATTCAAGCTGGCGCCGCCGCGGTGCTCGCGGCATGCGTCGGGGCCGCGATAGCGCTCGCGATCACCAGCCCCCCAAAGCACGTTCACACGACAGCGTCTTCGACGAGCGCCAAGCGCAGCAGCGCACCCAGGCAGCCACCCCCTCGGCGCGCACGCCACCACCCTCAACCCCAAGGACGAGCGAAGGCGCCCACAACACCTACAGCCGCCCGGGCCAGCAGCGATAGCCGTATGCCGGCTCTGTCGCAGGCGCCCGCAGCCAAATCAGCAACCAGCACGGCGGCCGGCACGGCCTCCCCGCCGGCACCGGTGCGCCAAGCAGACGCCGAAGGACAAACAACGGGCGGCCCGTTCTCACCCTAAGCCGCTGGAGCAAGCCAAGGCGCAACCGGTAAACGCTGGCCCCCCGCCTGGGCGTGAGCGCCGCACGGCGGGAATGGACGATCGTTGGAGACGATCCCTGCGCTTGCATGG
>JBEKAM010000269.1:0-4716 GCA_050015915.1 Solirubrobacteraceae bacterium
CGGGGCTGTGATCGCGGGCTGGGCGTAGAGCAGGCCGCAGCCCTCGTCTGGGTGGAGCTTCGTGCGCAGAAAGCGCAGCGCCGCCGGCCTGCTCACGTCAGCGATGTGGATGGAGACGATCACGCGGGCCTAGCCATAATCATGTTACTGAATAGTATACTCACTGGTAACTTCGGGTGAGCGCAAGCTGCGCGACCAGACTAGACAGCCCCAACGCAGACGAGAACAGGCGCGCTCCTAACAGCGCAATAGATAATCTCGACGTATGAGCGCGTCGACCCTGCCGGCCACCTCTGCGATGGCTGCGGAGGCGGAGGCCGATCTTGAGGCGCTCGTCGCGATCTCCAGCCCCTCCGGCGACGGCGAGGGCGCGGAGGCAGCCTTGGGGCTGTGTATCGAGAGACTTCCCACGGCGGCTGTAGTCGAGCGGGTCCCATGCTCCTCCCCCGGCCACGTTCCTGACCTACTAGCGCGCGTACCCGGCACGGGCACCGGCCGCCTGCTGCTGCTAGGCCATGTCGACACCGTCGTCGCACACGCCGAGCATCTCCCACTGCACCGGGATGGAGACACGTGGAGAGGTTCGGGGGCCGTTGACATGAAGGGTGGGGTGGCCCTGGCACTCGGTTTGGCGCGCTGGCTGGCAGGGCGCCCGGATTCGTTCGCCGAGCTAGGAGTGCTGCTGGTGGTCGATGAGGAGTGGCGCTCGGAGCGCTTCTCCCACGTGGGTCGTTTCGACGGCTACGACGCGTGCCTGTGCTTCGAGGCTGGCGAGCGCACCTCCGCGGGTGATGAGGGCGTTGTCGTGCGACGCAAGGCCGCGGGCACGGTGCGCGTCACCGGCCACGGACAGGCCGCGCATGCCGGCTCCAGTCCCGACGCAGGAGCCAACGCGCTGCTCGCGCTGGCCGAAGCCGCAAGCACAGCGGCTGCGCTGCACGAGCCCGGAGGCCCTGACGCATTGAGCGTTGTCCCCACGAGGTTCCGCTCTGGCGATGCCGTCAACGTGGTGCCGGCCGACGGCGAGCTGATGATCGACATGCGTGCCGCGAGCGAGGGCGCCTTCGGCGCGGTGATCGAGACGGTCGCGGATTCGGCAAAGGCAGCGCGTGTCGAGGTCGAGCTGATCCGCAGTTGGCCCGGCATGGACACCTTGGAGGCCACGCGTGGCGTGCTCGAAACGGCAACCGCGCTACTCGGTCGAGAGATCGTCGGCGTTGGCAGAGGCGGGGCGAGCGACGCCAGCCATTTCGCGGGCGCAATCCCACTCACGATCGACGGCCTCGGGCCGCGGGGTGGCCATGCCCATGCACCCGAGGAGTTTGTGTACGGGCCCTCCATGCATGAGCGCGCCGAGGTAGCAATCGCGATCGCCGAAGCGCTACTCAGCTGATGCACACCAACGTCGGGCAACGTCCATGAAGCGCCAACGCTCCCGCCTCGGCTCGCTCGTCGAGCTCGTCGTGATCATCGCCGTCGCCCTTGGGCTCGCGCTCGCGCTCGAGGCGTTCGTGATCAAGCCTTACCGCATACCCAGCGGCTCGATGGAACCGACACTCGAGGTCCACCAGCGCGTGCTGGTTAATCGCCTCGCGATGGACTTCGGGGAACCACACGTGGGCTGGATCGCCGTGTTCCATCCGCCCGCGGACGCCGAACAGCAGCAGTGTGGGATCACTCCGCACACGGTCACATTCGGTGGCGCGGCATGTTCGCAGCCGTTCCCCAAGGCTGCGGGCGTCACGTTCATCAAGCGAGTCGTCGCTGGGCCTGGCGATGAAATCTTTATCAAGGAAGGCCACGTCTACCGTAAGGCGGCCGGCAAGACCCAATTCGTTGCTGAGAAGGACCCGTACATCAAACCCTGCGGCTCGAGTCTCGAGTGCAACTTCCCCACACCCATCAAGATCCCGCCCGGCCACTGGTTCATGATGGGAGACAATCGCGGTGACTCCGACGACAGTCGCTTCTGGGGACCCGTTCCGACGGGTTGGATCATCGGGCAGGCGATCGCCACCTACTGGCCCCCGGATCGCATCGGCAGCCTGTAGCCCGTAGTCATCTACCTTACCGATGACTTTCACGCCGGCGCGCCGTCTTAGGCTCGAGAAGATCTGAACACACACCAAGGAGGCTCGTCGTGGGAAGAATCGTAGTGAGCGAGTTCGTGACGTTGGACGGCGTGATCGAGGCACCGGGCGGCGGTGAGGGCTTCGAGCACGAGGGTTGGTCGTTTCGCTTCAACCGCAGCAAGGACGGCGAGAAGTTCAAGTTCGATGAGCTGATGGCCGCCGATGCGCAGCTGCTGGGGAGGGTCACCTACACCGGCTTCGCCCGGGCATGGCCATCGATGGAGGCGGGCGAGTTCGGCGTGAAGATGAATGCCATGCCCAAGTACGTCGTCTCGCGGACGCTTACAGCTGAGCAGGCCGACTGGAACAACTCGACCGTGATCGGCCAGGACCTTGCGAGCGAGGTCACGGAGCTCAAGCAAGAGCTGGCAGGAGACATCCTCGTCGCCGGCAGCGCCAAGCTCGTGCAGAGCCTGACCGCCCACCAGCTCGTCGACGAGTACCGGTTGATGGTCTTCCCGATTGTGCTCGGTTCGGGCAAGCAACTGTTCGGCGAGGGCACGCCGCCAACCACGCTGCGCCTCCTGGATTCGAGGCCCCTCGGCTCCGAGGGGGTCCTTCTGCTCACCTATGAGCCAGTGAATGCCGCCGACGCGTCGTCACCAGCCGGCGCTGTTTAGTCGATAAGCTCGCGGACAACCTGTACGAGCGATGAGAAGCAGAGCGAGAACGCGATGATCACGAAGCTGCTGTTCCTGCCATTCAGCATCGGCGCCGGCATCCTCGGGGGGCTGGTCAGCAAGAAGACCTTCGCGCTCACATGGGGCGCGATCGACGATCGCCAGCCGCCGACCCCGCGAGACCAGCGCACGAGCCTCGGCAAGCTCGCCCTCGCGCTTGCCCTGGAGGGCGCGGTATTCCGTCTCGCCAAGGGGCTGATCGACCACGGCTCCCGGCAGGGATTCGCGCGACTCACCGGCCGCTGGCCCGGCGGGGAGCGCCAGCAGCCGGAATGATCCTGGCAGGCTGCTCGCCCGCTGCGACCAGTCAGCGGCTTGACAGCTAGCCAGCCTTCCACAAGCTCGCCGCGCGGACACAGCGCGATCGGCTCAGCGCTGCGCGAGGCCACGCGCTTCGATCGCTCGGCCGTCTCGATCGCTGGTGGCCTGATTGCGGCGATCCCGCTCACAGCCTGCTTCGGGGTGGCGGTCGCAGCGGGAGATCCTGTGGCGGCAGCAACGATGGGGGCCGGAGCGATGCTGGTGGGCGTGGCCTGGCGTGTCAGTGGCGGGCGTCCACCGGTGGCGTTGCTGAGCGTCGATGCGCTGCTGATGGCGCTTTCGACGTTCCTCGGCTCGGCTACAGGCTCACGACCATGGCTGCACCTGATCGTCCTGTTCGTGTGGTCGCTGGCTGCCGGATTGCTCGTCGCAGTAGGGCGCCGCGGCGCGGTCGTCGGCACCCAGGCGGTCATCGGGATCGTTGTCTTCGGCCGCTTCAGCGAACCGCTTCCCGGAGCTCTGGGGCTTGCCGGCCTGGTATTCGCGGGCGGTCTTGCGATGACCTTGTTCGTGGCAATCGTGCGCTGGCCCTCGCCGCTGGCGCTCCAGCGCCGCACGGTCGCCGCTGCCTACCGGGCGCTCGCGGAGCTGGCGCTAGCGCCGAGTGACGCCTCCACGCTGCCGGCAGCTGGGCGGCTCGACGAGGCGAGGACGGCGCTGTCCTCACCAGCGCTGTTCGGAGACCCGGCGATACTTGCCCTGCGAGGTCTGGTCGACGAGGCGTCGCGCATACGCATCGAGCTGCGCGCGATCCATGTGCTGCTCTCACACGGTCTCGCAAGCGATCCCGCCGAGCTCGCCCGCGCACGAGCGTTGCTGCAGAGCTGTTCCGACGCGCTGCGGGTCATGGCATCTGCGATCGAGGGCGATACGCAGGCGCGCCAGGATCTCCAAGCGGCCCTTGCACAGTTGCCCGAAAGCGATCCAGCGCTCGCCCCCGATGAGACGAGCGATCCGGCGCTGAGCCGGCGCTTGGCAGCGTTGGGCGTCCTTCTTCGCGCGATCGCGCTCTTCGGTCTAGCGGCTTGAGCACGTGACATTGTGGATGCCCGTAGACCCTTGCTCGGCAGTTTTGCTCCAGTCGCCTGCGGGGCGACACGCGCTGCGCCTGGCTGTGGTCGTTCTCGTCACCGAGGTGATCGCGCAGCACATTCCGCTGCAGCGCAGCTATTGGATGGTGGTTGCCGCGGCAGCGGCTCTGCGACCTGAGTTCGCGGCGACTTTCACGCGGGGCGCAGAACGCATCATCGGAACGTGTCTAGGTGTGGCTCTCGCCGGCTTGATCGTCGCTGGCCTGCATCCCAGCCTGGGTGCAGTGGTGGCGATCATCGGTGCGCTCGGATGGCTCGCCTACTCAGTCTTCCCCGCGAGCTTCGCCGTGGGCTTCGCATTCCTGACTGCGCTCGTGGTGTTCCTACTTGATGCGGTCAGCACCGACACCCTCACGATCGCGGGCGACCGGCTCATCGACGCCCTGATCGGCGGCGCGATCGGCCTGCTCGCCTACCTAGTGTGGCCCACCTGGTCAGACAAGCCCGCCCGGCAGGCACTCGCGGATGTAGTGGCCGCCCAACGGGCCTATG
>JBEKAM010000270.1:0-4173 GCA_050015915.1 Solirubrobacteraceae bacterium
CAGGAGCGGATGCTGTGCGTCGTCGAGCCCGCCAACGTCGACGCCGTCATGGACCTCTGCGAGAAGTGGGAGGTAAACGGCGCCGCCATCGGCACCGTCACCGACAGCGGACGCATGCGCATCCTCCGGCACGGCGCCCTCGTCGGCGACATGCCAGTCACCGCGCTCGTTGACGACTGCCCGCTGTATGACATCGCGCCGAGCAAGCCCACCGAGCCGATCTACCCCTCGCCTGAGCCCACCGCGGGCGTGTCCCTCACGGCAACGGCCCGGGAGACCCTGCTCGCACTCCTCTCATCTCCAAACCTGTCATCCCGCAGAGCGCTGTTCGAGCAGTACGACTCGATCGTCCAGTCCCGCACCGTGCGCCGCCCCGAGCAGGCCGACGCCGCCGTGCTCGCGCTGCCCGACGGCTCAGCGCTGGCCGTCAGCATCGACTGCAACGGCCGCCGTGTCGCCGCCGACCCCTACACGGGCACCGTCGAGGCGGTGCTCGAGTGCGCCGCCAACCTCGCTTGTGTGGGCGCAGAGCCGCTCGGCACCACCAACAACCTCAACTTCGGCAACCCCGAGAAGCCGCACATCGCCTGGCAGCTGAGCGAGTCCGTACGTGGTCTCGGCGAGGCGTGCCGCGCGCTCGACGCGCCGATCGTCGGCGGCAACGTCTCCCTCTACAACGAGGGCGCCACCGGTCCTATCTACCCCACCCCCGTGATCGGCATGGTCGGGCGGATGCCCGATGTGCACCGTGCCGGCCGGCTCGGCTTCCAGCAGGCGGGCGATCACATCGCGCTGGTCGGGCCGTTCAAGCCGTCGCTCGCCGCCAGCGAGCTCGCCAAGCTGCTCGGCGATCCGCTCCCCGACGGGCTGCCCGCGATCGACATCCACGCCGTTCGCGCCGCTCAGAGCTTCGTCCGCGACGCCGTCCGCGCGGGTGTGCTCTCAAGCGCCCACGACATCGCCGAGGGTGGCCTCACGGTCGCCATCGCCGAGTGCTGCCTCGCAGGCGGCCTCGGCGCGGAGATCGAGATCGAGGAGGGCTTCTGGGAGACAGAGTCCTCGTCAGCGACCGCCGTCGCGCTGTTCGGCGAGTGTCCTGGCGGCTTCATCGTCAGTGGCCAGCCCGATCAGCTCCGCGCTCTGGAGACCAAGGCCGCCGGCGCGAACGTCGCGTTGCGCGTGCTCGGCAGGGTTGGCGAGGACGTGCTCAACGTCGTCGAGGCGGGCGCTGTCGCCGGCACCATGATCACCGTCACCCTCCAGGAGCTGGATGCCGCTCACGCGAGCCTCGGGGAGCTGTTCCTGTGAGTAGCGTCCTCAGTAGTTCCTTCGTAGCTACACCACTACGCCTGCTAGCTTGTGAACGTGATGCGTGACGGACCGCGCGACGAGTGCGGAGTGTTCGGACTGTACGCGCCAGGTCACGAGGTGTCGCGTCTTTCGTACTTCGCGCTGTACGCCCTTCAGCACCGCGGCCAAGAGTCGGCAGGGATCGCTGCGGCCGATCGCGGTGGGCACATCATCACCCGCCGTGAGCTCGGGCTCGTCAACCAGGTGTTCACCGAGAACGATCTGCGCACGCTCGCAGGCGAGCTCGCCATCGGCCACGTGCGCTACTCCACTACCGGCTCAAACGCCTGGGAGAACTCCCAGCCGGTGCAGCGCTCCGAGGGCACCAACGGCTCCCGCCGCGAGGTGGCGCTCGCGCACAACGGCAACCTGATCAACGCGCTGGAGCTCCACGAGGAGTTGCTCGCCCGCGGCGTCACCTTCAGCTCTACGTCCGACTCGGAGATCATCGCCGCCATGATCGCCACCCACCCTGCGGAGCGGGTTGAGGACGCGATCGCAGACGTGCTCCCGCGCCTGCGCGGCGCTTTCTCGATCGTCGCCATGACCAAGGATCGCGTGGTCGCCTTCCGCGACCCTCACGGCCTGCGTCCGCTGTCCATCGGTTTACTGGAGTCCGGTCCCGAGCATCTCGACGGCGCTGCTGGTGAGTCAAACGGCAAGCACTACTGCGTCGCCAGCGAGTCGTGCGCGTTTGACATCATCGGCGCCAACTTCCTGCGCGACGTCGAGCCCGGCGAGCTTGTCACGCTCGGCCCCGACGGCCTGCAGAGCCGCATGATCGTGCCTGACGGCAGGCGCGCGCTGTGCGTGTTCGAGTACATCTACTTCGCCCGGCCCGACTCGCGCATGAACGACCAGGTGCTGCAGGTCGCACGCGGGCGCATGGGCGAGATCCTCTGGCGCGAGTCGCCCGTCGAGGCCGATCTCGTGATCGCCGTCCCCGACTCCGGCAACCCAGCCGCCCGCGGTCTCGCCCGCGCCGCCGGGCTGCCCCAGGACGACGGCTTCGTCAAGAACCGCTACGTCGCGCGCACATTCATCCAGCCAGGGCAGGAGCTGCGCAAGCACGGCCTGCGCCTGAAGTTCAACCCGCTCCCTGAGGTGATCGCCGGCAAGCGCCTGGTCGTGGTGGACGACTCGATCGTGCGCGGCAACACCACCCGCCAGATCGTGCAGATGCTCCGCGACGCCGGCGCCGCTGAGATCCACATGCGCATTTCCGCGCCCCCGATCAAGAACCCCTGCCACTACGGCATCGACATGTCCACCCGCGAGGAGATGATCGCCCACGGCCGCACCACCGAGGAGATCGCCACAGAGCTCGGCTGCGACTCGCTGCACTATCTGTCGCTGGAGGGCGTCTACGAGGCGATCCGCGGCAGCCGCTCGAGCCACTGCGACGCATGCTTCAGCGGCGAGTACCCGCTCGCCGGTAGCGACGGGGCGGCAGGCAAGTACTCGCTTGAGGAGCCGCTAGCCGAGGTGGTCCTCGCGCGACCCTGACGCGTCGCTGTAGCGGTTGTTGTAGGGGCGGCGGAGGATCAGCTCGCCTGGTCGTCCGGACCCCAGCGAGTAGCCGAGGACGGCTACTACCAGAAGGGTGATGAGGATTGAAAGCATGGGCGGGTTCCTATGGCTGGCTTTACGAAAGCCTCCCCGCCCCTTCCAACTAATTGAACCTCATCGCGCGAGCGTGCTCTGTGATGTTGCGCACAGCTATCGTGGCTGCGCGTGAGCGAGCGCTTCCCCATCGCCGTGCTGGTGTCAGGCACAGGCACCAACCTGCAGGCGCTGCTCGACACAGTGCATGGAGATGAGGTGGAGATCGTGGCGGTCGCCTCCAGCGTGGTGGGCGTGCGCGCGCTGGAGCGAGCTGAGCAACACGGGGTGCCTGTGGGGGTGTTCGAGCGGGCCGCGTATGCCGACCGCGGTGAGCGTGACCGGGCGCTGGCGGACTGGCTCACGGAGCGTGGCGCCCGGCTGGTGGTGCTGGCGGGCTACATGGAGCTGCTGGGCGCGTCGTTCCTCGACCGCTTCCCCGGCGCTGTCATCAACGTCCATCCGTCCCTGCTGCCCGCATTTCCCGGCATGCACGCCGTCGAGCAGGCGCTCGCGTACGGGGTGAAGGTGTTCGGCGTGACCGTGCACGTCGTCGACGCCGGTGTCGACACCGGCGCGGTGATCCTGCAGGGCGCGGTCGAGCTGGAGCACGCACGCGAGCCGGGTGAGGTGCTCGCCGCTCTGCGCCCGCTCGAGCACGAGTTGCTGCCGCGCGCGGTCTCCCTGTTCGCCTGTGGCGCGCTCAGCACCGACCCTGAGAACCCGCGCCGCATCGCGATCCGCTCGGACGAGGGGTAGGCTGCTGGTGATGGCAACGGAAGGCGACGTAATGACCGATCACCAGCAGGGTGTCGAGCGTGCTGCGCCAGGCGAGGTGCGTGTGCGCAGGGCGCTGCTGTCGGTGTCCGACAAGAGCGGCATTGTCGAGCTCGCACAGGGCCTCGTGGAGATGGGTGTGGAGCTCGTCTCCACCGGTGGCACCGCACGCGAGCTCGCCGACGCGGGCATCGCGGTGCGCGCGATCGAGGACTTCACGGGCTTCCCCGAGATGATGGATGGGCGCGTGAAGACGCTGCACCCACGGCTATATGCGGGCCTGCTTGCCAGGCGCGACGAGGACGAGCACCTGCGCGCCGCCGGCGAGCAGCAGATCGAGCAGGTGGATCTCGTGTGCGTGAACCTGTACCCGTTCGAGCAGACCGTCGCCCGCGGCGACGCCTCCGAGGAGGAGGTGATCGAGAACATCGACATCGGCGGGCC
>JBEKAM010000271.1:0-4142 GCA_050015915.1 Solirubrobacteraceae bacterium
GCGAGCAGTCCCGCGAGCGGACGACCTATGCGCAGCCTGGCGAGCACTGACAGCCCGGCGTAGCTGGCAATCACCACGACCGCCATCACGATCGACGATCGCGACGCCGAAGTGGCGACCCCGGCCACTGCCCCCATGCAGCACAGTAGGACCGGCCATCTTCGACGCAAGCGACCGCTGGTGAGCAGCGCCAGCAGCCCTGGCAGCGCGAGCACGCCGATCGGCCCCCCGAAGCCGGCGTCGGAGCCGAGCGCCGGCGGTCGCGCATGGGAGATGCCTTCAACGGAATACGTCCGGCCCGTCTGTCCCCCCTTGCCGGCCACCCGTTCGCCGTAGCCTGGGCCCCAAGCGGAAAGCTGGCTCGGGCTGAGCCGTGACTGATACGCGCCAACGATGCCATTGGCCAGCGCGATCACGCCAAGTATCAAGAACAGTTGGCGAAAGCGATGCTTGCTGCGGAGCATCAGATACCCGAAGAAGAAGAACGGCACGAACTCGAGCCCCTGGCGCCAGCCACCGAGGGCCTTGAGGAACCCGTGCGTGTCGGGGTTGAGTCCCTCGACCAGCGCCACCGCGACAAACGCAAGCACCCAGCCGGCGAGCGGCGGCAGCGTCACGCGCGTTTTTCTCACCGAGAGGCGCATGAGCATCCCCAGGCCGATCGCGATGATGAGGATGTCGCGAAAGCCCGACGCGAGTTTGTTGGCAGCCTCCAGCTTGACCGGCCCGTCGAGCAAGCCCAGATAGACCACGAGCAAAGTGAGAGTGAGCGCATAACGAGCGCTTGTTATCAACGCGACGACGACGACTGCGCCGAGGATCAGCAGGAACACCTCGACGATTTCCTTCACCGACGGATTGGGCATCTCGACACTGATCACCAGCGCGATGACCAACGGGATCACCGCGGACATGCACAGAAGTAGACGCTCACGGGCACGGCGACTGAGCACCGTCGGATGACCCGCTCCGGCTCGAGTGGCCAGATTCGGGTACGGCGGCGTGCTCATCGGCCAGAGAGTTTTTGGCGCCATCCGGGCTTGTAGCGCCCGGAGAGCCCGTACTTCTCGATGTCCGACGGCGAGACGGCGTTGGCCACGACGCCGAGAACTGGCGCGCTGGGCGTCCGCTGCAACAGTTGCACGAGGCGTTGTGCCGAGGTCTCGCGCGTGTGCCCGAGGCGGGCGACGATCACGATCCCGTCCACCGTCGCCATCAGCGGCATCACATCGCTCACCTGAAGCGGCGGCGGCGCGTCGATCAGCACGTAGTCGAAGCTGTCGGCAAGCGTGCGGGAGAGCTCGTTCATCGCCGGACGCGCCAGCAGCGCAGGCGGGTTGGCAACCATCGTCGCCCCAACGAGCACCGACACCGATCCTGTGGAGTCGACCACGGTCGCGGTGCCAGCGACTGTGGTTTGCGACGTGCCAACGCCCGCACCGGAACGCACGAGGCTGACCTCCTGCATCGCTTCCTCGACGGTGAGCCTCCCGGTGAGGACATCGGCGAGCCCCTGCGGCCCATCCACGCCCAGCAGCCTGCCCTGCACCGGCCTGCGGAAGTCCGCCTCGACCACCGCCACCCGCTCGCCCGCTTCCGCTTGTGCGAGTGCCAGCGTACTAGCGACCGTCGACTTGCCATCGCCGGGATCGGCGCTGACGCACAGGATCACCCGCGGGCCGCGCTCCGCGGTCCCGTTGCCGTTGCTGTTGGCGACGTTTCCGACCTGCAGCGTCGTTTGCAACCGCCACAAACCCTCACGTAGCGGCGGCGCTGGCGCCGGCTGCCCATCACGGCGAACGATCGGCCTCCTGACCGCCTGGAGTGCGCTCAGGATCGGCGTCTGGTAGATCTCTTCGATCGCCGTCAGCGAGCGCAGGCGACGATCAAAGCGGCTGGCGGCATAGGCGACAATCGAGGCCAGCAGCAGCCCGATCACGAAGCCGAAGATCGCGTTACTTTTGGGGTGAGGAGAGACCAGCTGTGCCTGCCTGCGCGTGGCCGGATCGACCTGCGTGACCTGCTTGACCGGCAAATTTGCTTCCAGCTGGTTGATCTTGCTGTTGAGGGTCGCAGCCTGCAGGGTGGCGGTGGTGCTGGCTGTGCCTTTGCTGGATGACTTACCTTTCGAGGTCGAACGTGGCGTTTGCCCAGCTTCGATCCTGCGCACCTGCCTACGCGTGAGGGTAATCGCAGCTTCGACCTCTCTGCGGTAATGCGCGTTCTGGCGTTGGACATATGCCTGCGCGGTGGTGTTGGCGAGCAGCGCCACCCCGCGAGCGTTGTGGGCTTCCGCCGAGATGGTTATGAACTCGCTCTTTTCCGAGGACTTCGCTTTTGCTTTCCCCTTCAGCGCGGCACGCGCGGCAGCGGTCTTGCGCTGTTTGCGAAGCCGATCGCGAACCTCTCCTTTGATGATGCTCGAGTTGATCAGCACCGCCTGCGTCGCCGGGTTGGGAGCACTGGCTTTCTTGATGCCATTGCTGCCGCTGGCGCTGATCTGGTTCTGTTCTTCAGCGCCGTTGCCGAGATAGACCTGTGTCGTGGCGGAGTACAGCCCGGGCTCACGCCTGTAGTACAGGTAGCTCCCCACGGCGACCAGGATCCCGACGATGAGAATCAGCCACTTACGCCTCCAGATCGGGGCGAAGATCGCGGTGGCATCGGTAGTCTCGTTCATCTGCGTTCGGATCCGTCCGTCCAAGGCCGCGTGCGGCCACCGTCAAGCTTAGGTTGACGCGTAAGTGGACGCTAAAGACTAGCGTGCCGTCGCCGCCAGCAAGCAAGCGCGCGTGCACGCGTGCAACGATGTCCTGGTGCGGATATCGGCGGGTTCCCTGGAAGGCTCTGCCGACGCTGCGAGCGCGCGCCCGCAGGCTAGCACTCATGGTAAGGGCGATGCGCCGCCAGCACCACTCGATGCATCTACACCCTCACGCCTCGCCAGCGCAGCAAGACGGCAGCAACGGCTGCTGGTGATCAGCCACCCCGCTGTGGTGAACGTCAACCAGGTGGTTTATCGCGAGCTACTGCGGCGCGGCTGGGAGGTTACGATCGTCGTCCCCAGCCGCTGGCGCCACGAGTACTCACAGCGGCCTGTCCACCCCCAAGCACTGGCCGGCATGGAGAGCACGCTACGTCCGACGCGGATAGCGTTCCCTGGACGTGTACAAAGACATATATACATAGCCAACTGCCGCTCGCTATGTCGAGAGATCAACCCAGATGTGGCGTTTATCGAGGCCGAGCCGTATGCACTTGCCGCGACACAGTGGGGTCACGCTCTCAAGCGACTGGACATACCGTTCGGCGTTCAGTGCTACGAGAACATCGACAGAGACCTGCCCTTACCTGTCCGATGGCTGCGCTCGCATGTACTGCGTGATGCCGCCTTCGTAGCCGCCCGCTCCGATACCGCCGGGCGGCTGGTGCGCACGTGGGGCGCGCGCGGAGAGGTCGGATTCGCCCCGCCCGCCGTTCCCAGCTGGGACAGTGTGCCGACTGTACCGACGCATCCGTTCACCGTCGGCTACGCAGGCCGCCTGATCGAGCGCAAGGGGCTGTTTGACTTGCTGGCAGCCGTGCGGCAGCTCGACGCGCCTGTGGAGCTGATCATGATCGGCAACGGTGAGATCAGAGACCAACTTGCGGGCCAACCGATTCCGGGCTCGCAGGTGCAAGTGCTGGATCGTTTGACCCATGATCAGATGGCTTCGGGTTACGCGCAACTCGATGTACTCGTCGTACCTTCACATACGACGGCCACCTGGAAGGAGCAATTCGGTCGCGTGATCGTGGAGGCGCTGTGGTGCGGAGTCCCCGTCGTGGGCTCGGATTCAGGCGAGATCCCGTGGCTGATCGAGCTGACGGGTGGTGGGATTGTCTTTCCCGAGGGGGACCACGACGCGCTTGCGAATGCACTTGCAAAGCTCCGCGAGCAGCCTCAGCTCCGCCGCGAGCTCGCGGCAACCGGGCGCGCCGCGGTCGAGCGACTGTTCTCGGTGCCGGCCGCGACCGACCGTCTAGAGCGGATGCTGATCAGCGCGTGCGAGTCACCTCGCAGCTCACGCTGATCGACCCGCGACACCGGTTCCGCTGCGGCGAGATCCCGCCAGCCGCGCATACAGCTCGTGGTGCTCGGC
>JBEKAM010000272.1:0-4107 GCA_050015915.1 Solirubrobacteraceae bacterium
TTCGCCACCCTTGACGGGCGGCGCCGGGTTCGGCAGCGCCGGGCCGACCTGGATACCCCCGCCTTCCGGTGCGGCGCTTTCCAGTGCCGTTGACGGCAGCGGTGGCGACGCGGCCACCGCTGCGGCTGGTGCCGCGCTGGCCGGGCCGGCAGCCAAGGCGAGCGCCAGCGTGCCGGCGAGCGAGGCGAGGAATGTCAGGCGCGCTCTCACCCGACGATGTGCTGCATAACCGTGACCAGCACGGGCGAGAGCGCCGCCAGCGCGTACCCGTAGAGCGCGGCTTTCAGGGCGGTCTTGGCGCGTTCTATCTGGCTGGGATCACCGCCGGAGAGCAGGTAGCGCACCCCCGCGACTGTCAACAGCAGCGAGGCCAGCCCGACGAGCAGGCCGACCAGCCACACCCGTAGGTTGGACACCACTTCGTTGAGGCTTGTCGCGGCGGCCTCGGCGGGGACGGGGAGCAGCAGCGCCGCCACGAGCACTACAGCGATTGCGATGGCGAGTCTGCGTCTCATAAAGTTGCTCGGGTCCGGCGCGGGACGGACCCGGGATCACCTCCTTCGTCTAACTCGATTTGGTCTTGTTCAACCGACTGGGCCGTGCCCAACGCCGTTGACCCGAGCAATAGGAAAAGGTCGTTTTTGGTGGCCTCTGGGTACAGGCCGGTAGCCAAAAAACATGAGAAGGCGCCGCTCGGCACGCTGGCGGCGCAGCTTCATCGTGTTGTATGAGACGCCTTCCAAGCGCGCGAGGTCCGCGAGCGCTACCCCGTCGATCCGGCTGGCGATGACCTCGGCCTCCTCGCCGCTGATCGCGCCCGCGTGCACCGCGTCGTCGAGCAGCGCATCCACATCGCCGTCAACCTCCTCCGGTGCCAAGCGCTCATGGTCAAGGTCGTCACGTAGCGCGCGCCATTCGCTCTCGCGGCCAAGCTCCACGACCGTCCGGTGCATCGTGTCGAGCAAGAGGTTCGCTGCGACCCGCCGCGTCCTTCGCTTCACGGGGTAGCCACGAATCCCCTCCCACGCGGCGTAGAAGATCACCGACCACAGCTCCTCCGGCTCAACGGTGTTGCGCGCGAGCCGGGACGCCATGTTCAACAGGCCGGGCTGGATCGCCGCAAACACGACCCTCGCGCCAATTGGCTCTTGCTTGGCCCACGCCAGCAGCGCGCACAGCACCTGGTCCTTCTCCACGCGCGCTGCCGGGCCGCGCATGAACCGCACAAGCGCAGCCGCGTCGATAAACCGCGACAGCGCCGGCTCAGCCTCTCGCCACACGCCGAAGCGGGCAAGCAACACCGGGGAGCGCAGTTCGCGGTTCCAGTCGCCTTCCAGGTTCTCAATCGGCATCGGGCACATCGGGCACTCCTTCGGTCGGGTTTGACGCCGAACGTGCCCCATGCCTCTGACCCTGAGCTGACAAACCGCTGACACGGCCTGTCGGCAAGAAACGTTCAGAACACCGGATCACCGGGTAGTCAGGATTGTTAGAGGAACGGAGACCCAATGCGTCGTGCTGCCCAGCCCTACCCGGTGAGCACGCCGCCGCAGTCAGCGTCGGTGTTCGGCGTCGGCTGCGCACTTCTGCCGGCCCCGGCCCGTATAAGCCCCCGAAGCGGCCACCGCAGGACGCCCGTGTGGCGCATCGCCACTCGCCCAAAAGCCCAGTGTTTTCGAGCGTGTAAGTGCCGTGTCAGCTCTGTGTCAGCGATTTGTCAGTGCGGTGAGGAAGGAATAGGCCCATGAACCCACCCCGCATCTCAATTCCCCGCCGCGACGGCGCCAGCCGCCTTCCGGCCACCAACGGCTTGCCCACGCTTCGCCTGCGCGAGCAACCCGATACGCCACCTACGGGTGCCCCGGCCGGCACTCGCCCGCGCCGTCTACTTCAGCCCCTTCCGCTGGCTGGGGTCGTGCTCGTGCTCGTCGCGGTGCTCGGCTATTGGGCGGTCTACAGCGCCAGCACCAAACGAACACCGATCCTGCTCACGACCCGCGCGCTCCCAGCCGGAACCGTCCTCTCAAATAGCGATGTGCGCACGGCTGAACTCTCGGGCGAAAGCTCAGTGCTCACCTCGCTCGTGCCCGAGCGCGAGCTGTCACAGACGATCGGGCGGCGTCTATCCACGGGGCTGCCCGCCGGTACGCCGCTGCCAGCAGCCGCGCTCGCCACGCAGCAGGCGCAGACCTCTGCGATGACGCTCGCCATACCCGAGTACGACGTATCCGGCGCGACCCTCCAAGCCGGGGATCAGGTCACAGTACTGGCGACCTTCGGAGCGGGAAGCGGGACAGCGAGCACCCGCCCGATCGCGCGGGCACTGCAAGTCATCTCGGTTGGCGAAGCGCCACCGAACGCGGACCAGAGCACTGCGACCGTGCCCGTCACCCTCGCAGTCAGCGACCCGTCGATTGCGTCCTCGCTCGCGCTTGCCAACGAGGACGCAAAGCTCGACCTCCTCCTAGAAGGACAAGCTGCCTCCACCGCCACGATCCCGCCAGCCACATCTACGACGACGGGTGCGCCATGATCCGCCCGACCGTCATTCTCGCGCTGATCCCGATCGCCGAGCGCGAGATCGAGCCACTGCTGTTCGACCCCACCGACGCGCCGCTGACGCTTCTCGCCAGCGCCGTCGAGGGCGACGAGCTGCAACACGCGGTCGAGCAAGACCACCCCGACGCGGTTCTGCTCTCCCCAGCGCTATCAGGGGTCAGCGCCGCTCACTGCGCACAGGTCAGAGCAAGAGGCGCACGTCTGATCGGACTGGCGCTGGATGAGCGCGACCGCGACGCCCTCGCCGCGCTCGGCGTCGATGAGACGATCTACTCGACCGTCACCCGCGAGGAGCTGCTAAGCGCAATTCGGGGAGCCGCCTCAGCACGGCCAGTCCCGGCGCCGCAGCCGGTGTCCTCGCGTGAGCGGCGCGAGGAGACCGGCAGCATCCTTGCCGTCATCGGTGCGAAGGGCGCTCCCGGTGCGAGCGAGTGCGCCGCCTCGCTCGCGGCGCTCGCCGTCGCACACTGGCCGACAGTGCTCATCGAGCTTGACGCGCTCGGTGGCGGCCTGGACGTGCGCCTCGGTGCAGACGCGACCCAAGGCTCATTCCTCGGGCTCATCCGCGCCGCCGATGGCGGCGGCGGGGTACAGCGCGAGCTCGTGGAGCGCTGGCTGATCGACACCCCCGGCTGGCCGCTGGTCATGCTCGGCGCGCCAGACCCCCAGGCCATCGCTGAGCTTGCCAAGCCGGGCGCGATCACGAGCGCTCTACACGCGCTCGCCGCGCTGTACCCGTTGAGCGTCTGTGACGTGGGCGCGTTCCTCGCCGAGGACGGCGGGCAGCTTCCCGGCGCCGCGCGGGTCCACCGCGAAGCGCTGATCGCCGCCGACGCCGTGCTGCTCGTGCTCGGCTCCCGCGACACCCAGCTACGCCACGGACTCAAACAGCTCGACCTGTTGCAAGGCACTCTCGGCATACCGTCCGAGCGGCTCCGGGTCATCGCCAACGCGATCGGCGCGCCCGGCACCCCAAGCAAAGCAGCGATCACACAGACGATCGCCGGTCATCTCGCGCAGCGAGGCGTGAGCGTGGACGCTTGGTTGCCGTGGGATGCACGCGCGGTCACCCAGGCCCAACGGCGCGGGAGCACCCTCGCCATCGCCCGCCGCCGCAGCGGCTACACCCGTGCGATCGACGGGCTCCTCAGTGAGTTGTTCCTGCCGGCTGCCGCGCCGACGCCGAAGGGCCGCAAGCGACGGCTCGCCGCGCCGCACCACACGCCCGCCCAGCAGGAGGAGGAGATCGTATGGCAGCAATAGACGCCACCGCCGCGCCGAGCCTCGACGCCACAGAGACAGTGCGCCTCCGGGTGGAACAGGTTCTCGCGGCTGAGCAGGTGAACCTCACAAGCTCGGCGGGCCGCGAGCGCACCGAGCAAATCATCGAGCAGGAGATCGACACGTTCCACGCCCAGGCGCTGACCGGCGCCGGGGGCGAGCTTTCAGAGCAAGACCGCGCCAAGCTCGCACGGTCGCTGCGAGATGACTTCATCGGGCTCGGGACACTCGCTGAGCGGATGCTGAGCGACCCCGACGCGCAGGAGT
>JBEKAM010000273.1:0-4077 GCA_050015915.1 Solirubrobacteraceae bacterium
CGCAGGCCCTGACCCGTGGAAGGCGAACACGCTCGAGTGGTTTACGGCGTCGCCACCGCCGGTCAACAACTTCGATGTCGTGCCACTGGTGCGCTCAGGCGAACCGATGAAGGACATCCGCCGTGAGATCGAGCGACGCAGCGCAAATGCAGCTGGTACGGCCACGGTTCCAGCCGGCACCACGCAGGTCGGCGTGTAGCCAATGAGCGCCGCGCCACCCACGCGCGCAGCAGCATCCGCCATCGAGCCGCCGGTCCTTGCGCTCGAGCCCGATAGCCGATCATCCGCCTTCCTGCAGCTGGTCAGCGACTACGTCGAACTGACCAAGCCGAAGGTCCAGTCGCTGCTGCTGCTGACGACGATCGCAACGATGTACATCGCCGGCGATCCCTCACCGCTGCTCGTCGCGCTGACGTGCCTGGGCGGCTATCTGTCGGCCGGTGGCGCGGGCGCTGTCAACCACTGGTTCGATCGCGATATCGACGCACTGATGGCGCGCACCGCCACGCGACCGATCCCAGCGGGACGCGTATCGCCGCGAGCGGCACTGCTGTTCGGCTGCACGCTCGCGTGCCTGTCGCTGCTGGAGCTCTCGCTGACGGTCAATCTGCTGGCGGCGGGCCTGTCGTTCTCGGGCTTCCTTGGCTACGTGTTCGTTTACACCATGTGGTTGAAGCGGCGCACCCCGCAGAACATCGTCATCGGTGGAGCGGCAGGCGCAGTGCCGCCGCTGGTTGGCTGGGCGGCGGTAACGGGCTCGGTCAGCGGCACCGCGGTGATCCTGTTCTTCATCGTCTTCTTCTGGACCCCGCCGCATTTCTGGGCGCTATCGCTGCTAATGAAGGGCGACTACGAAAAAGTGGGCGTGCCGATGCTGCCGGTGGTCCGCGGCGAGGCGGAGACGCGCAGGCAGATCCTGCTGTACTCGGTGCTCCTATACGCGGTCACCCAGCTGCCGTTCTGCGCCGGTGGTCTCGGCGTCTTCTACGCAGTGGCCTCATTCGTGCTCGGGGCAGGCTTCATCGCCGGTGCAGTGCGCCTTTACCGGCGAGCCGACCGCCAGTCGGCGCTGCGTCTCTATCTCTACTCGCTGGCGTACCTGGCACTGCTGTTCTGCACGATGGTCGCCGACAGACATCTATAGAATGGGGTCCTGCCAATGATGACTCGACGCCTCGCAATCAAGAACATTCGCACCGGACTGATCGTGACCGCGATCTGCATGTTCATGTTCGGCATTACCTTCGTGGTCGCCGCCGTCTACGTCTCATGAGCCCACTCGACCCAGAGGTCCCGCCTGTCGGCGAGGAGATCCACCTACCCGGACCCAGCATCCTGCCGCTGCTCACCGCGGTCGGTGTCACGCTGGCCCTCGTAGGCATAACGACGTTCATCGAGTTCACCGTCATCGGCGTTATCCTGACGGTCGTCTGCGTAACCCGCTGGATCAAAGACACCGTCCGCGAAACAAACGAACTCCCGCTCGACGCACCCGTCGAGCACTGATCCGCGCTAGCTGAGCGGAACAAGACGCGCGCGCTGGCGGCTAAGCAACTGCAGCCACCGCGCGCGACGTCATCGTCAGCCGTGGTGGCGGCAAGCCCATTCCCCATTGTGGGCCTGCCACCTCCCCATTACCCCACGGCCACCCTCGCCGGCACCGGACAGATTGCTCCGTCCCCGGTCCAGCAACGTACGACGTCGCGGACCGACAGGATGCCGACAGTCTCGCCCCCGTCGAGCACGATCAAATGACGAAAGCCGCCGCGCACCATCGCCGCCGCGGCCTCCTCCAAAGACCAATCTGGCGCTGCATACACAACGTCGCGGGTCAGATGCTCGGCAACTGACTCAAGCTCCGGGTCCAAACCATCACCGACCGAGATCAGCACGTCGCGCTCGGTGATGATGCCGGGGCCGTTGCCGTCGGGGTCCATCACCACCGCCGCGCCGACTCGTCGCTCTGACATCAGCCGCGCAACCGTGCGCAGGCTATGGCTGGGACCGACCGTGAGGACCATCTCGCTCATGCCTTCGTGAACCTGCATGCGCTCACCTCCTGCTCGCCCGACGCTTGTAACGCTCTGCACAAAGATCTCGCAACCATCGCTACAAAGATTTTGCAACGATTGCCTCAATGTAGTCCTTGGCGGGCATCCCGTCAAGGGGTAGCTATCCGTCGGCTGACTGGTTAGGATCGTCAGCGGGATGGAGTTGGTCGCAGCTCATAACGTGAGTGCGCGCGCCGAGGTTGACGCGAGTGTCTAGACGACGCTCGATCACCCTGGCAGCAATTGCTGCGGCGATCGCCACCGCAATCGGCATCTTTCTCAGCTTCGAGATTCACTGGTTCCCGGTGCAGGCCTCAGCGCAGGCCCGCAACACCGACACGCTCTACCACGTCCTGATGATCGCGTCGATTCCGATCTTCGTGCTCGTGGTTACGGTGATCCTGTACTCCGTATGGCAGTTCCGCATGAAACCCGGCGAGGAGCTGAAGGACGGCCTCCCCATACATGGAAACACTCGCCTCGAGGTTTTCTGGACGGCGATCCCCGCGATCCTAATGCTGGGGATGGTGGGCTACTCGTTCGTGATCCTGCACGACAACGAAAAGAAACCCGCGCACGAGATCCAGATAGGCGTCACCGGCCAGCAGTTCTACTGGTCCTTCCAGTACCCGCCATCGGTCACCGGCGGCGCGGAAATCAACAGCTATGACCTGTACCTGCCGGACAACGAGTCCGTGTATTTCAACATGCGCTCCAAGGACGTGATCCACGCCTTCTACATCCCCGCCTTCCGCCTGCAGGACGACGTGGTGCCGGGCATCACCACGCACTATCTGGCGACGCCCGACCGCGTGGGCACCTACCCAGTCGTGTGCAACCTCCTGTGCGGCGTAGGACATTCGCTGATGCGCACGACTGTGCACGTGGTCACGCCAACGCAGTTCCGGGCGTGGATAAACAGTCAGCTGCACATGAGCTCGAGCAGTACGGGAAAAATATCCACCGTCTCCGGGACGAGCGGCTAATGTTGCTCAGCGAGGCCACCGCTTCAGGGGATAGGGGTTCGCAGGAATGAGCTCGTGGGAGTGTTCGATCTAATGGGTGCTCGGGAGCAAGGCTGATGGCCGCGAAACTGCGAGCCCCGGGCTTTTACCGCGCCAGCTGGCTGATGGTCGCCGGCGTGGGCTTCGCAGCGCTACTGACGTGGCTGGTGCGCATGTCCACCGGACATGTGACCTACCATCACTTCCTCTCCGGGGAAGCGATCTTGACGGTGTCGCTGCTGGCGGTGCCGCTCGCGTTCCTCGTTGGGATCGGCGGCTTCGACTACTGGTTCTACTGGGCAACCGGGCGCCCGACACGTCCCGAGGATCACTCCGGGCATGGCGCGTACACGTGGAAGGACTACTTCCGCATCAACACCGATCACAAGGTGATCGGGATCCAGTATCTCGTCAACTCGTTCTTCTTCCTGCTGGTGGGAGGCCTGCTGGCGATGCTGATGCGGGCGCAGCTGGCCCAGCCCGGCTCGCACTTTGTGAGCGCCAACACCTACAACGGCCTGTTCTCGGTTCACGCGACGATCCTGATCTTCCTATTCATGGTCCCCGTGTTTGCGGGCTTTGGCAACTTCGTGATCCCGCTGATGATCGGCGCGCCGGACATGGCCTTCCCGCGCCTGAACGCACTGTCTTTTTGGCTTTTGCCGGTGGCTGGCACGATCATGCTGCTGAGCTTCCTCGCCCCCGGCGGCGCATTCGCGGATGGCTGGACCGCATACGCACCGCTGTCGACCGACATGCCGGTCGGACAGACGTTCTTCTCGATCGGCGTGCAGTTCGCGGGCGCGTCCTCGATCATGACCGCGCTCAACTTCCTGGTCACGATCATCACCATGCGCGCACCGGGCATGAGCTTCTTCCGCCTGCCGCTGCTGGTGTGGGCCAACTTCGCTACCTCGCTGCTGGTGGTTATCGCCACACCGTTCATCGCCGCTTCGCAGTTCTTCGTGCTGCTCGACCGCGCGCTGGGCTTCAACTTCTTCAACGCGGCCAAGGGCGGGGAC
>JBEKAM010000274.1:0-3982 GCA_050015915.1 Solirubrobacteraceae bacterium
GTGGCTACATACCCGCACGACGGCTCGACCCGCGGCGCGCTGCTCGACGCCGCCGACCGCGCGATGTATGCCGCCAAGTGGTTGGGGCGCAACCAGACGTTCAGCGCGTCAGATCCCGTCGTCACCAGCGTCGAGAGATCCCGCAGCGGCTCCTCGACACCCGACGAACAGGTGATCATGGGCGCCGTCGACGCGCTCGCGCTGCTCGTCGACATACGCGACAAGGGCACCTCCGAGCATTCGCTGCACGTAGCGAAACTGGCTCAGCGCCTGGCCCTCGAGCTTGACTTCACGCCCGAGCAGGCACGCGCTGTCTACTTGGGAGCGAAGCTCCACGACATCGGCAAGGTTGCGGTCGCCGACACTATCCTGCACAAGACCGAGCCGCTCACCGCCGAGGAGTGGAAGGCGATGCGAAAGCACCCAACGATCGGCGCCGACGTCGTGGCGCGTATCGGCCGGCTCGCCGACGTCGCCCCGATCATCCGCGGCCACCAGGAGCGCTATGACGGCAGTGGCTACCCAGAGGGGCTCGCCGGCGAGCAGATCCCGCTCGAGGCGCGCATCGTCGGAGTGGCGGACGCCTACGACGCGATGGTCAGCGACCGCCCCTACCGCGAGCGCATGCCAATTGACGATGCGCTCGCGGAGCTGCACCGCTGCGCGGGTACACAGTTCGATCCAGACGTCGTCGCGGCGATCGACCGCGTGCTCTCGCGAGAACTCGCAGCTCACGCCGCCTGAGCCGCTCTCACCGCCCTCCGCAGAGTATTGATCGGCGAGTCCCACTGGGCCGGCGTATGCTCGTTTGTTCCGCATGGTGCGCTCGCTCGTCACCGGAGCTTCTGGTTACATAGGCAGCCGGCTTGTGTGCGAGCTGCATGCGCTCGGCGAGCCGGTGGGGTGCGTAGTGCGCGATCCGAGCCGGGTGAGCTTCGATCCGGCCGTCGCGGTGCATCGCGCCGACATGCTCGACCCGGGCTCCCTGAGCGCGATCGGCGATGGCTATACGACGGCCTACTATCTCGTTCACTCGATGGGTCGCGGGGGCGGCTCCGACTACGAGCAGCGCGACGCCATTGCGGCCTCGAACTTTGCCCACTTCGCGACCGCCGCCGGAATTGAGCGGATCGTCTACCTTGGCGGCCTCGGTGATCGTCCCGCATCCCAGCATCTGCGCTCGCGTCTGCGCGTCGGAGAGATCCTGCGCGATCAGGGACCACCATTGACCTGGTTTCGCGCCGGCATGGTGGTCGGGGCCGGCTCGGAGAGCTACCGAACGCTGCGCTCGCTGGTCGAACGCCTGCCGGTGATGCTCGCACCATCGTGGCTCTCTACACCCACTCAAGCGATCGGTATCGCCGATGTGCTGCGCTACCTGATCCAGGCGCCTCGTATTGTGCAGACGCGCTCCCGCGAAATCCAGATCGGATCGGCCGAGATACTCACATACGGTGAGATGCTCGATGAGATGGCCGACGCGCTGGGACTCCACCGGCGCCCACGCATCCCGGTGCCGTTGCTGACACCCTGGCTCTCCTCGCACTGGATCGGACTCATCACACCGGTCGACGCGGGCGTCGCGAGACCGTTGATCGAGGGGCTCTCCACCGACACGACCGTCACAGACCCATCAGGAATGGCCCTATTCGACTTCCAACCCAGATCTTTCGAGCAGGCGCTGCACGAGGCGATCGCAGAGGAGGAGAAACTCCAGCGGCCAGAGCCCCTGCCGTAACACTCACAGCGGCAAGTCACACTCCGAGATAGACGGCGCTCCCGACAAACGACTGGAGGGGAGGCTCGGACGCCTCCCCTCCATCACAGCACTGCCGATGCTGAGCGCTGGGCGCTACTCGCCCCGCTGGGTCAAGCTGGACAGCCAAGCGGTCTTACGGTACGGGGGCATCAGCAGCACCAGCACGATCAGCACGGCGGTCCCGACGAGGTACTGGAACAGCTCGGCGACCGTCGCGAAGCCTGCGGTGATGTTCTCCCCCCAAGCGATCATCGCGAACGTGAACATCGACAGCGCCAGGCCGCTGAGCAGGATCGGCTTGCGACGTGTCGGCAGGAACTCGCCCGCGAGGACGCTGGCGACGATCACCACAAATACGAGCGCCTCGAGCAGGCCGATCAATACCCAGGAGGTGTTCGTGCCGGGGAACGATGCGACGAATGTACCCTGGAACGTCTTGGCCAAAGGAGCAGGCATCGTCCCGCTGTTGTCGATCAGCTTCTCCTTGGCGGAGTAGTAGAAAAGCAAGCCAAACGTGAAATAGATACCCGCACTGATCAGCCAGTAGCTCGCGCGGTCAGCGAGATGAGTAATCGTCCCCTCACGAGAGCGGACCGGAACTGAATGCGTCGAAGCGGCAGTTGCCATGGGATTCCTCCTGTTGAGTGGTGCTTACCAGGAGGAAGATAAACTCGGCCCACATATTCGCCATCGGGGTTTTGTGCTGTTTTGCTGCGCTTTTCTACCCAGAGCGTCGTGACAGAACACTGCCTGTGCGGTTGATTCCGGCGATGTGGAGCACGCTCTCATTCCTCGTCCTGCGCCGCACCAGGCACTAGCCGCTCTGCGGCCAGGGCGCTCATCCGCTTCGCGGAGTAACCAACACGGGACAGTCAGCCCCCCGCATCACGGCCGCCGAGACGCTGCCGAGCAGCGCATAGCGCACGGGACCGTAGGCGCGGGAGCCGAGCACCAGCAGGTCGAGTGTCTTGGAGTGCTCGAGGAGAACATCAATCGGGTTGCCTTTGATGGCGTGTGCGTCTACGTGATCGCCAAGGTTCGCGACGGCATGTTCGAGGCTGGTCTTGGTCTCGGTGTAGATCTCGGATTCGAGTATCGATATCGAGGCGGTTTGTGCGGCGTAGCTGCGGACCGCGGGGCTCAGCCATGAGGCGGAGATCACACACAGATCACCGTCGAGCGTCTGTGCTAGCTCTTGTCCCAGTTGCAGCGCTTGCTTGCCCTCGTTTGAGTCGGCGAAACCGACCCCAACATGCCGCGGTGCGCTGTGGGCGCCCTGTGCGTACCCCGCCGGGGCTACCAGCACCGCACACGGCGCGGCGTGCACCATTCGCTCCATCAGGCTGATGTGCAGGTGCTCGGCGATCCCTTCTCCTGCGGTGCCGAAGATGATCAGATCGCACCGCTGGTAATCGGCAAATTTCGTGCATGGCGTGTATCGGCCACTGTGAATGGCTCGACAGGTAGGTCGCGTCTTTCAGGCTGGGGCTGTCGGGTGCGATCGCCTTCACCTCGTCGCGAACTTGCTGCTGGGCCGCGTCACCGGGGACGACGGCCAGCAGCGGGTGGTAGGGGAAGACGATGCTGAGTTTGCTGGCGAGCACGTCGGCGAGCTTGACGGCGAGCGCTATGGCGTCTGTACCCGCTTGGCCTCCGGCGTAGGCCACTGCAATGTTCTCGAACATGTAGGCGAGGGTAGTCGCGTGCGGAAGGGGCGCCATCGGCGGTTCACCGCGATCCCGTTGCGGTGGAATACCGACGTGGGTGTACGCTCGGCACGATCACGAACCATGAGCAAGTCCCGGCATTACAGCGAGCAGGAATTTGAGGCAGTCGTCAGCTCAGCGCTCGACGAGCTTCCGGTCGAGTTCCAACGAGCGTTGGAGCACGTAGCGGTCGTCGTTTCCCTACGGCCGCGATTGCGGGCTGCGCGACCCGTCCGGCAACCAGTTGCGGCTGGCTCAGCTCGCGCCGCAGTTGCCGCGGAGTACCTGGAGGTGAGCAGTCCGCGCGCTACGCGCGGGCGGGAGCCCGAACCGCTCGCGCAGCGCCGCCCTGCCCGTGAGCGGTGCCGGCTTCAACGGCCCGAGCAGCTCCGATGTTGATTATTGGCCCGCTGGCTCGGACTCGAGCGTGCGCTTGATGACGTTCAACGCGCGCTCCATCAGCGGTGCGGCGCGGCCGGCGAGTTCGCTGGGGAGAAAATCGACGGTCCACACGAAC
>JBEKAM010000275.1:0-3962 GCA_050015915.1 Solirubrobacteraceae bacterium
GCGTCCGGTAGCTCGATCGCCTCGGGCAGGTCATCAAGCGTGGAGACACCGCTGACGAGGAGCCCCTCCCCCAGCCGATCGACACCCTGATGGTGGTGGGAACGGGTCGAGTGGACGAGCTCACCAGCAGCCGTAGCGGCGAGCGAGCCGTCCGTCAGCACCACGTCGTGCTCAGCGCCTTCGAACGATCCGGGTACGCGCCTGTGTTCGTGATGGCCGACGCGCTCAGGCAGATGCTGCACGAGCGTACCGCCGCGTGCGACGTTGATCAGTTGCATTCCGCGGCAGATGCCGAGCAGCGGCACCTCGCGCTCGATTGCAGCGCGCGCAAGCGCGATCTCAAACGCATCGCGCGCTGGCACGGTGTCCACAGTCTCGGGATGTGCGTCTTGGCCGTAGGACGCGGGGTCGATGTCAGCGCCGCCGGCGAGGATCAAGCCATCGAGGAGCGCGAGCGCCTGATCGGGGTCCTCGACGAGCTGGGGGTCGGGCGGCAGCATCGCCACCAGGCCGCCAGCCCGCTGCACGGCCTCGATGTAGGCGATCGGTAGCAGCGCCGCCGACTGGTCCCATACCCCCCATTTGGCGCGCTCGATCGCAGTGCAGATGCCGATCACGGGACGTCTCATCCCCCACACCATAGGATCAACGCGCGAACTAGCCAAGGGAGAGCGATGAGCGAGCAGAGCATCCAGCTTGAGACGGTGAACATGCGCGTGGCCGACGCGACGGCCACGATCGAGCTGAACCGGCCGCAGGCGCTGAACGCGTGGAACGTGCAGCTGGGTGCGGATCTGCTCGACGCGCTGCGCCGCAGCGCCGCCGACGATGCGGTGCGCGCGATCCTGATCACGGGCGCCGGGCGCGCGTTCTCCTCCGGCGCGGACCTCAAGGACGTAAGCGGAGGAGAGGTCACGGAGGACGGCCGCCCAAACGTCTACAAGACGCTGACCGAGCGCTACCACCCGATCATGCACGCGATCCGCGAGGTGCCAAAGCCAGTGATCGCGGCGGTCAACGGGCCTGCGGTGGGCATCGGCTGCTCGCTGGCTTTGTGCTGCGACTTGATCGTCGCGGCCGACAGCGCCTACTTCCTACTCGCGTTCGTCAACATTGGTCTCGTTCCCGACGGCGGCTCGTCTCTGTTCGTCCCCAGCCGGGTGGGGATGGCGCGCGCGAGCGAGCTTGCGATGCTGGGCGAGCGGCTGCCGGCGGCGAAGGCGCTCGAGTGGGGGTTGATCAACCGCGTATTGACCGAGGAGAGCTTCGCGGAGGAGTCGCTCGCGCTCGCCGTGAAGATGGCGAGCGGGCCCACGCGCTCCTACGCAGGCACCAAGCGCCAGCTGAACAACTGGCTGTATCCGCGCATGGCCGAGCAGCTCGAGCTGGAGGCTCAGATCCAGCAGGAGATGGCTGGTAGCGCGGATTTCCTGGAGGGCGCGATGGCGTTTGTGGAGAAGCGCCCGACCCGTTTCAAAGGTGCCTGAGAGGGCCTGAAAGCCTCGTGGCAAATGTCATCAAAGCGCGTCCCGCCCGGGCGTGAATAGAATCCCCCCGCCTTGAACCACATGCTCCCCTCAATCCTCGCTTTCTTCACCCCCGAGTCGGGCGGCTCGCCGAACGCGAACGACATCGACACGCTCTACAAGATCACGCTCGTGATCGCGCTGATCATCTTCTTCGCGGTCGAGGGCGGTCTCGGCTATGCGCTGATCAAGTTCCGTAAGCGCAAGGGCGCGGTGGCGGCGCAGATCCATGGCAACACGCGCCTGGAGATTGGCTGGACGGCAGCCGCGGCGATCATCCTGGTGGGGCTTGCGGTCCTGACCTTCTCAAAGCTCTCCTCGATCCAGAACCCGCCCAACTCCGGGCCCGATGGCGCGACGACGCTTGGCGAACAGAACAACCTGCTGTACGCGAGCACCAACCGCAGGCTCCCGCCCAACGGCAAAGCCTTGGACATCAACGTGATCGGCCGGCAGTACATCTGGCAGTTCGTGTACCCGGGAGCGAACGAACCGGACGGCCTGGGCGCGCCCTACTCGTATGAGGAAATGGTCGTCCCGACCAACACCACCGTGAGCCTGAATCTCGTTTCCGAGGACGTCGTGCACTCCTGGTGGATCCCGGAACTGGGGGGCAAGTTCCAGGTGGTGCCGGGCTACCACAACTACACGTGGTTCAAGATCTCCAAGCCTGGCATCTACCGCGGGCAGTGCGCGTTCCTTTGCGGACGCGGGCACGCGCGCATGATCGCCACCGTCAAGGCCGTGCCGCCGGCCCAGTTCGAAGCGTGGCTGGCGCACCAGAAGGAAGCGATCGCCGAAGCGAACGCGGAAGCTGCGAAGGCGCGCAAAAAACTCGAATCGCAGTCTGGCCCCGAAGGGGTCGACAACCCCTAGGACATCAGGAGACCAGCAGACACATGGCCACCTACGCAGCCCCCATCCCGCAGGTTCACGCCCATCATGTGGAGCACGAGGCGACCGGCTGGACGAGCTGGCTGACGACGACCGACCACAAGAAGATCGGGATCATGTACATGGTCCTGACGTTCATGTTCTTCTGCCTCGGCGGCGTCGAGGCGCTGATGATCCGCCTTCAGCTGGGGGCCCCGAACAACACGCTGGTCACGCCGGAGACCTACAACCAGCTGTTCACGATGCACGGCACGACGATGATCTTCCTGTTCGTGGTGCCGATGATGGCGGGTCTCGGCAACTACTTCCTGCCGCTGATGATCGGCGCGCGCGACATGGCCTACCCCCGTTTGAACGCGCTGTCGTTCTGGCTACTGCTCGCCGGCGGGCTCGTGTTCTATGCATCGATCTTCTGGAGCCCGCCGGAAGCCGGCTGGACGAGCTACCCGCCGCTGTCTAGCGCGCTGTACTCCCCCTCCGGCGGCCAGGACGCGTGGATCTACCTGATCCACCTCACGGGCATCTCCTCGCTCGTGGGCGCGATCAACTTCTACGCGACGATCGCCAACATGCGCGCCCGCGGCATGAGCTGGGGGCGGCTACCGTTGTTCGTGTGGGCGATGCTCACGTACTCGGTGCTGTTGATCTTCGCGCTGCCGGTGATCGCTGCGGCCGTGACGATGCTGCTCACCGACCGCCACTTCGGCACCCACTGGTTTGACCAAGCCGAGGGCGGCTCGCCGCTTCTGTGGCAGAACCTGTTCTGGTTCTTCGGGCACCCGGAGGTCTACATCATGGTGCTGCCTGGGTTCGGCATCGTCTCGGAGATCCTGCCGGTGTTCGCGCGAAAGCCGATCTTCGGCTACAAGGCGATCGCCGCATCGACCGTGGCGATCGCGTTCCTGGGCTTTTTGACGTGGGCGCACCACATGTTCACGACGCCGATTCCAGAGGCGATCCTCGTGTTCGTGATGCTCAGCTCGTTCTTGATCGCGATCCCGACGGGCGTGAAGATGCTCAACTGGATCGCCACGCTATGGCGGGGCACGATCGAATTCAAGACGCCGCTTTTGTTCTGCGCAGGCTTCCTCGCGCTGTTCTTGATCGGCGGCATCTCGGGCGTGTTCCTGGCGATCTTCCCCGTCGACTGGCAACTCAACGAAACGTACTTCGTGGTTGCGCACATCCACTTCGTGCTCGTCGGCGGCGCCGTCTTCCCGATCTTCGCGGCGATCTACTACTGGTTCCCGAAGATCACCGGACGCATGCTCGGCGAAAGTCTCGGTAAGCTGAGCTTCTGGCTGATGTTCTGGGGAGTGCTGGTCACGTTCTTGATCCAGCACGTAATAGGGATGGACGGGATGCCGCGGAGGGTGTACGAGTACGACAACGTGGGGAACCTCGCGCTGTACAACCAGATCTCGACTGTGGGGTCGTTCATCCTGGCGGCGGGCGTGATCGCCACGATCGTCAACGTCTGGCGCAGCCTCAAAGTCGGCGCGATCGCAGGCCCTGACCCGTGGAAGGCGAACACGCTCGAGT
>JBEKAM010000276.1:0-3928 GCA_050015915.1 Solirubrobacteraceae bacterium
GAAGTCGACCGCAGCGAGGTCATCGCTGCCGTGGCCCGCGGCGACCGCCTGCTCAAGACGATCATGGACGACTCCGAGCAGTGGACTCGGCGGGGACAGCTCCGCCGCGAGATCGATGTCCTTCAACGCAAGCTGCACGGCGAATCCGGCCGGGTACGTGCCGGCGTCCATCGAGGTGATCTTCTGGAGCTCATAGGGCATGGCCAACGGCCCGGCGTTCAGCGCCGCCACGAACGTCGCGTGATCGATCCCGAGCGCGTCACAGAGTGCGAGCACGTCGCTCATCGCGACGGTCGCCGCGGTCATCCAAGCATTGACCGCCAGTTTCAAGGAGCTGCCCTCGACCCCCGTCCCGACGTGCAGCACCGAGGATCCGAGCGCGTCAAGCACAGGTCGTGCCCGATTCAACGCGGAATCCGCGCCGGCGACCAGCCAAACGAGCCTCCCCTCGCGGGCGGGCGTGGTGCTGCCAGAGACCGGCGCGTCGAGATAGGCGACGCCGTGGTCGCGAGCCAGATCGGCGAGAGCACGGGCGCTGCGCGGGCCAACGGTGCTGGCCTGTATCCACACGGCGTCAGGATCGAGCCCCGAGATCGCACCGGCCATGACCTCAGCGACGGCTTCACCATCGCGGAGCACGGTGAGCACCGCAGAGGAACCGCTGAGGGCCTCAGTCGTGCCAGCAACCGCCGTGACGCCCCGCGCCTGCGCCGCGCCAGCCCGAGCCCGCTCGGGCGTGCGGTTCCACAACCGGACCTCGTCGCCCGTTTCGCCGAGCCGAGCAGCCATCGCTGCGCCGAGCGCACCCGCGCCAAGAACGGCCGTGATTCGTTTTTCAGACAGGAACGCTCCCCTCGTGTAAAACGGCCCCGCGCCGGGCTTCCACGACTGGCTGAGATTACCCGTACCGCTCGAGAGCGCGACACCCGCGCCCGCGCGGTCGCGCGCCGCGACGGATGAGCGCACATCTGCTCCGCGCAGGCAGCCCGCAGGAGCGATCAGCCTTCGACGGCGCGCCTCCCGACCGAACCAGCGCTCATCAGCCGGCGCGTGCGCTGACCTGCATGGCATCACGCTCGCCGCTCAGCCTCGCGACGACGTTCAGCGCGAGCTCCAGCGCCTGTTCGCGGATCTCGGGTACGGCGGTTGTTTCGTACAGCTCGCCGATGCGCGGGGGTCCGAGGGTGAGGAGGCGCGGGTGGGCCGCCCCGTCCGCTCGGCGAAAGGCACCGCCGGGGGCTGTGTCGAAGCCTAGGCCGAGCGGATGTGCGCGGACGTGCCCGGCGGCGAGCAGCTGGCGGACGAGCGGCTGCGCACTGGCTCGCGGATCGACCACCGGACCGGTGCAGTTGATCGCAAGCGACAGGGCGACACGTTGGCCCCCCGGAAGGGTCAGCGCGAGTTGTTCGCCACGGCCTGGCGTCAGCTCCGGCGCACCGCGGTGCAGCTCCAGGCGGCCGCTGGCGAGCAGCTCGGATAGGCGGGCTGCGACCTCCGGCGCCATGCGGTGACGGAGGACGCTCCATGCGCGATGCCGCGTCGTCATGAACGCGGCGCGCTGCTCGAAGCTCAGGCGGCGCCAGTGTGCCTGCGTGACCGGCCGCAGGCCGTCGACCAACTGGCGCCAGCGCGCACTTCCGTCGGCCGCCTGGCGTAGCACGCGATCGACCAGCTCGGCGAACGAGACGTGCGGGTCGACGCGAGTCGGCGCCGGCATCGGCGCAACGCACCCGGGGAGGTGTGCCCGCGGCAAGAGGCCGTTTCGCGACATCGCGATGAGGGGCGCGTCGGGCCGGAACCTCGCGAGCGAGAGCGCCATGTCGACCATCGTCAGGCCGCTGCCGATCAGCAGTACGGGCCCATCGTCGGCGGCCGCGGTCCGCTCTATCTCGCCCGGCGACCACGGATCGCAGACAAAGCGCGGGTGATCCGCGAGCTCCTCGCAACCGGGCGGTGCTGCCGCAGGTAGGTTCCCAAGGGCGAGCACCGCGATATCAGCGTCGATGGCGCCGCCGCCGGCCAGCCGCAGTCTGACGCGGTCATGCGCGGGCTCGACTGCCGCGACCTCGGCGACGAGCCGCTCCAGGGACACCGCCGGCGCGGCACGCCGTTGCGCAGCCGCGAGCACTGCGCTGAGGTAGCGCCGGTACTCGGCCCGCGGTGCATACGCACCGGGCTCGCTCGCTTTCCCGCCGGGCTGTTCGCGCCAACGGACGAAGTGATCGGGGACGTCGGGAAAGGCTGACATGCAGGCCGCTGCGACATTGAGGCGGTGGCTTTGATCGGGCGTCGAGTAGGCGACGCCGCCGAGGTCCTCGCGCCGATCGAGCAACACCGCTTTGAGGCTGGCACCGGCCGCGACACCGGCGTGCAGCAGCTGCGCGGCGAAGAGCATCCCGCTGGCCCCCCCTCCGACGATCGCGACGGTCGGACGGCTTCGGGAGGCGTGCGGGCTTGACGCCTCGGCGCCGGTCCTCAACATCGCCCGGCCTTGCAATCGGCACGGTGCACCACCCCAGCAACGCCGACGTCCGACGCGAGCGCCGCGTCGGCGATATGACCAAACGCTGCGGGCTCCGTGTAGCCGCCCGCAGTTTGCCGCCTAATCCAGTGCGAACTGGTCCACATGCTCAACAAACTAGTCTCCGGTTCACCACCCGTCAATGCCGGGAAAAACGATCGAAATAGGCGTATTTATCTGGGACGTCGTATCGAGCACGCATCGGCCGAGTGAGCGAGAATGGCGGACGTGCGAGTGTCGGCCAAAGCGGATTACGCGGTGCGCGCGGCGGTCGAGCTCGCAGGCGCAGGCGAGGGATCGCTGACTGCTGAGGTCATCGCCAGCCGGCAGGACATCCCGATGCCGTTCCTCCAGAAGATTCTCCACGAGCTGAGGATCGCCCGGCTGGTCGCCAGCCAACGCGGTCCGGATGGCGGGCACCGCCTCGCCCGCCCGGCGGACCAGATGACGGTCGCCGACGTCCTGCGAGCTGTCGAGGGTCCGCTTGCGGCGGTCCGCGGCGAGCCGCCGGAGGCATTGCACTACGGCGGCAGCGCCGAGCCGGTCCAGCTGGTCTGGATCGCGCTGCGCACGAACATGCGCGAGGTGCTCGAGGGCGTGACGCTTGCCGACCTCGCGGCCGGAAACCTGCCGAGCCGCGTCGAGAGACTCGCGCGCGAGCCGGAGTCCTGGGTCACGCGCTGAAGGCGGCGCACTCGCTGGCGCGCACCAGCACGATATCCCCCGTTCGCACGTCGAGCCAGTCGAGCTCACCGACGTCAAGTCGCGCCGTTGCATCGCTTCCGTCGGCCAACAGCACGGCCACCTCGGCACGCCCGCCGCGCCGACTGACCTGCGCGACGAACGCTTCGCGCCCCTCGCCACCGGCATGGCCGGCCAGCTCGACGATTGGCCGCGCTGCAGACCGGCGAGGCAAGCCCAGGCCGCCCAGCAGCGCCCGAACGCCCCTCGTGAAGAGGCGCCCGGCGGTGAAACGACTCGCTCCCCTGGCTTTCACAATGGTCTAACCTCACTTACCTAGTCGGGAAACTGTACAATAGTTTTGTGCGGCTCGACTTCCACCAGCACCTCTGGACCGCCCCCCTGATCGAGGCCCTCGAGCGCCGGCGCCGCCTGCCGTTTGTGCGACGCGACCGGCGCCAGTGCGTTGTCTACGCGCCCGGTGAGGCGCCGTCGGTGCTTGACCTCGACGGCGAAGTGCCGGAGCGGCGGATCGAATTGCTCGAGCGCGACGGCCTCGACGCCGCGCTGATCGCCATGTCAAGCCCGCTCGGCATCGAGGCGCTGCCACGCGGAGAGGCCCAAGAACTGATCGATGCGCACCTCGCCGGCCTGCATACGATTGGTGATCCCTTTCGCTTTTGGGGACCGCTGGCGCTCGACGGCATCTGCGCCGATGATGTCGAC
>JBEKAM010000277.1:0-3847 GCA_050015915.1 Solirubrobacteraceae bacterium
TGCGTCTGATCGACGGTGTCAAGGAAGTCACGCTACAGAGCTCGACCGCCGGCACCGGCCCGAGCACCGGCGGTGGCGGCTGCCACGCGTCCTTCACCGCGGATGTGACCTTCAACCCGCTGCCGAGCGCCGCCGCGATCGCCACCGCCACCAAGGCCCCCACCAAGACGGTCTCTGATCCTGCCAGCACCGGCACGAGCGCCGCCGCCACCACCTCAGGAGTGACCGCAAGATGACCACACGTGACCGCACGGTCCTGATCGCAGTCGTGCTCATCGCTGTGCTGGGCGCGGCCTGGATGCTGGTCGTATCGCCTGAGCGCAAGCAGGCCAACGAACTAAACGCCCAGGTGACGGCCGCGCAGGCTCAGCTCACCAGTGCCGAAGGGCAGGTCGCCAACGCGCGCGCCGCACAGTCGCAGTACGCCGCTGCATATTCGTCGGTCGTGAGCCTCGGTAAAGCCGTGCCGCCGACGGAGGAAGTGCCGGCGCTGATCGATCAGCTCGCGCAGGCGACAAACCGCAAGAACGTCGAATTCGCCTCAATCACCAGTGGCTCCAGTGGCTCGAGTGCAGCTGCCGCGTCCGCGGCGTTCACCGCGCTTCCGTTCACGTTCACTTTCGAAGGCAGCTATTTTGACCTCGAACACCTCTTCAACCAGCTCACCAGCTTTGCCACGTCCACACCTTCCGGGGACCTTCAGATCAGCGGGCGACTGCTGACGATCCAGAGCGTCAAGCTCGCGCCCGGGGCCAGCAGCGCTTCGAGCGGCAAGCCGTCGAGCAAACTCACCGGCTCGATCACTGCAACGGCCTACACGCTGCCCGCCAGCCAGGGGCTCACCGGCACGGCCAGCGCCACCTCACCCACGGGCGCCACCACGCCGGCTTCCACCTCCGCAGCGACCAGCTCCTCTCCGCCCGCGGCGATCGTAAAGGTGACCCCATGACCGACTTCTTGAGCTCCATAAAGGCCGATCTCCTTGATCGGCGCATACTGCCGCTTGTCGCCGTTGTCGTCGTCGCGCTAGTGGCCGCGATCGCCTATGCCGAGTTGGGTGGCGGTTCCAGTACGCCAGCCTCGACAGCGTCCGTGGCGACGCCAGCCGTCGCCTCCTCCGGTCTGGCCATCAGCCAGACGAGCCCGGAAAACGCGGTTGCCGAGGTAACCAGCGGCGCTTCCACTCAGCATCACGGAACGGCACGCAACCCGTTCACGCCACTTCCGGAACCGAAGGCCAAGGCCGCTGCCACGAGCACTACGAGCGCTTCTAGCACGACGAGCAGTTCCACGACCACAGCCGCCGGGTCGGGAACCTCCTCGAGCTCAGCCGGCTCGACCTCCACCACGCCCTCTACCCCTTCCAGCCCGGCAACTCCCAGCAAGCCAAAGACCGTCTATCACGTGGCGGTGCTGTTCGGTCAGCTGCCCCTAAGCGCCACCTCACAGTTGACGCCGTATGAGAACCTGAAGCTGCTGACGCCGCTGCCTTCCAGCAATCAGGCGTTGATCGTCTTCCGCGGCGTCACCGCCGGCGGCAAGAGCGCGACGTTCACGCTCATCGGAGCAGCGATCCTTCACGGTGAAGGGGCATGCCTGCCCAGCGCTACGCAGTGCGAAGCGATCGATCTGAGGTCCGGACAGGCAGAGCAGCTCGAATACCTATCGTCGGCGGACGAAGTGGTCAGCTACGAACTGAAGGTCGTCAGCATCAGCTCTGAAAAAGCATCGATCGCGGCCTTCAGAGATGCCCTGCACGGCTCGGCCAAGTCCGGGCGCGAACTGCTCCGCCACGACGGCCTCGAGGCAATTCCCTACCTGCACCTCTCCGCTACCGCCGGTGTGCTCGTGTTCGCCGGACACGGCGCCTTCGCCGCCCGCGCTCACAGCGCCGGGCACCGTCACCACAGCCGCTGAGCGCCCAGCAAATAAGCTAGGGGCGTGGCGCTACGTCTCATAACCGCCGGCGAGTCGCACGGCCCCGGCTTGACATGCATCGTCGAGGGGCTCCCTGCCGGCCTCGAGCTCTCCTCTGAGGACCTCAACCGCGACATGGCCCGTCGTCAGCTCGGCCACGGCCGCGGCGGACGCATGAAGATCGAGCGCGACAGCGCCGAGGTCACAGGGGGCGTGCGCCACGGACGCCCCCTGGGAGGTCCGATAGCGCTCCAGGTTGCCAACCGCGACTACGCCAACTGGGAGGAGCGGATGAACCCCTGGCCGGTAGCCGAGGAGATACCCGAGGTGCACCTGCCCCGCCCTGGCCACGCCGACCTGGTGGGCACACAGAAGTACAAGCAGAGCGACGTGCGCAACATCCTCGAGCGGGCCTCCGCGCGGGAGACCGCCGCGCGGGTAGCTGGAGGGGGCGTGTGCAAGGCATTCCTTCGTGCGCTCGGGGTCAGCGTTCACTCGCACGTCATCCAGATCGCCTCCGTGCATGCCCCCGTACACGAGCGCCCATTGACGGCCGACGACTTTGCGGAGGTCGACAGCTCGCCCGTGCGCTGCCTCGATGGCGGAGCATCCAAAGCGATGGTGCGCGAGATCGACCAGCTGCGCAAGGCAAACGAGTCGCTCGGCGGCGTCTTCGAGGTGCAGGTATTCGGTCTGGTGCCCGGGCTCGGCTCGCATGTGTCCTGGGAGGAGCGCTTGGACGGGCGCCTGGCGATGGCGATCTGCTCGATCCAGGCGATCAAGGGCGCCGCCATCGGCGATGCCTTCACCGTTGCCGGGGTGCCCGGCTCACAGGCCCATGACGAGATCTTCTACTCCGAGGCGCGCGGCTACTACCGCGAAACTAACCACGCGGGTGGCCTGGAGGGCGGCATGACCAACGGTCTGCCGTTGATCGTCCGCGGCGCGATGAAGCCGCTGCCCACGCTCACCAAGCCGCTGCGCTCGATCGACACCGAGACCCATGCGCCCGCCCAAGCGCTGCGCGAGCGCACCGATTCCTGCACCGTGCCCGCAGCAGGCGTGGTGGGGGAGGCGATGGTGGCACTCGTCCTTGCTGATGCCTACCGAAGCAAGTTCGGCGGGGATCACATCGACGACGTCCGCCAAGCGGTGGACGCCTACACAGACCGGATCGGATGGCATTCGTCCTAATCGGCTTCATGGGTGCCGGCAAGTCGACCGTCGCCGCTGAGCTCGCCGAGGCGCTCGGCACGACAGTGCTCGACAGCGATGAGCTGCTCGCCGAGCGCTTCGGGCACCCGGTCGCACAAGAGTTCGCCCTGCACGGCGAGGAGTCTTTCCGGGCGGCGGAGGAGGATCTCGTGCGCCGGCTGCTCGACGATGCCGGGCCCGATGATGTGATCGCGCTGGGCGGCGGTAGCGTCGTCTCCGAGCGCGTTCGTGACGCGCTGCAGGAGCACCTGACTGTATTGCTCGACGTCGAGCCACTGATCGCGTGGGCGCGGGTACGTGCCGAGGCAGACAGCGCCGAGCGCCCGCTTGCCCAAAGCCAAGACGATTTCCTCGCCCTCTACGCGAGTCGGCACGCGCTGTATGAGCAGCTGGCTGACGCCATCTTCACGGACTTGCCCCTTGGTGGTGCCGCGCACACACTGGCCGGCCTACGGGCGCTGTACGCCGCTCCAAAGGGCACCCGTCTTTTGTGGGCGAGCTCCGCGTCCGGCGAGTACCCAGTGTTGATCGGCTGCGGCCTGCTGAATACCGGCGAGGGCGAGCGACTCGCGTTGATCTGGCCGATCGACCAGACGCGCTCACGACCGTTCTGCGTCAGCGACGAGACCGTCGCGGCGCTGTATGGCGGGCGCCTGGGAGCTCTCGCGGGCACGATCGCGATCGCACCAGGAGAGGACAGCAAGACACTTGCGGG
>JBEKAM010000278.1:0-3770 GCA_050015915.1 Solirubrobacteraceae bacterium
CGGAGGGTTGCGCGGCCGGCGAGCAGAGCGCGGGCACACAGCCCCGCAAGCACGATCGCGATGGCGAGCGCCAGCGTGTACACCCACCCCGGGAAGAACGTGTCGAGCCAGCCGAGCCTCCCGATGTAGCCGTCGAACCACACCTGGCGTGCGGTGAACAGGCCGGGGAAGTCGTTGACGGTCCCCGGCAGCCGGGGCAGGTAGAGCTGCCAGATGTAGTTGGCCTCGGCGAGCAGCGAGCCGTGTGTGGTGTTGAGCACTTGCGAGACGATGCCGAGCGCAGCGTGTCGCGAGAGCACGTTGTCCACCACGAACGCGACTATCGGAGCACAGCCGAGCGCCGCCGCGAGCGCCGGAGCCGGCAGGGCGCGCCAGCCCGACCGGCGCGCACCGCGCACCGCGAGGATGCCAAGCGCCAGGAATGCACCCGGGGCCAGCCCCAAGAAGTTGAGCTTGGTGAGGAAGCCGATCGCGATCACCACGCCGGTCGCGATCCCCAGCCTGGTCGTCAGGCCGCGTCTGAACGAGCGTGCGAGACAGAAGAACAGCGCGGCGGAGACGGCGAACAGCATCGCGTCCGGAGTCACCGCGCCGGAGGTGAAGCCGAGCAGCGGCGAGAGCGCGACGCTGAGCGCGCCCACCGTCCACGCCCAGCGCACGCCCGGAAGCGCCTCGCGCAGGAACAGGAACGTGAACACGCCGGTGAGCCCGGCGAGCAACGACGAGAGCAGGCGCATCAGTTGCAGGCGATCGAGCAGCGTGCCGCCCGATCCGAGGTCGTAGGGAATCGACTCGAGCGCGTAATAAAGCGGCGGCTCCGACGTCGCGACACCCGCATAGCGGCTCCCTCGTTCTGGGACCTGCGCTGCCGCTCGCAGCGCTTCATCGAGCGCTCTCTGCTGCGCCGGCGAGAAGATCGCGGGGGTGCCGGGGTGCTGGCGCACCTGCTCGAAGCGCAGTGCTTCCAGCGCGATCAGCTGTTCTGTGGAATACCGTTCCTGGCTGGAGGTCGGTCGCGTTCCGGTTTCCGCCAGCTGCTTGACGTAGGAGAAGTGTGCGGGCTCGTCGGGCACCTGGAAGGGTGGCGTTATGAACGACCAGCTCGCCGCGCTCAGGCAGGCGACGAGCCCGCAGATCCACGCGGCTACCGGCACACGCCGCGTCGATCGCCACAGGCGCGCCCGTACGTGCTCGCGAGCGTCGGTGGAGCTCACGCCGTCGCGCTCCGTCGCTCGCTCCGACCGGTCTGCGCCGGTCCGATCTCGCAGCCCACTGACCGGCAGCGGCGGAGCGTGGGAAAGGCGCTCACTCATGCGACTCCCGAGCGATCAGGCCCGTGGCCAACCCCGTCACTGCAAGCATCGCGACGACGAGCGCGAAGACGACCCAGATGCCGCTCCAGGCGCGACCGAGCCCCATGTGCCGCGCCACCGTCGGGACCTGTGTCAGCCACGAGGAGCGCGCCCGACCCAGGTATTCGATCCTCAAGCGCCCCGCAAGTGCCTGTCCGTTGCCGGCGTGCACCGCCAGCGCGTGGCTGGTGTCGCTACCCAGGAGCCTCACAGGCTCAACTCCCGTGAGTGGGATCGCAAAGCAGATCGACGCGGGCGAGACCGGAGCCGACAGCGCTCGCACCGGAACCGTCACCGTTTCGCCGTCCCAGCCTGAGCCGCGTTCTCCCGAGGTGACCATGTGGCCCGCGGAGAGCACCGTGAGCTTCATCGCCGGACCGGTGAAGGCCCCCAGGGAAAGCCGGATCGCGGTGGTTCCGGCGGGCAGTCGTTCGCCTCCCTGGCAGGCCTGCGCGTCAGTGCCGGTGACGCCGAGTTCCGTGCTCGTTGCGGTGGTATTGGCGGCCAGGACCGCGAGCGGGTGCTGCGAGAGCACCACGATGCCTGCCGCGACCGTGAGCACCAGCCCCGCGGCGAGCGCGGTCCGCACGCTGCGCATCAGTGACGGCGCAGGCCAAGGATGCTGAGCAAAAAAGAGGTGAACACGATCTGGATGCCGAGCACGAGCAGCGTTGCGGCGAAGATCGCGGCGCGTTCTTGCGCAAGGCTGCCGAAGCCGCGCGCGATCCAGTCGATCACGATCACGGCCATCATCACGAGGCCGACCAGGGCGACGGCGCTGCCCAACATCAGCCCGTGCTCGAGGCGCAGGCGCTCGCGCGCGCGGTCGAACCAGGCGTCGCGCTCGCCCATGAAGTACGTCGCGTAGGCGTGTGCGCAAAGGCCCAGGCCAACGAGCTGGGCGCCGACGATCAAAAGCAGCGAGCCGCCGATCAGGGCGTGCACGTCCCAGTGGCGCTGCAGCACGTGGATGTGTGCGAGTACGGTCAACGAGATGATCGCGCCGAGCGCAGCGATCAGCAGGCCGGGCAGGATGAACAGGTGGTTGGGCGAGTGCAGCAGCAGGAAGCGCAGATGTCGCCAGCCGTCACGGAAGCTCGACAGCTTCGATTCGCCGCCCCGTGGGTGGTACTCGATCGAGATCTCGCGGATGTCCAGCTTCTCCTTGGCCGCGCGGACGATCATCTCCGAGGCGAACTCCATGCCCGTCGTGCGCAACCCCAGCGCTTCGAGGCGATCGCGCCTGACTGCGCGCATGCCGCAGTGCGCGTCGTTGATGCCGGTGTGGAACAGCACATTCAGGAAGCCCGACAGCAGTGGGTTGCCGATGTAGCGGTGAAGCCAGGGCATCGCGCCCGGGTGGATGTTCGCCATGCGGTCGCCGACGACCATGTCCGCGCCGTCCTGCAGACCCGCGAGGAATCTGGGGATGTCCGCGAAGTCGTAGGTGAGGTCCGCGTCGGCCATCACGATGTACTGCCCCCGCGCCGCCGCAAAGCCCGCCAAGTAGGCGCTGCCGTAGCCTCGCACGGGCTGGTGCACCACACGGGCTCCAGCCTGCTCGGCGAGCTCCGCGCTGCCGTCTTCGGAGCCGTTGTCCGAGACCACCACCTCGCCCGCGATCCCCGCTCGCGCGATCGCCGCGAGTGCTAACTCGACGCACAGCTCGATGTTCTCCGCCTCGTTCAGGCAGGGAATGACGACCGACAGCAGCAGCGGGGAGCTGTCTTGCTCGTCGCCGATGTCAATGCTCTCGGTGATTGTGCTCATCGAATGAACCCACGCGATCTCGTTACCGGGCCGGCGGGTCTACCCGCAAGCTGCGGTCCTCTCTTGCTGGACAGCGGCCACTATCTCGATGCTCCAGACGAGCGTCAAGCATGGGCACACGGCGTCTCGGGGACGATTACCGCGTTATGCGGGCAAGCGCCTCGCGTGGCCCTGCACAGGCGGATGTTCCGCGACCGGAGGAATACCAAGCGGACCCTCACCGGAGACGGAGACAAACCGTGAGACTCGCGACTGTGTCTCCCACGTCAGCGGGTGGGACGCCGCCGGTCGGCGGTGCCGCTCAGACGGCCGGTGCCGGTTGACGTACCCCTGGGTAGTCCTCGGCCAGCACGTCGAAGATCGGTACGTCGGGGATCTCCTCGGCAAGTAGCGCGCGCAGGCGCGGGGAGTCGAAGTGGTGCGACTGCGGGGCCAGGGGGTTGACGGTGAGCGCCTGGAGCTCCACGCTCTGCAGTGCCTGCAGCTCGAGCCCCTGGCGGCGGTACCACTCGGGGCCACGTTTCCACAGGAACACCTTCGTGGGGTCGCTCACGACCAGTACCAGCTCTCGTCGGCGATGGTGCATGGGGTGCAGCAGGTTGCGCAGGAACCTGTCCGGCAGCGCGCCCGCGACGAGCAGCCAGCGCG
>JBEKAM010000279.1:0-3755 GCA_050015915.1 Solirubrobacteraceae bacterium
CGATGAACCTCTCTCCTGTGACCGAATCCGGCCCGATCACCGCGAAGCCATGCCAGCGGATTTGGAGCTTGCCCGTCCGGACGTACTTACGTACGAGGGCAGGCAACACGTGTGTGTGCCACTCGAGGCAGATATGGCACTGCGGATCGCCGAAGTACAACATCGCGACCGGAGCTCGCGCGCTGCCCAGGACTTCGTTGTGCTCGGGAATGCCAGACAGCGACAGGCTCGACACCTTGATGGCCGGTGCGGCCTCAGAGGGGAGGGGTGTTGCGCCAGCCGCGTTTGCGGTGGCGAGAGCCAGTAGTCCTGTGATTGCCGCAGCCCGACACACTACATAGACGCTGTAGTTCATTGCGAGATTCCCCTCATATGGTCCGCGACGGTGATATCTATACGGTCGCGCGCAACGATGGGTTGATCGTTAGCGCCCTTGTCGAAACATCACGCAATCCTGCGCTCATACGCATGCCGCACTGCCTGCGCCTGGTCGCGGGCGCCGATCTTCGCGAAGATCCTGTTGATGTGGGTCTTCACCGTTGCGTTGCTCACCACCAGGCTGGGAAACAGCGACTCGTCGTCCGCGTATGTCGCCAGTACCAGCACCTTGGTGTCAGGCAGCGCGGCCACGATCTCCCGGGTTGCCTGTGCGCCCTCCATGTGCGGCATGCGCAGGTCCATCAGCACCACGTCCGGGAGCTCCGCCTCCGCGCGTGCCAGCGCCTCCACGCCGTCGCTTGCGGTACCGCTCAGGCAGGTTTGGCCTGCTCGACGACGTCTCGCGCCCACGCGATGGCCGCTGCCGCCCATTTCAGCGCCTGGTCGCGGTCGAGGCCGAGCGGGGCTTCCGACCCGTATCGCTCGGCCGTCGCGAACGGAGTCAGATCTTCCACGTCGTCGAGCGTGGAAGGCAGTTCGATCCCGGCGTCCTCGGCGAACTCTCTGAGCTGTTTGAGGTTGTGGGTAAAAGGGAATTCGGTTCCCTGTGCCGCGAGGACGGCCTTTATACCCTTCTCGACAGCTTGCTGAGCATTGAAGCCGATCCCGGCGTCGGTCACTCCCTCGACCGGGAGCAGGGATCTGGCCATGAGCTCGTCGTTCTCCGCAGCGCCGAGCAGCCGGCGGGCAAGGTCGCCACTGGTAGCCACTATGCGGCGAGCTCGCGGCCCTCGGTGAGGGCTGAGTGGATTACCGTGCCGTACACGTCGCGCCACTCGCGGACGCTGTCCTCGCTGACAACGATGACGTCGGCGTACACGCCCCGTTGCAGTGCGCGGTGCAGCCGGGCCGACTCGCGCCCCCAGTCCTCTACTTTGGGCTCGATCACGAGCAAGTCGAGGTCGCTGTGCTCACCGGCTTCGCCTCGTGCGTGCGAGCCGAACAGGATAACTCGCGTTCGTGGGGGGGCAGCCTCCAGGATGCGGCGACCCGCCTCTGCGATCACCGCGTCGTCGAACATGCGCCCAAGATTAGCGCGCCACTCCGCCGGGACTACGCAATCCCCCGCTCATACGCATACCGCACCGCCTGCGCCCGGTCGCGGGCGCCGATCTTCGCGAAGATCCTGTTGATGTGAGTCTTCACCGTTGCGTTGCTCACCACCAGGCTCTCCGCGATCTCAGCGTTGGACAGCCCTGACGCGATCAGCTTCAGCACCTCAGCCTCGCGGGCCGTCAGTTCGTCGGGTTGCTGGTCCTGCTCCGTGGGGGTACTCGTAGGCGACTGCAACGCTTCCAGCAGCCTCTGCTGCACGACGGGATCCAGATGCGTGCGCCCCGCTGCCACCGCGCGGATTGCCTGCTCGATCTCCTCAGCGCTCGCGTCCTTGGTCAGGTAGCCGCGTGCACCCGCCTGTAGCGCCGGGAACAGCGACTCATCATCCGCGTAAGTTGTCAACACCAGCACCCGGGTGCCAGGCAGTGCCGCCACGATCTCCCGGGTTGCCTGTGCGCCCTCCATGTGCGGCATGCGCAGGTCCATCAGCACCACATCCGGGAGCTCAGCCTTCGCGCGTGCGAGCGCCTCCACACCGTCGCTTGCCGTCCCGATCACCTCCACACCCTCGATCAAGCCCACCAGCATCGTTAGGCCATCGCGGACGACACGTTGGTCGTCGGTGATCAGCACCCTGATCGGATCCACGCTCATGCCGGTATCTCCAGCTGTACGCGCCAGCCATTGTCTGTGGGGCCCGCATCCATGTGACCACCCGCGCGCTCGGCGCGCTCGCGCATCCCATCCAGTCCCCGGCCGCCGCCCATGTCGCCAAGTCCGTTCATCGACGGGCGCGCACCCATCGCGACGCGATCCTCGATGGTCAACACCGTGCGGTCCGTGTCATAGCGCAGCAGCACCGACGTGCTCGCGCTCGGTGCGTAGCGCGCGACGTTCGTCAACGCCTCCTGCGCGCCGCGGTACAGCGCCAGGCTCGCCTCCGCCGAAAGCGGACGCTTGCTGCCCTCAATTTGCAGAGTCGCATCGACATTCATGTCCTTGCGGAAGGACTCGAGCAGCTGCTCCAGTTGCTCCACAGTCGGTAGGCCCTCGCCACGCAACGCGCCCACCGCGCGGCGGGCATCGCCGAGCCCCTCCTTCACCAACTCACTAGCCCGCTCGATCGCGCCGCGTAGCTGTGGCTCCGCCGCCTGGCGCTCCGCCAGCAGCTTCGCGCCCTGCAGCTGGATCGCAGCACCCGACAGTGCGTGCGCGAGGACGTCATGCAGCTCGCTTGCGATGCGCGCGCGCTCGTCATTGGCAGCGGCCTGTGCCAAATCGTCGCGTGCATCCTGCAGCTCCGCCAGCAACAGCTCCGTTTGGTCCTGGTTTTCGCGCGACTGCTTCACGAAATGCGACGTCAGCCCAAGCAGTACACACAGCAGTGTAGTCGCGAGTATCGATCCAGCCGACAGCCCACTCAGCGCGTCGGTTAGGCCCAGTGCCACCGTCACCAGTACGCCAACGTAGATCGCCACTCGCAGCGGCAGTCGTGCTACCGCCATCCACACAACCGCGCCCGCCGCAAGATCGCTCGCGCCGTGAGGTTGTAGTGCCTCGATCGCAATGCCCGCGGCCGCGATCGCCAGCATCAGCGCGATCTGAGCGGCGAGCCCGCGCTCGATGAAGCGGTTGCTCATCCACAGGACTACTCCCAGCACGTAGACGACAAGCGCTGCGGTTAGTGCCGCCGACGTGCCCTGAAAGCCCAGACCCGGTTTGCTGCTCGCTGTGGTCAAAGCCACGATCACGATCAGCGCCCGGCCAACCGGCAGCAGCAGACCGCGCTGGCGCAGGCGCGCCGCCTCCGCACGCCGGCGCGCCTGCTCCTTGCGGATGCTCTCGTTCGTTGCTGAAAGCGTGCTCGACATCTGTACAGACCTTAGGTCCTTGCCAACGACGCCAGCCCGGTGTTGGTGAGCCGGTAGGCGCGGAGCTGGAGCGTCGCCAGTCGCGCAGCCACCTCGCACACCGACATCAGCACCAGGGCAGTGACCCAAGCGTTCGCCCCTGTAATGCTGTTTGCGGCGCTGAAGTGCACGATGGCCGTGCCCGCACCGTGTTCTACGGCGAGCACGAACACGATCCGCGCGCCGATCCCCGCGATCCACAGGCCGGCGGCGATCCAGCCGGCGCGGGCCAGTGCGACACCGTCGCTACCGACGCGCATCGTGTGGAAGAACGCCGAGGTGCTGCCGAGGATCAGGCCGACAGAAGCCAGGCCGACGATCAGGACGAGGTCGTTGCCGGCGGTGGGGATC
>JBEKAM010000280.1:0-3717 GCA_050015915.1 Solirubrobacteraceae bacterium
CCCCTGCCAGACACCACCGCCTCGTCTACGAACGCCACAAGCTCGTCTGGAAGGCGGACAGCGATTTGAATACTCATACCGAGATGGTACCAAAACGGGATCGCGGCTGCCCGGGGGATGCCACCAACTTGGGCGCTACCCGCCGGGAATCGCACTCGTAGGCGGCAGCGGCGGCCCGATTGCCTCCCCGCTCACATCAGGCGTCCCGTACGTGTGGAACGTCTCCACCGTGCGCACGCCCCATGCCTGGCCGCGGGCGCGCTCGGCCTGGGTCCACACGATCGGCTCGTAGTCGGGGTCATACACGAAGTAGCCGCCGGAGGTGACCTCCACGCGGTTGCCGCCCGGCTCGAACACGTACAGGAAGAAGCCGTTGGCCACGGCGTGCTTGGACGGCGCCGCCTCGATCGGCACATCCGCGTCGAGGAACAGGTCGGCCGCGCGCAGCAGTTCCTCGCGCGTGTCCACCCAGAAGGCGAGGTGGTGCAGCCGCCCGCCCACCGCGTGCGCGTCGGCGACGTAGATCAGCTCGTGGGCGGCGATCGAGAGGCTCAGCCACGCGCCCGCCTCGCTGCCGTCGTCGCGCTCGATCCGCTCAAACAGGCGGTAGCCGAGCGTCTCCTGCGCGAAGCGGCGGTTGGCGGCCACATCGACCGTCAGCAGGTTGACGTGGTCGAGGCGCTTGACCGCCGCGCCACGGCCGGTGAAGCGCTGCGGCACGTTCTTCAGCGCCGGGCGCAGGTGGGGGGGTGGGATGTAGCGCTCCTGCTCGTAGTACAGCTCGAACGGGTGGCCGTCGGGGTCGGTGAAGCGATACGCAGGGCCGTGGCCGACGTCGCCCTCGATCCAGTGCTCGCCGCGTCCGCTCGCTTCGATCGCCGCCACGCGGCGGCGCAGCGAGTCCTCATCCCAGGCGCGGATCGCCACGTGGCCAATGCCCGGCAGGCGTGCCTCCGTCAGCTTCAGGCTGTAGCGGCCGTAGTCACCAAAGCCGCGCAGGTAGACCGATTGCCCCTCGCTTGCCTCCACCTCCATCCCGAATAGCTCCACGAAGAACTCGAGGCTCTCCTGCGGCGTCGGCGTGAGCAGCTCCGCGTGGGCGATGTGCGCGAGGTCTCCAAGCGGCTTGGTCACCGTGCCCCCTCGACCCGCTCGCGCAGGCCGTCGATCTCGTAGGAGAGCGCTCCCTGCTGGAGCTTTCCGCGCTTGATGCGCTCGCGCTCCAGGCGCTCGCGCGAGGCCTCGAGCACATCCTCGACGCGCTCCTGCTCGACGATCGCCACACCGTCCGCGTCGAGCACCACCACATCGCCCTGGCGGATCCTCGCGCCGCCCACGACGACCGGCTCGCCGATCGCGCCGGGGACGTCCTTGCCGGCGCCGCGCACGCGCACCCACCGCGCCCAGGTCGGCAGGCCCATCTCCCGCAGCTCCTCGACGTCGCGAATGGAAGCGTCGATCAACAGCGCCGCGACGCCACGTTCGCGCGCCTGGGTCGCGAGCAGATCGCCCACCAGCGCCACCGGGCGCGCCTCGGGCATCGTCAGCACGAGCACCTCGCCCGCCTGCGCCTCGGCGATCGCCGCATGGACCATCAGGTTGTCGTCCTGCCCGCAGCGCACCGTCCGCGCGGGGCCTGCCGCGCGCGAGCCGGGCACCGCCTGAATCAGGTCGGCGTCCACATAGCCGCGCCGACCTCCTGCCTCATACACGGTCGCCGAGCCGAGCTCGGCCAGCTCCGCATAAGGGGCAGCAAGCGGCTTGCTCGCGGGGGCGCTCGGCTTGGCATTCGCGCCAGCGTTGCCGTTCGCTTGTACCAGGCTTCCCGGCTCCTGCGTGGCGGCGTGAAGAGCTTCGGCGACGTGGGAGAGGTGCGCGCGCATCGCCGTCTCCGCCGCGTCCGGGTCGTGCGCGGCGATTGCATCGACGATCGCCTCGTGCTCGCTGTAGGAGTGGTCGCTGCGTCCCGGCACGAGGATCGTGCGGTACTGGAAGCGCACCAGCTGCGAGCGCAGGCCCGAGATCAAGCGGGCGCTCGTCGGGTGGTCGGCGGCCTCGCGCATGCGCTCGTGTAGCCGCGCGTTCTGGTCTGAGGCGCCGAGCAGATCGCCGTCCTTCAGCCGGCTGTGCATCTCGGCGAGGATCGAGCGCAGGTCGCCGATCGCGTTCCCGTCTGCGCGCTCCGCTGCGTAGCGGGCGGCCAGCCCCTCGAGCACCGTCCGCGCCTCGAGGATTTCGACCGCCTCACGCTCGGAGATCATCCGCACGCGCGCGCCGCGGTTGCGCTCGCGCTCGACCAGTCCCTCCTGCTCGAGCCGCGCAAGTGCCGCGCGTACAACCGCGCGCCCCACACCCAGCTCGCGGCTCAGCTCGGCCTCGATCAGGCGCTCGTTCGGCTGCAGCCGACCGCTGACGATCGCCTCCCGCAGCTGCTCGTAACCCTCTTCAGCCAATGCTCGACTCCTTCTCCTCTGTCAGTTGCTCGAACCAGCCTGCGGCAGCTTCGCTGACCCGCGCGGGAACCGCCAGCTCGGAGAGCATCGATGCGGCGGCACGCATCTCCTCGGTGCGGCGCACGGAGTGGGTGAAGCTGCCCTCCAGCAGCCGGTCGAGCAGCTCGCCGTCGGCGCTCTCGAGCGTCTCGACGAGGTGCTCGTGCAGCCACTCCTCCAAGCCCGCCGCGCGCGCCGCCGCGAGGCTCTCGAGCGCGGCGGTAGCGAGGCCCTTGGCAAATACGCTGCGCAGCAGCTTGCGCTCCGCCGCTTCTCCGGGGAGGGCGCCGAGGACCTGTACGGACATGCCCAGCGGAGTCATCCTCGCGACGAAGTCGATCGCTCCCGAGCCGGACGCGAGCGCCGGCGTCGAAAGGCCGCGCCCCGGCACCGGTGCCATCAGGGCGACGTCCACGAAACGGTGGCCGGCGTCCTGCACGGGCGCGGCAGCCTCCCGCTTGACCGTCGGGGTGGCGGTGTTCAGATCCGCATAGATCGCCTCGCGCGCGAGCGCAGGCGCGACTTCCTCTGCCACCTCGCGTGCCACCGCCGCGAGGTTCACGCTCAACACAATCTCCGCACCCGCCACCGCGTCATGCGCGCCGCTTGCCAGGCGCACCGCGTCGTGCACTGGTTTCGGCACGGGGTCCCAGCCGCTGACAGCGCAGCCCGCCGCCACCAGGTCCGCGGCGATCGCCGAGCCCGCCTCGCCGAGCCCCAGTAGCGCGACCGACGGAGGATTGTCGACAATCATGCAGACAATCGTAGGGCAATCACTGGTCGAGCGCGTGTGCCGGGAGCGAACGCCAGCGCGGTGGCTCAGCTGGCGGCGGTGAAGTAACCGTGCTCGCCGCTGGCAAGATAGCCGGCGAGCCGCTCGGCGAGCGCCATGAACGTCAGCGACGGGTTCACCGACAGCGTTCGCGGCACGAGCGAGCCGTCGCCGACGAACAGGCGACGCACATCGTGTGACTCGCAGTTGGCGTCAACCGCCGAGCGCGACGGGTCGCTACCCATGCGACAGCTGCCCTGGACGTGTGTGGTGAACAGGTCGGTGCGCAGCACCCGCTTCGCGCCCGCCGCACGGAGCACTTCGGCCGAGAAGTCGCGAGCGCGGGCGATGCGCTCGCGCTCGCGCTCGTTGAAGTCCGCCGTGAAGCGATCGCCGCCATCCTCGCCAAGGCTGACCACGCCGTTGTTCTCGTCGTTGACCATCGCCAGCAGG
>JBEKAM010000281.1:0-3714 GCA_050015915.1 Solirubrobacteraceae bacterium
CGACGTCGTCACCACTGTCACCTCGTGTGGTGCCGTAAACAGTGCAATCGAGTCGTTCACTGGAATCGGTGGTGCGGTCCCGTTCGCGAACCTTTCAGCCAGCGAGGTGATATTCGGCGGCGTCGGCACGGGCCTTTACTCGATCCTTCTGTATGTGCTGCTGGCTGTGTTCATCGGCGGCCTGATGGTCGGGCGCACACCCGAGTGGCTAGGCAAGAAGCTCGAGGCCAGGGAGATCAAGCTCGCCGGCCTGGGTATCCTCATCACCCCACTCGCGGCGCTGTTCTGCACTGCGCTTGCCACCGCCTCGAAGTCAGGGCGCGCGTCGATCTCCGAAGTGGCGACGTCCGCCGGAAAGCTCGGCATTCACACGCCGCAGGCCTTCTCAGAGACCTTCTACGCCTACCTCTCCCAGGCGAACAACAACGGCTCGGCGTTCGCCGGCTACACAGGCTTCATTCAGCCAAACGCCGGCAACGTCGGCTCGCACGGGATCACCTTCGCGGACGTGCTTGGTGGCTTCGACATGATCCTCGCCCGCTACGCCCCGATCCTGTTCGCGCTCGCTGTCGCTGGGGCGCTGGCAGGCAAGCGCGTCACGCCGGCGGGCCTCGGCACGATGCGCACCGATAACCCCACGTTCGTGGTGCTGTTGATCGGCGTGATCATCCTCGTCGGCGCGCTCACGTTCTTCCCCGCACTGCTCCTTGGACCGATCGTCCAGGGACTCACAGGACACCTGTACTGAGATGAAGCGCGACATTGTCACATCCATCATCGGGATCATCCTTTTTACGATCCTGCTCGGACTCGTGTATCCACTCGTGATCACTGGCATCAGCCAGGTCGCGTTCCCCGGAGACGCCAACGGACAGCAGATCCACCTCGACGGCAAGCTCGTCGGCTCGAAGATCATCGGCCAGAGCTTCGCCGCTCCGGTGATCGGTAAGAACGGAAAGCCGGAAGAAAAGGAAGGGGAACTCGTCACCGAACCCGACCCGCGCTACTTCCAGACGCGTCCGTCGGCAACCGAAGGCGGTGCCGACAACGCGGCCGCGAGCACGTTCTCAAACCGCGGCCCCAACAGCGTCAAGACCAAGGAAGCAGACGAAGAAAACATCAAGGCGTATCTGGAACTCAACAAGAACCCAACGACCAAGACTGAATACGACCCCAGGCTGACTGTGGCAAAGATCCCCGTCGACGCGGTCAACACCTCCGCTTCCGGACTCGACCCTGAAATCTCTCCAGCGAACGCCTGGATCCAGGCCTACCGCGTGGCGGCGGTCCGCGGAATCTCACGGGCGACCGTCGACGGGCTGATCGCCAAGTACACCTCAGGTCGCGGGCTCGGCTTCTCCGGCGAGGAAGGCGTGAACGTGCTCGAGCTCAACCTCGCCCTCAACCGCCTCACCGAAGGGACCCACTGATGTCTGCGCAGATGCCGGCAACCCATGAGCGACAGGCAATCTCGCTGTTCCAGCGTGACATCGTCAGCCGCGCGCTGATCGACAGCTTCAAGAAGCTCGACCCGCGTGTGCAGGTCCGCAACCCGGTGATGTTCGTGGTGGAGATCTGCTCGGTGATCACCACCGTCACATGGCTGATTCAGGTGTTCGGCGGCAAGCCGCTCGGCGGCGGTCACGAGCCTGCGTGGTACACGTTCACGATCTCGATCTGGCTGTGGTTGACGGTCGTGTTCGCGAACATGGCCGAGGCGTTCGCCGAGGGGCGCGGCCGTGCGCAGGCGGACACGCTGCGCTCGATGCGCAAGGAGACGGTCGCCACCATGCGCGACGGCTCCACCAAGGCGGCCGCCGAGCTGACGCGCGGCGATGTCGTGGTCGTCCCCGCGGGTGAGCTGATCCCCGGCGACGGCACCGTGATCGAGGGTATCGCCACAGTTGACGAGTCCGCCATCACCGGTGAGTCCGCGCCGGTGATCCGCGAGTCCGGCGGCGACCGCAGCGCGGTCACGGGCGGCACGCGGGTGACGTCGGATGAGATCGTCGTCGAAATCACACAAGAGCCCGGCCAGTCGTTCCTCGACCGCATGATCGCGCTCGTCGAGGGTGCCTCACGGCGCAAGACCCCGAACGAGATCGCGCTGAACATCCTGCTCGCGGCACTGACGCTGATCTTCGTGATTGTCGTCGCCACGCTGCGCCCCTTCGGCCTGTTCGCCGGCACGTCGATCTCTGAGACGACGCTGATCGCGCTGCTCGTCGCGTTGATCCCGACCACTATCGGTGCGCTGCTTTCCGCGATCGGCATTGCGGGCATGGACCGGCTCGTACGCCGCAACGTGCTCGCGCTCTCCGGACGCGCGGTCGAGGCGTCGGGAGACATCGACGTGCTGCTGCTCGACAAGACGGGCACAATCACGATCGGCAACCGGCTGGCATCTGAATTCGTGCCGATGCCAGGTGTCGCCGAGTCCGAGCTGGCCGAGGTGGCACAGCTGGCTTCGCTCGCGGATGAGACGCCTGAGGGGCGCTCGATCGTGGTGTTGGCAAAGACGTACGGCATTCGCGAGCACGACATGGCCACGCTGCAGGCCGAGTTCGTGCCGTTCACCGCGCAGACGCGCATGAGCGGCGTCGACATGGATGGCCAGCAGCTGCGCAAGGGCGCCGGCGACGCGATCATCGACTTCGTCAAGCGCGAGGGCGGCTCGCCGCCGCCGGAGCTGCAGGAGGCGCTCGACCGCATTGCCCGCGAGGGAGGCACGCCACTAGCGGTCTGCCGCGACAGCCAGATCCTAGGTGTGATTTACCTCAAGGACACGGTCAAGGAGGGCATGAAGGTGCGCTTCGACCAACTCCGCGCGATGGGCATTCGGACCGTGATGGTCACCGGCGATAACCGCCTGACGGCGGCCAAGATCGCTGAGGAGTCAGGCGTCGATGACTTCCTTGCCGAAGCTACCCCTGAGCGAAAGCTCGCGCTGATCCGCGAGGAGCAGGCCGAGGGACGGCTAGTGGCGATGACCGGTGATGGCACCAACGACGCGCCCGCGCTGGCCCAGGCGGATGTGGGTGTGGCGATGAACACCGGCACCCAGGCGGCGCGTGAGGCGGGCAACATGGTCGACCTCGACTCCAACCCGACGAAGCTGATCGAGATCGTTGAGGTGGGCAAGCAGCTGTTGATCACGCGCGGCGCGCTGACTACGTTCTCGATCGCCAACGACGTCGCCAAGTACTTCGCGATTCTGCCTGCGGTGTTCGTCGCCACCTATGCAGCAACGCCGGGGGGCAACGGTCCACTGCACGTGCTCAACATCATGGACCTCGGCACCCCGCAGTCAGCGATCGTCTCCGCGATCATCTTCAACGCGATCGTGATCCCGCTGCTGATCCCACTGTCGCTGCGCGGTGTGCGCTACCGCCCGATCGGCGCCAGCGCGCTATTGCGGCGCAACCTCTGGATCTACGGTCTCGGCGGGATCATCGCTCCGTTCATCGGCATCAAGCTGATTGACCTGATCGTGCACAACCTGCTCGGAGCATGAGCGGCGAGCGCGTCGCGAGACTCGCGCGTGCGATCTCATCGCCATGGCCGCCCCAACCGATCAGAGTCGCGGCCGCCTGAAGGTCTTCATCGGCATGGCGGCTGGTGTTGGCAAGACCTACCGCATGCTGCAGGAGGGCCACGCGGAGCAGGAGGCAGGCCGAGACGTCGTGATCGGCCTGCTCGAGACCCACGGCAGGG
>JBEKAM010000282.1:0-3696 GCA_050015915.1 Solirubrobacteraceae bacterium
TCCAAATAATCAGCGTCAATTCATGACATTGGGGTGATCCCGCAATCCCGCATTGCAATGCGGGATTTCTACATATCGGCGAGTCCAATTGGCGCCTATATGTGCCGGCCGTCACACAGATAGATCCCACTGACCTTCTATCCTCCGGACGATTGTTCGACTCGCCGAGTCGTCTCCGTTGATGGAGGCGAGCGGGGGACCCACTGCCGGACCGCAGAAAAGCGGACCGGATGGGGCGAATCGGTCGCTGCTGCGGCCGTAACGCCCGGCTGACACGCGTCTGGTTCGCGTGTGCAGGCGGCGTGAGCCCGACAGCTAACCCCGTAGGCGCAAACAAGGAGGTTTGTCGTTTTGTACGTCCCCACGACGCCGCAGTCCGCGGCGCCTTTGGCCCCGGTCGAGATCGCTGCAACCGATCCGACAATCGTCACTCCAGCTCAAACCGAGCTGCATGTGCGTGGCTACCAGCTAAACGTCCTGGCCGGCCATCGTGCAAGCGTCACGGGCAAGCTCCTGGATAACCATCAGCCGTCCTCTGCGGGCGAGCTGGTAACGCTCCAGGCTCTGGGTAACCACGGCTGGAAGACACTTGCCAGCGCTCGCACAGGCGCCAACGGACGCTTTCGGCTCAACTACGTGCCGCATCGGCTCGGCAGTCGCTGGGCGCGGCTGCGCTTTGCGGGCAACGCCACGGAGCTTCCCAGCCACCGACGTCTCGGCAAGCTGAACGTCTTTCGCCTGGCAGAGGCCTCTTGGTACGGCGGCGGTGGCAGCCTCGCGTGCGGAGGATCGCTCACGAGCGCGACCATGGGCGTCGCCAATAAGACGCTCCCGTGCGGCACTTTGATCACGCTGCGCTATGACGGACGCACCGTCCGCGTTCCGGTCGTCGACCGTGGTCCGTACGTGGAAGGCCGCGAATTCGATCTCACCGAAGCGACCAAGGACGCGCTCGGGTTCGGGGGCGTGGGGGAGGTGTGGAGCACGAGCTGAGATCTGCATGCGCGCCTGCAGCCTGGGCGCGCTCATGCAGGGGTTGGATTTTGGGTCGGCCCTTCATTGAATCTCGTCGATGTCTGTAGCTATGAGAGCGTCGCGCAGCCAGGTGTGGCTCGATGGCCTCGGCGACTGGAGCTGGCCCGGGCAGGGAGGCGCCGCCGCGGCTGAAGTCCTGCCGCCACCCTGGGTGCCCGCGTTCCCGCCCCGGCGAGAAGCAGGTGTTTTAGGACCCTCCCACCCCGCCGGACCCGCCGTTTGGCGAGGCCCGCGGACGCGAGCACAGTGGCGTCTAACAGGGGTGTTGCTGAGCATGCTCGCGGTCTTCTGCCTGGTGCTCGTGCACGGCGAACAGCTGTCGCTCGCGAGCATCGCGGGTACTCCCACCGCGGTCGAACCTGAAGCGGCCGCGGTCAGCTCCGCTCCCGCGCTCTCCACGCTGCCGACGCTCGAACCAGTCAGTCGCGACGGCGCCGGTAGCTCGATCCTGGAAGCTAACTACCCCTCGCCCGCCGTGCATGGCATCGGCTCGTTCCTCGTGTACGTGCCTCCGGGCTACGAAAGCACAACCGCCCACTACCCAGTTCTATACCTGCTCACGGGCAATGATCAGTCGAACACCGCGTTTCTGCAGATCGGCCTGCAGAGCCAGCTCGATCAGCTGATCGCCCGACACGAGATCCCGCCGGTGATCGCGGTGATGATCCAGGGTGGGCCTGGATCCAACAACTGGCGCAACGCCGGCTCGTTGCGCTACGAAAGCTACATCCTGGAAGTTCAGGAAATGGTCGACCGCATGCTGCCGACGATTCCCGCGCGGGGTGCTCGCGCGGTGATGGGCGACTCGATGGGTGCCTATGGTGCGATGAACGTCGCGCTCGCCAACCCGTATCGCTTTGGCGTCGTCGAGAGCTGGCTCGGCTTCTTCAACGGCCTTGAAGGAGATCTGCGCATCGACCACTCCGTGCTCAAGCGGCTCAGCTTGCACGCGTTCGTTTACGGCGGCGAACAAGACCACATCGCCAACCCTGACGAGGACCTGCCGTTCGCGGCTGCGCTGCGCTCGGCGGGCGCCGATGCTCACGGCGCGATCTATCCCGGCGAACACAATCTCGCAACGGTCGAAGCTCACCTCACGAACATGCTTCTATTCGCTGGACACGCGCTAGAGCGCACACCGCCACATGGCGCGAGCTGATCGCACCTGGCCGCGCAGGAGGGCGCTCGGCGCAAGCGCTCTCGGGGCAGTTGCGGCGGGCGCGCTTGCGGGCGGTGCGGTCGCGATCGGAGCGATGGCGATCGGCAGGCTCGTGATTCGTCGCGGATCGATCGGCTCACTCGACATCGGCGAGCTGAAGGTCGCCCGGCTGACCGTTGGCGAGCTCCTGGTGGAGCGCCAGCAAACTCCTCAGCCTCCACCGTCACCATCGACGGGACGAGCTGCGGTGGCGCCAAGCCCTCGCCTACCTAGAGACGAGTCCTGATCCAGTTCCGCAAAGTGCGGGCACCGATGATCGTACGTCACGCATGTTGGCCAGCCAGCCAGTAGCATGCAGTTGCACTTGGCGGCAATCGCAGAGGGGTAGCGAATGGCGGCAGTTGAAAGTGATCTTCAGAGCGTCGAGGTGACGGCGCGTGAGCTCTGGCTCGACGGTCCGCCACACGAGACGTTCAAGGCGCTGCGCAGCGGCTGTCCGATTCACTGGACAGAGAGCTTCGAGGAATTCCCTGACGAGGCGGGCTTCTGGTCGGTCACAACCGCGGATGACATCCACACGGTCAGCCGCGACTGGCGCACGTACTCCTCAGAACAGGGCATCACCGCGGCGGGCGTGTTGCCGATTGAGCTGGTGCGCTCGATGTTCATCGGCATGGACCCGCCGAAGCACGATCGCCTGAAGGCGCTGTTCCAGGCTGGCTTCACACCCAGGCGGATCGCCGCTCACGAGGACTCGATTCGGGCGATTGTCGTCAAGGTCCTCGAGCGACTCGAAAGCAGCGAGAGCTGCGATCTGGTCAATGACCTCGCACAGCCGGTGGTCGCGCGCGTGATCGGAAGCTTCATGGGCATCGCCGAGGAGGACGATGAGATCTGGGCACGGCTGATGAACTCGACGCTCGGGGCGGGCGACCCGGACGTCAACCCGGATGGCATCGACGGTGCGCTTCAGAAAGACATCCCCGAGGTGTTCGAGCGTTGCGCGAAGCTGATCGCAGAGCGCCGTGTGCATCCAACCGCTGATCTGACGAGCGTGCTGGTGCACGCCGAGATCGACGGCGAGAAACTCGAGGAACACGAGATCGTGATGGGCTTCTTCCTGCTGATGGCCGCCGGCAACGACAGCACCAAGGCGACGTTTTGTTCGGCCATGCGCGCTTTGCTGGAAGACCCAGAGCAGCATGGGCTGCTGCTGGAGGACCCTTCGCTGGTCCCCGCCGCGGTCGAGGAGGCGCTGCGGATGTTTCCCGCGTTCGCGCACTTCCGCCGCACGGCCACGTGCGACACGGAGCTCCATGGGCAGAAGATCCGCGCGGGGGAGAAGGTGGTGCTGTGGTACGCGTCGTCGAACCGCGACGAGACGCGCTACGAGAACCCCGATCACTTCGACGTGCAGCGCAACCCCGAGCACCAAGCGTTCGGCGCCGGCGGACGACACTTCTGCCTCGGGACCGCGCTGGCCCGCCTGGAGCTACGGATCA
>JBEKAM010000283.1:0-3692 GCA_050015915.1 Solirubrobacteraceae bacterium
TATCTCCTGTTCTTCTCCAATCGCGGCAAGGTGTACCGCTCGAAGGTCTACGAACTTCCCGAGGCGCAGCGCACCGCGAAGGGACGCGCGCTCGTCAATATCCTGCCGCTGCGCGAAGGCGAGCGGATCCAAGCGGTCGTCTCCACCCGCGACTTCACCGAGACCCAGTACCTCGTGTTCGCCACCCGCAACGGCACCGTCAAGAAGACCGAGCTGCAGTCCTACAACACCCCGATCAAAGCGGACGGGATCATCGCCATCAACATCCGCGACGACGACGAGCTGCTCGCCGTGCGCGCCGTCGACCCCAACGACGAGATCATCATGGTCTCTCGCGCAGGGCTGACCGTGCGCTTCGCAGAGTCCGACGTGCGCTCGATGGGGCGCGACACGACAGGCGTGCGCGGGATGGACGTCGGCAAGGACGGCCGGGTGATAGCGATGGACGTCGCCCGCGACGACATGGACCTACTGGTGGTCACCGAGAACGGCTACGGCAAGCGCACCCAGATCGCGCAGTACCGCAAGACCAACCGCGGCGCCAAAGGCGTCAAGACGATCGGCCTCACCGAGCAAAAGGGTGCCCTCGCGGGCGCGCTCGTGGTACGCGAGCACCAGGAGCTGGTGTTCATCAGCGTCGGTGGCATGGTGCAGCGAACCGCCGCTGCAGGCATCTCCCAGCAGGGCCGCTCGGCCACTGGCGTGCGCGTGATGAACCTCAAGGACGACGACGTTGTGAGCGCAGTGGCACTGGTGATAGACGCCGGCGACGACGCCACGCCAGCCGCAGACGCACAGGACGAGGGCGTCGTCGCTGATGGCGGCGAGCCCCAAGACGGTGCCGCGCCCAGCGCTTAGCTCGGCCGCTCGCAACATACGTCACGCAAGAATCCACCCACGATTACTGCTGAGGGCTCCTACCTGTCCATCTTCATGGGCCTGTTCTCAGATAGGCCTTAACTACGGTCGACACGCTGAGGGTGCCAACCCCCAGCAAAGTTCTCGCGACCGTTCTTCTCATCCTCAGCTGTGTCGCGTTTGCAGCTACCGGTGTCGCCTCAGCCGCAACTCCCGAGCGCGCCACCATTGCCCGCCGTCACGGCAATCGAGCCAAGCGAGCACGTGTCCGCTGCGCCACCAAGAGCTCAGCCCACGCGTCCCGGCGTGCGCGCCTTGCACGTCGCTTGTGCGAGACGCGCAACATCGAACCGCGCATACAAAGCACGGACAAGCCCCGCCGCACCCACACCCGCAGGAGCACCGAACCGGCGGAACCCAGCCCCGCGGCTGAACCCACCGAACCGGCTGCCCCAACAGTACCCGTACAGAACGTCGCAGCCACGATCGCCAGCGTCCTCGCCACGCCCTGCCAGAACACCGAACTGACGCCCACTGTGGAAAACATTCAGCTCGTCCGAGCGTCCGTGCTCTGCCTGATCAACCGCAAGCGCGCCGAAAACAGCGAGAGTCCTTTGCAGGCCAACCAGCAGCTCGAAGAAGCTGCCGAAGGCCACTGCCAGGAACTGATCGCCGACGACTACTTCGCGCACGTCTCGCCCAGCGGCGAGACCCCCGTCGACCGCATCCGCGACACCGGCTACATCCCCAGCCCGAGCGACGGCTACGTCATCGGCGAGAACCTCGCATGGGGCACCTACCAGCTCTCCACGCCGCAGTCGATCGTCTCCGCCTGGATCGCCTCGCCCGGGCACCTCGCCAACATCCTCGAAGCTCAATACAAGGAAACGGGGATCGGTGTCACACCCAGCGTCCCCTCCTCCCTCGCGGAAGGCGCCCCCGGCGCCACCTACGCCCAGGAGTTCGGCGTCATCATCCGCTGAGAGCTCCTGTCGGATGCCAGGTTCGCCGAAGCAACAGTGATCATCCCCCAAATGTCAGCTCCGTTCGCTACCCTGGCGGGACCAGAGAAAGGAGGTGGTCCAAACGTTGAGTGACAGTTCTTGCGGGACCCTGGAGGTGACCGGCCGCTAGGTCGGACAGGCTGGACCGCTTAGCGGAATCCAACCCGGGACACCCCGAGACGATCGCCGGCCCTGGTCCCTCCGGCAGCCTTTTTCCGTCGCCTCGGTCATCCAGTCAGAGCAGCATGCGAAGGGCGCCCAGTACGGGCGCCCTTCGTCGTGTTGGCCACCACCGACCGGAGGGCTCGATGACCAAGCCAGCGACGACGCAGCCTGGCGCCGCCCCAACGACCGTCAGGCCGCCTGGGGCAGATACGCCAGCCACGCCGCCGGGATGGTGGGGCTGGCGACGTGGATGAAGATCTCCGCCCGCGGGGTGCGCGGGGTGTGGCGCGGGTGCATTCCCGCCTGGCGCGGCAGCCGGTCGCCCTTGCGCCGGTTGCAGGGGGCGCACGAGGCGACGATGTTCTCCCAGCTCGAGTTGCCGCCCTTGGATCGCGGGATGACGTGATCGACCGTCAGGTTGGAGCGCGAGCCGCAGTACTGGCAGGTCCAGCTGTCCCTGGCGAACACAGCGCGTCGGGTGATCTTGCGCCGATGCGCGTCGCGGGGCACCTTCACGTAGTTCACCAAGCGGATCACCACCGGACGTGCGAGCGTAGAGCTCTCGGAGTGCAGCTTCCAGCGCCCACGCTCCACCAGCTCGGCCTTCTCCTTCAACAGCAGCACCACCGCCCGGCGCACAGTGCACACGTTGATCGGCTCAAACGTGGCGTTCAGAACGAGCACCCGACCGCTCATCGCCGTCGTGGGCGATGGCTCAGGTCCGCGCCGCTGGTGCTCTGAGGGCGACACGGACCCCACCGGCTCGGGTGGGACTGTGCTCTCCATCTCAGGGCGGCAGTCTAGCGGGGGCGCCGCACTGACGCGGCGCTCAGCCCCTCAAGCGCTGCTCTGAGCGCTTACCCATGTGGGTTTGTGGCGCTCGGGTAGGAGCCGAGCACCCGTAGCTCCTCGCACATAACCCGTATGCGTGTCACAGCTTCTGTGACCGCTGGATCTGCCGTGGACGCGGCCAGGTCCGCGAAGAACATGTAGCTGCCGAGGCGCTCGCGTCGTGGGCGCGACTCGATCTTCGTGAGGTTGATGTTGCGCAGCGCAAACTCATCCAGGCAGCGCACCAGCCAGCCCGGCCGATCGGCGCCGGAGCCCCAGAACACGAGCGATGTCTTCCACTCCGGGCCCGTGCTTGCGCGCAGCGGCGCTGGCTGCTCGGCGCGCGCTGCTGGTGCCAGCCACACGAACCGCGTTTCGTTGTCGTCGCGGTCCTCGACGCCTTTGCGAAGGATCGTGCCGCCGTATATCCTTGCCGCGAGCGGCGTGCCGAGCGCCGCCTGCTCGCGTTTGCCTTCGGCGAGGACCGCTCGTACCGCCTCCGCCGTTGAGGCGGCCGTCAGCACCTGCGCGTGCGCGAGCTCGTTGCGTAGGAACAGCGTGCACTGTCCGGGGACCTGAGGGTGCGTGATCACCGTCTCGATCTCCGATAGCGCCACTGCGCCGACCCCGATCAGCGAATGCCTCACGCGCAGGAGTGCCTCGCCGACGATCTTGACGTCGTCAGCATCGCCCGCGAGCAGGTCGAGCGTCACGCTGATCGAGCCGTCGAGGGAGTTCTCGATCGGCACGATCGCCCAACTCACCTCTCCGTTTCGCAGCGCCATCACCGTGTCATAGATGCTCGCGAGCGCATATGGCTCGACCGCGTCAGGC
>JBEKAM010000284.1:0-3683 GCA_050015915.1 Solirubrobacteraceae bacterium
CACGTCCGCCCGCTGCGGCGGCGCGCTGTGCTTCGCGGATCATCGCTCCGCACTCGGGGCTGTACTCTTCGGTGTCGGCGTTGAGTTCTTTTAGAGCCTGGCGGTAAGCACTCTGGCTGAAGCCGCTGACCGACTGCCCGTTGGTGCAGCGCAGGATGATCGTTTCACCGACGTTTGCGCTCGCCGGTTGGGTAACCGTCAGGAGCACGACGCTCGTCAATGCGCCGACCAGTGCCCGCCGCGATGGTGTGCGCACGACTCCACCTGGCCGGCTCTTGAGAGGGGAAATTCTCATCGGCTGACTATCCAACGCTACCAATGCGTGCGGAGATACCGAGGCTGGACAACGCCTGAGAGAACCCTTGCGCCCACGCATCGTGGCTGAACGCCAGCACGTCAGTAGCGCCTGCGCTCCCTAGCCTGCCGCGCAGGGGGGGATCTGCTGCGAGTCGGCCGATCGCGTGAGCGAGCGCACGACTGTCGCCGGCCCGAACGATCAGGCCGTTGTCTCCGTCTCGAACCAGGCCGCCTGCGGCTGCGCCCACGGCATCTGTGGCGATGATTGGCAGTGCTTGATTCATGGCCTCGTTGACAACCAACCCCCACGGCTCGCGAAAAGTGCGGGTTGGAACTGACGGAATCACGAGCACGTCGCAGGCGGCGTACACGTCGCGCAGCTGCCCGGGCGCGAGCTTGCCCAAACAGACGATCGGCGATTCGCCTGTCTCGTGTTGGCGGCGCGGCAAGATGTCGCTAGGTTCAATGCCGGCGAGCACGAGCGCGGCGGTGGTGGCACTCAGATCCGCCGCACGCCAGGCTGCAATGAGAATCGGTAAGCCCTTCTCCTCCGCGTTGCGGCCGACGAACAGGAAGCGGACCTCAGCGTTGGCGGGCCAGTGGGGATCGGTGGGGGGAGAGACCGCCGGCGGCGAGCGCCAGAACTCATTGTCGACGGATTGGGGCGCCATATACACGTTGCGCGCTCCGCGGGCGCTCACATAGGCGCTCACATGCGGGCCGTAGGTAACGATCGCGTCGGCTGCGCGATAAAGCCGGCGCAGTGGCAGGTAGCTGAGCGCATGCGCAGCGCTGCGCGGATGCGCCCACAGGGAAGCCCACAGGATCAGAGGGATTTCGCCGCGCCGCGCGCCTGCCCACGTGGCCAGCGGCGCGAGCCGTCCTCCGGTGGGGCACACGACCGCGCGATAGCGTCCGCTTGCCGCCAGCGCAAACAGCTCGCGCGGGCGCACGTGGCGGTGAGGGAACGGCAGCTCGCCGGCGAAGTCAGCGCCGCCGTGCTTGGACGCTCCACCAAACAATGCCAACTCGATCTGCTCGAGCTCATGCAAGCGCGCGAATGCACCCACCCGGTAAGCGGGTGCATGCCCGGTGACGAACAGGACAGGCTTCAACCGAGCACGTGTCGGTAGGCGGCCAGGGTCTGCTCACCGCAGTGCTCCCATGTGAAGTTGGCGGCGACGGTTGCGCGTGCGCGCTGACCAGCCTCGCGCAGTCGGTGGGGGTCGGACAGCAACTCGTCGATGCGCTGGGTGAGCCGCTCGATGTCACCAGGCGGCACGAGCAGAAAGCCGTCGCCGGCCGCTGCAATCTCCTCGGGCCCTGGCTCGCCGCGGCAGCCAATCGCAGGCACGCCGGCAGCCATCGCCTCGACGTACGCAACGCCGAACGCCTCGTCGGTGGATGGCATCACGAACAGCGTGCAGCGGCGTGCGAGCTCGATCGCTCGCTCTGGAGCGAGCTGCCCGAGGAAGTCAACGCGCGTGACGACCCCAAGGCGCGCGGCGAGCCCTTCCAGCGCGATTCGCTCGGGGCCGTCGCCGATCACCGAGTAGCGCAACGTGGGATGGCGTTGGGAGAGCACCGCTAGCGCGCGCAGCACATCAGCGTGGCGCTTACGGGCGACCAGGTGCGCGATTGTGACGAGCGTGGGAGCATCGCCTGCGAGCCGGGCGGGGCGCTGGGTGATGGGTAGATCGGTGCCGAGGTGCACCACGCGCGTCTCGCGCGCGCCGTCGCGTCGGGCGAGCTCGGCGATGCCATGGCTGTTGGCGAGCACCAGCTTGGCAGCAGCGAGGCCGTGCGCGACGGCGTGTGCGCCTGCTTGGCTGCGTCTAGCGGTATACAGAACGTCGCCGCCGTGCACGGAGACGATCAGTGGACGGGCGATGCGGGCGCGACGAACGGCGTCGCCTGCAGGCACGGCATTGTGGGCGTGGATGAGCTCAAACGGGAAGGACCGCGCGAGTTTGCGTAGCGCGATGGCCAACATTGGCGCCGCCCATGTGCCCCACGCCGCATAGGAGCGATCGCGTGGAGGCGAGACATAGGGGACGTATGTAATGGGTAGTCCATCGCGTGTCTGTGTGCGTGGCTCGCGCATGCGTGTGGCCAGTGCTTGTGCGCCGCCGCGCATGCCGCCTGTAAGCGACGAGCGCGGCGGCACGAGACGGTGCAGGACCAGCACACGTATCTCCGCGCCGGCGTCGCGGGCGGCGAGCGCCTGGCGATGAGCCCACACCCCCAGCACGGGATCGGAGAGGCTGGGGTAGAACTCGGCCACCACAGCCACCAGCGGTCCGCTGCGGGCAGAGTTGCTCACCAGCTGCGATGGGTAGAGAGGGTTTGTGCGGCCTCGTGCGCGCTCAGATATGGCCGTGTGGCGAGGAACGAGCGTGCCTCGGCGACCGCTTGCTCGCGCCCGTAGCCGGCGGCGGCGGGAGCGACGCGGTGGCGGATGGCGACCGCGTCGACGATGCCGCAGCGCCATCCATGCTGGCGGGCGAGCGCGGCCCAGTGCATGTCCAGCCCCCAGCCCATGCGTAGCTCGGGGAAAGGCAACAGCACGGGGAAAGTGGGCTTTGCAAACGCTGTCACGGGGCCGATCTCCACGAAGCTCGTCTCCCGCACGACGCTGCCGGGGTGCCGTCTGGTCACGGGCCAGGCGGCATGGGAGTGCAAGCGATGGGCGGGCTGGGCGAGCGACAGGGAGAAGCGCTCGCAGAGGAATAGGAAGCGGTCGACGAAGCCTTGCGGCAACTCGACGTCATCGTCGATGACAAGCAGCCAGTCGTACTCATTGATTGGAGTCTCACCCATCTCCCCTTCCTCGCACTCGGCGAGCAGCAGGTTGAGGTTCTCGAACTTGCCACGACCGTCCGGCTGAGTCGTGTGCACCTCCACGTTGTGGCGTGAGCGCAGGAGCTCGGCATGTATCGCGTCGGTCAGCTGGCGGTGCTGGGGGCGCTCCACGCTGAGCGCCAACACCCGCCGCAGTGGCGGCGTATGCCGTGAGGCGAGTGCGAGTCGCGCACGCTTTGCGCTGAGGATCTCCCACGCGCTGACTGTCTCGTCGCGCACCGCGCGGCGCACGGCGTCTAGGCCGCCCACGGTTCCGCTGGTGCCCGAGAGGAAGTCGTCCCGGGGGCTGGGAGGGTCGGCTTGCCGGACAGGCTGAGGGTTGGCGCTACGGCGTTCGTGCGCACCTTCAAGCAGCCGTCCCCAGCTGTGCGCCACCATCGTCAAGCCCGCTGGGCAGCGCCAGCGTATGACGTGTCCAGCGCAGCCGACCAGCGTGATCAGCTCCGTGTGTAGCGAGGGCGCTGCGCCTCGCCAAGCGTCGAACCGTCGCGCGGCGCGGCCACGGACATAAGCACTGCGGCAGA
>JBEKAM010000285.1:0-3625 GCA_050015915.1 Solirubrobacteraceae bacterium
CCTGGAGGAGCAGTCCCGCAGTTCGACGCACACGGAACCGCTTACCTGTCCGGATATTGCAACGGGTTCGTGCTGATCGCGCCGTCGCAAAGCCAGCGCTTTCAGCGGAAGGTCGTGATCACCCCCACGCCGGTGCACGACTTCACTCTCTCGCTGTCCGGCGCCTCACATGGCCTCGCCGCCTGGACTGAAGAGGAATGCTCGTTCGACGAGGAAGGACCCGGTCCCCCGCTCGGTCCGGTTCTCGCCAGCGTCCTCAACGCCAACGCCTTCGGCAGGACACTGGAGCTCACTCCAGCCGACACCAAAGCCGCTTACAACAACGTTGTAGCGCTGCCCCAGGGCGGCACCGTGACCTGGATCACCGAGACCGAGAGCTCGCTCGGCAACGAAGCTTTCAGCGCGCAGATCGGTGCCAACGGCCTGGGTGGCGCGCCACAGCAGATCGCCGACCGCTTCGCACCCATCGCAGCCGACGGTGGTGGCGATGAGATGTTCGCGCCGATGCCGGGCGCCCTCATCTCAATCCCCGCGAACCCAGTGTTCGTCCGGCCCGCATCCGGTGGCCTCGACGAACCCGTGCCTGAGGGTGACACACCCCACCCACCAGTCGTTCAGACGGCCGCGGCACCGTTTGGTCGTGTAATTGCGGCAGCATGGAACCTGAGCTCCTCTGGCAGCGGGCCGACTATGGCGGTGTCGGTCTGGCGTCCCTGACGACGCGAAACCCAGCGCCGCCACGCAGCGCTCGATTGCTATTAGCTTCACTCGGCCCGCGCGTCGACCGATACATGGAGATGATGGCTCCACGCGGCGGCAGAACTGAGGGCGCGTACGCACCAAACGCCGATGTCAGCTCGGCATGGAGGCGTGAGCATGCCGGATCGGGGCTTACCTCTCGCCTGATCCTCACCTACGTGGAGCGCCAGGCTGGCGCTCAAGCAGCAAAGCGGATGCTGGCCCTGGCCGGGCTGACTAACGCTGAGGAGCGTCTACGCGACGAGAACCACTGGTTTTCCTACGACACCAAGCTTGCGCTGTGGAATGCAGCGGAAGAGGTGCTCGGGGATCCCGAGATCGCAGAACACGTGGGGGCTGCAGTGCTGGACCTGTCTGTGGCGATGGGCCTCAAGCACACCCTGCGCGCCCTTGGCACACCGGGGTTCGTGTACGGCAACGTGGTGCGCGCCAACGCCAAGTTCAACTGGGCGCACCAGCTGGTCGTGCTCGACCGCAGCGCTGCGCGCGTGCGCATGCGCTACACGGACGTTTCCGGCGTCGGCTATCACCGCCACGACTGCGGATACACGATGGGACTGCTGGCAACCGTCCCGCAGCTATTCGGGCTACCGCTTGCGCATGTCACGCACCCACTGTGTGGTGCTCGCGGCGACGAATGCTGCGAGTTCGACGTTCGCTGGACAGCCGGTACGCGCGATCTCACACGCGCAGCGTTTGCGCTCGGCGGTGCCACAGCAGCACTGGTTGGCATCGGGGCGCTGACGGACCCCGTGCTCGTCCCCGTGGCAGCGGGAATCTTCACGGTGGGGGAGCTCGGAATCGCCACGAGGGCGATGCGATTCCTGCATCGACGGGTCGATGCGCTCGAGCTCCGTGTCCGCGAGCAGGACGACGCCGCCGAGCGTCTTTTGTCCTCGCTCAACGACCTATCCTCGGCGCTGCGTCTGGACGAGGTGCTCGACCAGATCACCGCCAAGGCGCAGTCGGCGGTCGGCGGCAAGGAGTTCGCGCTGCTGCTCGCCGACGGGACAAGCATCCGGGCCGACCGGCACTCCGGGATCCCAGAGCCGTCGCTGGCCGCGCTGGAGTCGTGGGCCCAGGAGCATCGCGACACGTTGCTTACCCGCGGCACGATAGTGATCGACGACCTGGCCACCGACCAGACGCTAGCTGCACTGCCTCATCAGCAGATGCCATTCGGCTCCATGTGCGCAGCACCACTGATCTTCCGCGAGGAGATGCTCGGCATGCTGGCAGCGCTCGCGCACGGCTCGACGGTGTTCCTACCGGGCGACACCGCCACGCTCTCCGCCTATGCCGCGCACGCAGCCATCGCACTGTCAAATGCTCACCTGGTCGAGCGCCTGGAGCGTCAAGCGGCCGAGGATCCGCTAACCGGGCTGGCGAACCAGCGAGCGTTCCACCGCTACTGCACAACCGAGTTCAGCCGCGCGCAGCGCGCGGGTAGCGAAGTGTCGATCATCATGCTCGACTTGGATCACTTCAAGATGATCAACGATGAGCACGGCCATCCATACGGTGACCAGGTTCTGCTGGGGGTAGCAGATGCGCTACGCACATCAATTCGTGAACACGACACCGTCGCACGCATGGGCGGCGAGGAGTTCGCAATCCTGCTGCCAGAGACTGACGCCAACACCGCCCACCAAACCGCAGAGCGTGTCCGTGGAGCGATCGCACAGCTGCCCTTCGCCCGCACCATGTTGTCGTGCTCTGCCGGGGTGGCCACTGCTGCGGCAAGAGATGTGTCTCCCGTCGATTTGCTCGAGCTGGCCGACAAGGCGCTCTATCAAGCCAAGCGCCTCGGGCGCGATCGCACGGTGACCAGCCGGGCGGCAAGCTCGATCTACTAGCTACACCGGCTGTTGCGTTGCGCATAGGCTCTTGCCCGTGGAGATCCTCACCGTCGTCGGCAACCGGCCGCAGTTCATCAAGGCCGCCGCAGTATCTGGTCCGCTGCGTGAGCAGCACGAGGAGATCCTTGTACATACCGGCCAGCACCACGACGATTCCCTTTCGCGGATCTTCTTCACCGAGCTGGGGCTCACACGACCGGACCGGGAACTGGCGATAGCCGGCGGGAGCAACACATCCCAGACCGCACGCATGCTCGCTGCGCTCGAACCACTGCTCGCCGAGATCAGACCCGACGCCGTGCTCGTGTACGGCGACACCAACTCCACCCTCGCCGGAGCTCTCACCGCGGCGCAGGCGCGCGTCCCGGTCGTACACGTGGAGGCGGGCATGCGTTCGTTCGACCGCACCATGCCAGAGGAGCTCAACCGGGTGCTAACCGATCACCTCAGCAACCTCTTGCTGTGCTCCTCCCAGACGGCTGTCGAGAATCTGCAGGCGGAGTCGCTCGCCGAGCGCGCCCGCGTCGTCGGCGACGTGATGGTCGATGTCGCAATGCGTTGGCAGCCCACCGCTCGCGCCGACGTCGCAGTGCCGGCGGCATATGGCCTGGAGTCGGGCTCCTACCTGCTGTTGACCGCCCACCGTGCGGGCAACGTCGACGATCAGAAGCGTCTGCGCGCGCTGGTCGCCCTGGTCAAGGCGCTACCAACGCCCGTCTTGTTCCCCGTGCACCCCCGCACTCGCGCGCGGCTGCACGAAGCGGGCCTGTTGTCCGAGCTCGAGGACATCAATGGATTGACGCTCACCGAGCCCCTTGGATACATCGAGTTCAGCGCACTCGTGTGTCAGGCGCGCGCGGTGCTCACAGACTCCGGCGGCGTGCAGAAGGAGGCATATCTGGCGGGAGTGCAGTGTGTGACGCTACGGGACACCACAGAGTGGGTTGAGACCGTGCAGGTGGGCTGGAACACGCTCGTCGACCTAGACCCGCATGCGGCGCTCGACG
>JBEKAM010000286.1:0-3619 GCA_050015915.1 Solirubrobacteraceae bacterium
CACGGTGGGTGCGACATCGGCCAGGGTGCCTCCACCGACCAGATTCGCACCTGGTGCGGTCAGGATCAGTGGCACGGGGTTCAACGAGTGGGCGGTGTTGGGGCTCCCGTCCGCGGCGAGCATGTCCTCGGCGTTGCCGTGATCGGCCGTGATCACGCACACCCCGCCTTGGCGCTGGACCTCCTGGACGATCTCACCCAAGCATTCGTCCACGGTCTCCACAGCGAGAATGGTCGCTGGAATCACCCCGGTGTGCCCGACCATGTCGGCGTTGGCGAAGTTGAGCACCGAAAAGCGCGGGTATTCGTCGCTGAAGCTCGCCAGGAACGCGTCGGTGATATCGCAGGCGCTCATCTGTGGCTTGTGGTCGTAGGTGGGCACGTCGCGCTGGGATGGGACCAGCTCGCGCCGTTCACCGGCGAGCGGCTGCTCGACCCCGCCGTTGAAGAAGTACGTGACGTGTGGATACTTCTCGGTCTCCGCCACGTGCAGCTGGGTTTCGCCCGCCCGTGAGATCACTGCGGCGAGCGTGTCGGCGGGGAACGCCGCCGGGAAAGCGACGGGGTACGGCCAGCCCTCCTGGTACTCGCTGAATGTCGCCAGCGCTCGCACGGGCTCTGTGCCGTCGCGACCGCGCCATCCGGGAAGCTCTTCCACGCCTTCGCCGAAGCTCGGGTCTGCGAGCGCGCGCACGAGCTGGCGCATGCGGTCGGGCCTGAAGTTCAGGCACAGCACGCTGTCGCCGGGGCGAATCACGCCCTCCTCGCCTACCAGCGTGGGGGCGATGAACTCGTCTGTCTCACCGCGGCTGTACGCCTCGCGGGCGGCTGAGCCGGCGTCGAGGGTGTGATGATCGGCTTGGCCGTTCACCAGTAGGTCATAGGCGGCCTGGGTGCGCTCCCAGCGATGGTCGCGATCCATCGCGTAGTAGCGCCCCACAACGCTGGCCACCCGTCCGGCGCCCGCCTGCATGCACCAGCGCTCGACCGTCTCCAGATAGTGCATGCCTTCGGTCGGCGAGGTGTCGCGCCCGTCGGTGAAGCAGTGCAGAACGAGGTCTTCGGTGCGCAGGTGCGCGGCGAGCTCGATCAGCGCGCGCATGTGCTCGAACTGGGAGTGCACGCCTCCGTCGGAGGTAAGACCGAGCAGGTGCACCCGCGGGCTGGCGGTGAGGGCACTGCGGAGCACATCGTTCTCAGCGAACTCGCCGCGCGTCGCGGCATCGTTGATCCTGACGAGCGCTTGGGGCACTACCGCTCCTGCGCCAAGCGTGAGATGGCCCACCTCCGAGTTGCCCATCTGTCCCTCGGGCAATCCGACGCTGGGCCCCGATGCACTCAGCGAAGCGTGCGGGTAGGAGGCCCAAAGCTCGTCGAATACCGGTGTGCGGGCGAGTGAGATCGCGTTACCCGGACCTGGCGGAGCGATGCCCCAGCCGTCCATCACGATCAAGCAGACGCTCTGGGCCCCCATAGACGCGGGATCTGGGTCCGGGCTCATGTGAGCACGCCGGCAGCCGGCGATTGGCCGGCACCCGTAGCGCTCGGGCGTGTGCCCCGAGCGTCCGGCTTGCAGGCGCTGGCGCTCAGAGCTTCGACACCGGGCAGCTGCCCGCCCCGCAGCAGCTCCAGCGTCGCCCCGCCCCCTGTCGACAGATGGTCCACCTCGTCCTGCAGCCCGAACTGCCTTACCGCGGCCACGGTCTCGCCTCCGCCGACGACGCTGGTCCCGTTCGTGTGCGCCACGGCCTCGGCAATCAGGCGTGTGCCGTGTGAGAACGGCGCACACTCGAAGGCGCCCATCGGTCCGTTCCAGAACACCGTGCCGGCCTGTGCGATGGCACGGCCATAACGTGCCGCGGTTAGTGGACCGATGTCGAGTCCCAGCCAGCCGCCGGGCACATCCGGACCGTCGGTCCTGTGCCGCTTGGCCTCAGCGGAGAGCCGCTCGGCGACGACCAGGTCCTCGGGCAGCTCGAGGCGGTGTGTCTCGGCAGCCTTCCTCAGTGCTTTACGGGCGCAGTCGACATCGTCCTTCAGACACGGCGAGGCGCCGACCGCATGGCCCTGTGCGGCAAGGAACGGGAAGCTCATCGCGCCGCCGATGAGCACTGGATCGGCTACGTCCAGGAAGCGCTCGACGAGAGCGATCTTGTCTGCCACCTTGGCGCCGCCAAGTACCGCCACCAGCGGCCGAACGGGCTGCTCGAGGATCCCGCTCAGAGCGCGAACCTCGCGCTCCAGTAATCGCCCGGCGGCACACGGCAACAGGTGAGCGATTCCCTCGGTGCTGGCGTGGGCCCGATGGGCGGTGCCAAACGCGTCGTTTACATATACGTCAGCTAACTCGGCGAGCGCCTGGGCAAGGTCGGGATCGTTCTTTGTCTCCCCGGCCTCGTAACGGACGTTCTCGAGCACGAGGATGTCGCCTTGAGTCAAATGTTCGGTGAGGAGTTGGACCTCCTCGCCGATTACCGCGCCAGCCAGCATTACGTGTGCTCCTGTCAGCTCTCTGACCCTGTCCGCTACCGGGCGCATCGACAGCTCCGGGTCGCGATCATGGGGTCGGCCCAGGTGTGAGACCAGCACGATCCGTGCGCCGTGAGCGCGCAGCTCATCGATCGTCTCCAGGGCAGCCCGGATGCGAGCGTCATCGATGATCTTCGGCGGAGCGCCGGGGGTGTGCTCGAGCGGAACGTTGAGGTCGGCTCGCAGGAGCACCCGCTTGCCGCTCACGTCTAGGTCATCAAGGGTTCGCATGTCCAGTTGGGGTGGCTGTCTATCCGAGCTCGATCGCGCGAATCGCGTGCTCGTCGGGAAGCTTCTGAAGGATCCGCCAGAGGATCTGACGCTCGGTGTCCTGCCCGTCGCCAGCTCGCCTTTCGCTTGTGATTTCACTCATGTCAATCCTCGTCGGTCGGGGTGATCGCTAATCGAGTGCCCTCGTAACCTAGGCCCCCTCACACTGCCGATCATCGGTCTGACACCACAGCTCGCCTGCGTAGTTACCCGCAGGGCGAGCCACGACTCCTCCGGCCGTCTCCAGCCCTGCGGCATTTCACGGTTCACGTGGCGGGGAACACCCGGATGGCGAGGTTCAGCCCTCGACCTAGCCTGCACACATGACCGAAACCCAAGCAACCCAACAGAATCACAGCCAGGCGGTTCCATCGCTTGGCCCTGTGTTTGCCAGCGTCCTTTGCGCCGTCGATGGCACACGAGGAAGCTCCGCTGCCGTCGAGCAGGCAGCCGCCCTCGCCGGCGCCGATGGGCACCTAACGCTGCTGGCGGTGACAGCAGTCAAGGGCTCCGGCGTCTACCAAACCGCCGCGATCAGCCCGGCACGCGCCAAGCGCCTACTCGACCACGCCGCAGAGATCGCCGCGAAGGCCCGAGTGCCTTCGACGCTCGTGGTCGATCCAGCGAGCCCTCCCTCCGAGGTGATCCTCGAGCGCGCCGCTCAGCACGACTTGCTCGCCATGGGCGCACCCGCGATGTCGTGGCTCGGCGGGATGCTGATCGGCGGTGTGACCGTGACGGCACTAGGCTCATTCGCGACGCCTCTACTAACCGCGCGCTCGATCCCCGTAGGGCAGGACTTCGCTCATAGCATCGTGGTG
>JBEKAM010000287.1:0-3569 GCA_050015915.1 Solirubrobacteraceae bacterium
GACGCGCACGCTCGTCACGACCGGCGACCAGGTCTCGGAGAACGGTCACAGCGCTCCGACAGCTGCCAGCCGGTTTCGGCCGTTCTTCAACGGCGCGACCCGGGAGTGGATCGAGTACACGACCACCGGCCAGGAGAGCGCTGGCGAGGTTGTGAGATTCAACTGGACCAGCATGCCCGGCGGGGAGATCACCGAGCACCTCCATCCCCACCAGGAGGAGCGCTTCAGCATCACCTCGGGCGAAGCCCACTTCACACTCGACGGCGAGGAACGCGTGGTCGGACCCGGCGAGACACTCATCGTGCCGATCGGCGTCCGGCACGCCGAGCGGAATCCGGGACCGGGCGAGATCCACGGCGTCGTCGAGCTCCGCCCGGCACTCCACACCAAACAGATGCACGAAGCTTTCGCCGGGCTCGTCGCCGACGGCCGGACGACTTCGCGCGGCGCGCCACGCAACCCGCTGCAGCTCGGCGCCACGCTCTGGCACTTCCGCCACGAAAGCCGGGTGACCTCGCCACCGGTCTGGCTGCAGAACCTCACGCTGCCACCACTTTGGGCGTTGGCGAAGGTCTTTCGCGTGCGCCCGTACTACGCGCGCTGGGACAGCCAGGACACCACGAGATCGGAGCCGAAGCGATGAAGATTCACGCGCTGACAACCGGAAAGGTGCAGGTCAAGCGCAGCTTCCTCTACCCAGGCCACGGCCCGCGCCGACAACTCAACCTGTTCCTGCCCGGACCGTGGGCCGACTCGCTCCCGATCCACTGCTGGGCAATCGAACACGACGGCGTCCTGCGACTGGTAGACACCGGTGAGACCGCCGAAGCACGGAACGTCCCGTTCGCGCGGATGGAGGTGACACGCGAGCAAGAACTCCCGGCCGCCATGGCCGGCGCCGGCCTCGCGCTCGACGACGTATCGGAGGTGGTGCTGACCCACGCCCACGGCGACCACATCGATGGGACGGTCCATGTTCGTGCGCGCGTACTGATGAACGAGGCGGAACAGCGGTTCGTCGCTAAGCCGTCCTCGGGCGTGATGCGCCGCCTCCTACGACAGCCCCTCCCGTCCGGGTTTGCCCCCGAGCCGCTCGTGCTCGACGGCGGACCGTTCGGCGCGTTCTCGCAGAGTCGTGCGATCAGCGACGACGGCCGGATCGTCGCTGTCGACACGCCGGGGCACACGCCCGGCCACATCTCGGTGATCTGCGTCGACGACGCCGGCAATCACGTGATGCTCGCAGGCGACACGACCGACTCGCTCGAGCAGCTTCACTCGCTCCGCGTCGACGCGGTCGCCCCGAAGCCCAAGGTGCACCTCGCGACGATGAGAGCGATCCTCGCTCACTGCGCGCACCACCCGACGATCTACCTGCCCTCGCACGACCCCGAGTCAGCCGCCCGACTCGCCGAGGGAGTCACGTCGGCCGAGCCGGCGCTCGCCAGCTAGCCAACAGCACTCACCGACCGGAGGAAAGGCATGCACGCAGTCATCGTCAACGTCACGATCAACGATCCCGAAGCCGCCGCCGGCGCGCTGCACGAGCAGCTCGTGCCGCGCGTTTCGCAGGCCCCAGGGTTCGTCGCCGGCTACTGGACGATCAAGGACGACACCGGCCTGACCATGGCTCATCTTCGAAACAGAAGAGGCCGCCAACATCATGAGCGAACAAGCCAAGGCAGGGGTTCCCGACGCGATGACGCTAGTCGATGTCGACGTACGCAGGGTCGAAGCGCACGCCGTGGCCCCGACCGTTCTCCGCGGTGATCTGGCCCCAGAAGGACCGAAATGAAGATCCACGCAATCCAGACTGGAACCGTCGCGGTCAAGACTCGCCAGGTGCACGGTGTGGGCCACGGCCTCCGGCGCCGACTCGGCACCCTGACGGACCGCGAATGGAGCGAGCCGCTGCCGATCTACGCGTTTGCGATCGAGCATCCCGGGGGCGTGATCGTCGTCGACACCGGCGAGACCGCGCGCACCGCGGAGCCGGGCTACATCCCGAGATGGCACCCCTACTTCCGCCTCGGCGTGCGCGAATGGGTCACGCCCGGCAGGAGATCGGCCCGCAACTCGAACTGCTCGGCATGCGCTCGGGCGACGTTCGGTGGGTCGTGATGACCCACATGCACACCGACCATGCCGGCGGGTTGCATCACTTTCCCAAGAGCGAGATCCTCGTCTCCCGACGCGAAGCCGGCCTCGCCGCAGGACGGCTCGGCCGCGTACGGGGATACCTCAACAACCACTTCCCCGACTGGTTTGACCCGACCCTGGTCGACCTACGCCCCGACGCGTACGGACCATTCCCCGAGAGCCTCCCACTCACTACTGCCGGCGACGTCACGATCGTGCCCCTCGCCGGCCACACGCCAGGCCAGATCGGCGTCATCGTCCAAGGCGAAGACCACACAGTCCTCCTCGCCGGCGACAGCTCCTACGACGAGCAGGCAATGCTTCGTGGAATCGTCGACGGCGTGGCTCCGAGCGACGCCGAAGCCCAACTTACTCACGAGCGTATCCGGAGCCTTGCGGCCGACACGCCAACGGTCTATCTGGTCGCGCACGACCCGCAGACCGGATCCCGGCTGGCCGAGCGGCAGACTGTCGCCGCCGTACCGGAAGCCGCGATCGCAGCCTGATCTCACGGGGGACGAGGCCATGTACCACGAGAGGAGTAGGCGATGACCCGAACGGCAATATCGAGCGATCAGGCCCCGGAGGCACTCGGGCCGTATAGCCAAGCGATCGTCGCCGGCGGCTTCGTATTTTGCTCGGGGATGGCGGGAATCGACCCCACTACTGGAACGATCCCGGAAGGCATCGAAGCCCAGACCGAACAGGCGCTGCTCAACCTCGCCGCCGTGCTCGCCGCCGCCGGAGCGTCCATGAACGACGTCGTCAAGACGACGACCTTCTACGCCGACGTCGAGGACTTCGGCCGCCTCAACGAGGTGTACGCCCGGCACATGCCCGATCCGCCGCCAGCCCGATCTGCCCCAGCCCATGTGCGCCTGCCCCGCGGCCTGCTCATCTCGATCGAAGCCATAGCCGTGCTGCCTAGCACCTCGCCGTAGCTCCTGAGACGCTCGCCATGGGACACAGCCGTCGTATTGAACTCACATACGAGGCTCGGTGCGGCGCACAATTTCTCAATCGTTGGCTCATGTCGTGTCAGGTGGTTGTAGGCGGGTCGTGCTGCGTCGGCCGCGGGTGATCTCGTTGGTCTCCGCCTCGCGCCATGCTCGGATCAGCAGCGCGACCCATGCGCGGTAGGGGCGCCAGCTGTTGGTGATCGATTGGATGGCTGCGTCTTCGGTTGTGTCGTACGCGTAGCGGATCGCCTGGTCAAGTCGGGTGTCGTGGTCGGGGAGCGCGTCGGGGTGTCCGACGCCGCGGATCAGGATGAGCTCGGCGGAGAACGGTCCGATGCCCGGGAGCTGCTGCAGGTGGGCAAGTCCGTCTTGGTAGGTCATCGCTCGGAGCCGTTGGCGTGAGAGGGCGCCGTCTTGGGCGGCCGCCGCGATCGCCCGCAACTGGTTGATCTTGCGAGTGGTGAGTCCTGG
>JBEKAM010000288.1:0-3551 GCA_050015915.1 Solirubrobacteraceae bacterium
CCGCCACGCGCGGGAAGCGCTCGAGGTAGGCGTCGATGAACTCCTTGGCCTCAGCCCTGGGGATGTTCAGCCGGTCGGCGAGGCCGAAGTCGGAGAGGCCGTAGACGATCCCGTAGTTGATCATCTTCGCCTTCGAGCGCATCCCCGGGTCGATCGCATCTGGCTGCACGCCAAACACACGCGAGGCCGTGGCCGTATGCACGTCCTCGCCGCGCTCGAAGATCTCCATCAACACCTGCTCGCCAGCAGCGTTCGCCAAAACCCGCAGCTCGATCTGCGAGTAGTCGGCGGAGATCAGCACGTTGCCATCCTCCGCCTCGAAGCAGCCCCTGATCTCCCGTCCCAGCGGCGTGCGGATGGGGACGTTCTGCATGTTCGGGTTGGTGCTCGACAGGCGTCCTGTCTGCGCGACCGCCTGCAGGAAGGTCGTGTGGATACGCGAGCGTCCGTCGACGAGCTCTGGGAGTACGTCCAGATAGGTCTTGATCAGCGTGGAGAGCTCGCGCCAGCGCTCGATCTTGGGGATGATCTCGTGCTCTGAGCGGATCGCCTGCAACACGCGCGCGTCGGTCGAGAAACCGGTCTTACCGCGGCGCTTGCGCGACAGCCCAAGCTTCTCGAACAGGATCTCCCCCAGCTGCTGGGGCGAGGAGATCAGGAACTCCTCTTCGGCGAGCAGGAAGATCTCCTCTTCCAGGCCCGCGATCTCCGCGCGTACTCGCCCGGTGATCTCCGCCAGGCGCTCGAGGTTGAGCCTCACCCCCAACACCTCCATCTCGCGCAGCACCACCACGAGCGGTAGCTCGATCTCGCGCATCAGTGCGTCTAGCCCGCGCTCGGCTATCTGCTCGCGCTGCCAGTCGGCAAGAGCGCCGAGCATCACCGCGTCAGCCGCCGCAGGCCGCTCGATGTTGCTTTGGAGGCCCCGCTCCTCGCACAGCTCGGCAAACGGATAGCCACGGCGGGCTGGCTCCAGCAGATAGGCGCCGAGCAGCGTGTCATGCACTAGTCCCGGCGGCACCTGGCCGAGCGCCTTGGCGTCATGGACCACGACCCGGCGCTCAGCGCAGGCGGCCGCGACCACCACCGGATCACTGCAGTCGCCGGCGAGGACCTCCCCGTCTGCAGCAACCGCAAAGCTCCACGGAGCACCCTCCGCGAACAGCGCACCCTCAGGCGCCTCATTGGCCGTTAGGACCACGCACAGCTCGCTATCAGGGCCAGCAAAGCGTGGGATGTCCTCGGGTGAGCCGCTACGAACACGCGCGGTGAGCGTGACCTCTGTGGCCGATACTGGAGCGGCAACGTCGGGGTCGCCCAATGCTTCCTCCAGGCGGCGCAGCGGGTCTCGCAACTCGTACTCGCGGAAGACCTCACGCACACGCGAGCGATCGGGCTCGCGTATCGCCTCGGCGGCGATGTCAAATTCGACCGGCACGTCGCGCTGGACGGTTGCCAGGCGCTTTGACACGCGCGCGTCCTCAGCGTGCTCGAGCAGGTTCTGTTTGCGCTTGGCCCCTTTGACATCGTCGATGTGGGCGAGCACCTCCTCGAGCGTGCCGAAGCTCTGCAATAGCTCGCTGGCGGTCTTATCGCCAATACCGGGTACACCGGGGATGTTGTCGGAGGTGTCACCCTTCAACCCATAGAAATCGGGGATCAGCTCCGGCGGGATGCCGTAGCGGTCGATCACCTCCCGGCGGTCGTAGATCTTCGTGTCGGTGATGCCGCGCGCGGTCGCCATCACCTGCACCAGCCCGCGCTCGTCGATCAGCTGAAAGACGTCGCGATCGCCGGTGACGATCGTCACCGGCACGGGCGGGTCTGCCCGCAGCGCACGCTCGGTCAGCGACGCGATCACATCGTCGGCCTCGTAGCCCTCGACGCGCACGTTGCTATAGCCGAATGCCTCGACCAGCGGTTCCATCGCCGGCCACTGCTGCTTGAGCAGGTCAGGTCGCGAGCGCCGTTGCGCCTTGTAGTCGGGGAACATCTCGGTGCGACCCGACGTGCCGGCGTCCCACGCGACGACAGTTGGACACACGCCGTACTCGGTGACGATCTTCACGAGCATCGAGGCGAACCCAAAAATCGCGTTGGTTGGCACCCCGGTCGAGGTCGCGATCGACTCGGGCAGAGCGAAGAACGCACGGTAGACGAGGCTCGGTCCGTCGATTAGGAACAGCCGCCGTGCTGCGGACGGCGCAAGCGCCGCCTGACGCGCACCGCTGTCGGTGCTGGCACTGGCGACGGTTGTGGTGTCGGCGGGCACGCCTGAGCACTCTACGAGCCACAGCGCTCGATCGGCGCCCCGGGGCGCCTTCACGGCAGGGGCAAGTGCTTGATGACGCATACCTCCTAACATCCCGTCCCGCCAACAACGGAGGAGCCCACCAGTGAGCGCGACCCCAAGCGCCCAGTACCGTCTCACGATCCGCGTCAAGCTCGACGACTCCCAGGGTCTCCTGGGGCGGGTCACGAGCACCATCGGCGAGGCCGGAGGGATCGTCGGCGCGATGGACCTCGTTGAGGTCGATGGCAGCCACAGCCTGCGCGACGTGGTCGTGGACGCATCCGGGCGCGACCATTGGACACGCATTCTCGAGGCGATCGACGCGATCGACGGCGCTGAGGTGATCGACACAACCGATCGCACCTTCCAGCTGCACGTCGGCGGCAAGATCGAGCAGGCCAACAAGCACCCGCTGAAGACCCGCGACGACCTCTCAATGGTCTACACCCCCGGTGTGGCGCGCGTCTGTCGCGCGATCGCCGACGACCCGGACAAGGCCTTTCAGTACACGATCAAGCGCAATACCGTCGCCGTTGTCTCCGACGGCACCGCGGTACTCGGCCTGGGCGACATTGGGCCGCGCGCGGCGATGCCCGTGATGGAGGGCAAGTGCTGCCTGTTCAAGGAGTTCGCCGGGGTGGACGCCTTCCCGATATGCCTCGACACCGTCGACACCGACGAGATCGTGCGGACGGTAGAACTGATCGCACCCGCGTTCGGGGGCATCAACCTCGAGGACATCTCCGCCCCGCGCTGCTTCGAGATCGAGGAGCGCTTGAAGGAGCGCCTGGACATACCCGTCTTCCACGACGATCAGCACGGCACCGCCGTGGTCGTGATGGCCGCGCTGTTGAACGCAGTCAAGCTGACCGGCCGCCGCCTGCAGGATCTGAACGTGATGATCATCGGCCTGGGCGCGGCCGGAATAGCAGTGACTAAGATCCTGCTCACCGCGGGGGTGCACCAGATCATCGGCGCCGACTCGCGTGGCGCGCTGCACGTCCGCCGCGAGGACTATCTGGACGGGTCGATGAACCTGCTCAAGCGGTGGTTCGCGGCGGCCACCAACCCGGAGTGCCGAGACGGCGCGCCCGCCGATGTGATCGATGGCGCGGATCTGCTGATCGGAGTCTCCGGAGCGCGAGCGCTGCCGGCGTCCGCGCTGTCGCGCATGAACTCCGACGCGATGGTGTTTGCGATGGCGAACCCCAACCCGGAGGTCAACCCCGAGGAGGCCGCTCCCTATGTGCGGATCATG
>JBEKAM010000289.1:0-3549 GCA_050015915.1 Solirubrobacteraceae bacterium
CTTCGCCAGCTCGATCTCCTCACGTACCAGCAGCGTCGCCCGCTCGGAGATCTCCGTGATGGCCGTCGCAATGTTCTGCGGCTGATCCGTACGCTGGGCGCCGTCCCACTGATCGCCGGACAGCGGTGGGTAGCCCTCGCTCACTCCGGCGGCTCCTCGTCGAAAACGCGCCGCCACACGGTTGCAGCAGCGCGAGTCGCAACGATGCTCGCGAGCGCGCTCACGCCCATCATCAGCCCCTGCCACATCAGCCGCTTGACCATCTCGTTCTCCATGATCGCGTCAGTCTATTGCGCGACGAGGTCGCGATCTTGCCCGACCCACGATGCAGGCAACTTCCATCCCGTCATGCGGGACTCAGCCGACGCTCGCACGAGGAGCCAAGTCGGCCTCCAGGCCGCCGCAGACCGTTTCCACCACGAGCCACTTGGCCCGCTCGAAGTAGTCCCCGTCCTGCGGCAGCAGCCCGAAGATCCACCCCGTGAGCAGCTGCTCGATCGCGCCGTAGAAGGCCATCGCAGCAAAGCGAGCGTCAATCTCCGACTTGAACACGCCCTCCTGCTGAGCCTTGGTGATCATCCCGCCGATCAGCTCGTACGCCTCGCGAATCGTGGCGATGTGGGTGTTGCCGAATGAGTTCGCCGCGCGCGTGACCTCCACGATGATCACCTTCATCAGGTCCGGGTCGTGGCGGTAGCTATCGATGATGAACGATGCGATCGCGAGCAGCTTCTCGCGTACAGGAATCGTTTCGCCATCAACGTCGCGAATCAGCTGCAGCATCACCTGCCAGCGCTCGAGGAACAGCGTGTCGAGGATCTCGTCCTTGGACGCGAAGTAGTGGTACACGAGCCCGTAAGCCACGCCCGCCTCGTCCGCGATATCCGACACCCTGCACGCGTGAAAGCCCTGGCGGGCGAACACCCGCACCGCCGCGTCCAGGATCAACCGGCGCTTGTCCGAGGCGTTCTTGCCCCGCGCTGAAGACGGCCGCGAAGTACTCATACGCTTACCGTCTCCCCTGCCGGCCAGCGATACGCCTGCGGTCTACGGTTGGCGAGGGAGGGCAAGCGCGTGCGGATCTCCTGCTGGCGCTCGAGATCTAGATCCGCGACGATGTGCCCAGGGCTGTCAGGCGCCTGCGCGAGCACCACGCCCCATGGATCCACGATCATCGAACGCCCGCCCGAATGCTGACCAGCCGGGTGCTCACCCACCTGGTTGGCAGCGATCACAAACGCCTGGTTCTCGATCGCCCGCGCCCGCACCAGTACCTCCCAATGCTCGCGCGTCGTCGTCAGTGTGAACGCCGCCGGCAATACCACGATGCGCGCGCCGCGCACAGCCAGGATCCGGTAGAGCTCGGGAAAGCGTAGGTCGTAACAGATCGACATTCCCAGCTCCACACCATCCGCGGTCTGCGACAGGACCACCTCATCACCCGCCTGCTCCAGCTCCGACTCGCGGTACACGTGCCCGCCAACCTCCACGTCGAACATGTGCACCTTGCGATACACCGCGCGAATCTCGCCATACGGGTCCACGTGCACGGACGTGTTCGCCAGCTTCTCCTGGCCCGGCATGCGCTCGAGGATCGAACCTGCCACCAAATCCACGTGGAGCTCGCGCGCGATCGCACGCGCCCACTGGATCGCCGCGCCGTCGAGCGTCTCGGCGCCCAAGCGCAGATCCTCCTCGGAGCCCATCGCCGTCCACTTCTCCGGCAGCACGATCAGCCGCGCGCCGTCCGCGGCCGCCGCACGTGTGAGCCGATCCGCGGCAGCCATGTTCGCAACCTGGTCGGCAGTGGAGTTGAGCTGAACGGCCGCGACCCTCAAAAGCGCATTCCCTCCAGCCGGTATCGTCCCCACGGATCCCGCAGCGGCCCTACAGCAGAATAGATTGACTGGTCAGTCAATATTGGGAAAGCATAACGCCCGAGCGCCTCTACGCAGAGTCGACCGCACGGTGGCGACGCAGCGCCGCCAGCAGCAGCTTGGAGTGCATCGCCCCGATCAGCTCGCGCAGCGGCTCTGTGCCCGCTGCCACCATTTCCATCGCGCGCTCGATCTCGACCTCGCCCGCAAGCCGACCCAAGAGCGCCCGCACCTCCTCCTCCACCAGCGGCTCAAGGGCCTTGCGGTAGCGCAGCGTGTCGTACACGGTGAACCCCAGTGCCTCCTCGTAGCCGCCCGCGCGGAAGCTCGCGATCGCCTCGATGATCTTCACGTCATCACGGTCGTAGCCGCGCTGGTTTGGAGTCAGCACGCCAATCTCCGCCAAGCGCTCGAGCACGTTACGCGGCACCCCGTAGCGCTCGAGCGCAGCACGCCGCGACACGCGGCTGTTGTCATCCGTGCTCGCCATCGCCCGCTCGAGGATCCGATCCTCGAGCTCGATCAACGCCCGCACCCGTCCCGGATCCTCCTCGAGCGCTCCCTTGATTACGCGTAGCGGCATGAAGCGCTCCTCCTGCAAACGCTTGATCAGCTCGATCCGCTCGACGTACTCCGGCGGGTAGTACGCCATGTTGCGCGAGGTCCTGACGATGTCATGTCCATCGCCGAGCAGCCCTTCGCGCAGGTAGTAGCGGATCGTGCCCGGGCTCACGCCCGAGCGCTCCGCGAGCTCGCTCATCTTCAGCAGCTCACCGCGCGAGGAGTTGGCGGAGGCTGGCGAGGCGGCGCTCATCGACTCACGGCCGCGCTCATGCGCGGAAGACGGCGCCTGCGTTGACCTCCGCCGCGCCTGCCGCCGCACCACTGCTCAAAAGCTCCGCCACCTGCTCGGGCGTGTAGCCAGCCGCCAGCAGCACTTCCTCGGTGTGCTCGCCGAGCGCCGGTCCCGGCAGCCGCGCGTGCTCGCCCGGCGTGCGCGTCAGCTTCACCGGGATGCCCAGTTGGCGTACGGGCTGCTCCGCACCGGGCTGCTCCAGCTCGACCACCATCTCCCGCTCGCGCACCAGCTCCGATGACAGCGCCTCGTCGAGCTCCAGCACTGGCTCAAGACAACAGTCGTGCTTGCGGGCGAACGCCTCCCATCCATCGCGCGTGCGTCCCTTGAATATCTCCTGCACCCGTGCGTGAGCATCCGAGCCCGGGCGCTCGAACTGCATCGCGATCAGATCCTCACGCGCGACACCGCGACACCACGCTTGCCAGAACTTCGGCTCCAGCGCACCCAACGTCACCCAGCCATCCTCACACTCATACGGGCGATAACAGATCAGCGACCCCGCCAAAGGCAGATCGCCCCGGCGCGGGACCGTGCCGTCGGCGAAGTACGCTGCCGCCACCATTGCAAGCCACGACAGCGCGCCGTCCGCCATCGACGCATCCACCATCTGCCCTTCGCCTGAGCCTGGAGATTGAGCCGATCCGTCGCGCTCGCGCAGCGCCGCCATGATCCCGAACGCCGCCATCAGCGCGCCGCCGCCCAGGTCAGCGATTTGCCCAGCCGCTTGCACCGGCTCTCCCCCGGTCTCACCGGTGAGCCCCAGCAGGCCGATCAGCCCCAGGTAGTTCATGTCGTGCCCTGACGCGTCGCGTT
>JBEKAM010000290.1:0-3471 GCA_050015915.1 Solirubrobacteraceae bacterium
CACGCGAGCGTGTAGCGCCGCTGCTAGAGGAGTCGGGGCTTGCCGCAGGCAGGGACTTCCACCTGGCGTTCTCGCCCGAGCGGGTAGATCCGGGACGCACTGACTTCACGTTGCGTAACACGCCGAAGGTGATCGGCGGCCTGACAGATGCTTGCGCAGAGCGTGCCGAGGAGCTCTATGGGCTCGTGTGCGACCACCTCGTGCGCGTCTCCAACCCTGACGCTGCTGAGATGACGAAGCTCTTGGAGAACATCTTCCGCTCGGTGAACATTGCGCTGGTGAACGAGCTTGCGATCCTGAGTGACCGTATGGGCATCGACATCTGGGAGGTGGTTGAGGCTGCGTCAACCAAGCCGTACGGGTTCATGCCGTTCAAGCCAGGCCCTGGGATGGGCGGCCACTGCCTGCCTGTCGACCCGTTCTACCTGAGCTGGCGTGCGCGCGAGTTCGACATGGCGACGGAGTTCATCGAGCTGGCGGGCAAGGTCAACCAGCAGATGCCCTACCACTGTGTGGCGAAGGCACAGCGGGTGCTCAACGATGCTGGGCTGTCGGTGAAAGGTGCGCGCATTGCGTTGCTGGGCGTCAGCTACAAGCCGGGCGTGGGCGACACGCGTGAGTCGCCTGCGCTGAAGATCATTTCGTTGCTGCTCGATCTGGGTGCACAGGTCAGCTACCACGACCCGCATGTCCCTGCTCTAGCGGACTTCGGGCTCACCAGCACGCCTTTGGATGGAGCCGTTGCTGACGCTGACTTGGTGCTGATCGTGACCGCCCACCCGAGCGTCGACCACGACCTCGTCGCCAGGCGCGCGCGGCTGGTGGTGGATCTGCGCGGCGTTACGCGCTCATCGCAGCTCAGCAGCGTCGTGCGGCTATGAGCGCTGCGTGCCGGTGAGTGCTCTCGCGGTCAGTTCGGTAGCGCCCGGGCTGCTGCTCGGTGAGGGCGTGGAGATTGGTACAGGGGTCAGCTTTGGTGCCTATGTGGTGGTCCATGAGGGCACGCGCATTGGCGATGGCTGCACGGTGGAGGACCATGCTGTGCTGGGCAAGCGCCCACGGCTGTCACCGAGCTCTGGAGCGCATGGGGATGTTGGTGCGCTGGAGCTCGGCGCAGGGGTGACAGTGTGCGCCGGTGCGGTGGTGTTCGCGGGCTCGAGCGTCGGTGAGGGAACGATCTTGGGCGACCAGTCGTTCGTGCGCGAGCGCTCCCGCATCGGTCCTCGATCGGTGATTGGACGTGGCAGCGCTGTCGATAACGACGTTCGTGTGGGTGCCCGCGTGCGTGTGCAGACGAATGTCTACCTGACGGCGTTTAGCGTGGTCGAGGACGATGTGTTCGTGGGGCCTGGAGTGACAACGACCAACGACAACACGATGTCCCGTCACGACGCAGGGATGCTTTTGCGCGGCGCCATCCTGCGACGGGCATGCCGCGTTGGCGGCGGCGCGGTGTTGACTCCGGGCGTGGAGATCGGCGAGGAGGCGTTTGTGGCCTCCGGCGCTGTCATTACGCGCGACGTGCCTGCGCGGGGGTTTGTGATGGGCGTGCCCGCTCGCGCTGTGCGCCAGGTGCCTGACGAGGATCTGCTGGAGCGCTGGCGCTAGCGCTCCCTGGCGGCTGCCGTCACCTGTTCGGCCTGATCGCGCGTCAGCGTGGGGTTCATCGGGATCGCCAGGTGCGTGCGGGCGGCGCGATCGGTGGCGGGTAGCTCGACGCCCGTGCCCCACTCGTGCATCGCCTGCTGGCGGTGCACTGGCGTGCGGTAGTAAGGCTTGTAGCCGATCTCCGCCGCGCCCAAGGCTGCTTCCAGGCGCTCCACCTGCTCGTCTGCCACCACGTATAGATGCCACGCTGGCTGACAGCCCGTTACCGGTTTGGGTAGAGCCACGATCTCGCCTAGGCCGGACTGCTCGTAGTAGCTGCCTGCCTGTCTACGCGCATCTGCCCAGACGTCAAGGTGGGGTAGCTGCACGCGCAGGATCGCCGCTTGCAGCTCGTCCAGGCGGGAGTTGTAGCCCACTTGCTCGTAGGTGACCTTGTCGTGTGAGCCGTGGAAGCGCAGTGTGCGCGCCAGCTCTGCCACGCCCTCGTCGGAGGTGGTGATCATGCCGCCGTCACCGAAGCCGCCGAGGTTCTTCGACGGGAAGAATGAGAATGTCGCTGCCGTCCCCAGTGATCCCGGGCGTCCGTCCGTGGCAGTCGATCCTGCCGCCTGAGCCGCGTCCTCCAGTACCGGTACGCCAAGCTGCTCGATCTCCGCGATCGGGGCTACGTTGCCGAACAGGTGCACAGCGATGACGGCCTTCGTGCGGGGGGTCATCGCCGCGCGAACCGTGTCTGCCGTAATGCAGTACGTGTCCGGATCGATGTCGCAGAAAACCGGCCGTGCGCCCGTCGGCGGGATCGCCTCAGCGGAGGCGTAGAACGTGAACGACGGCACTATCACCTCATCGCCCGGCCCCACGCCCATCGCCCGTAGCGCGATTGTGATCGCATCCGTGCCGTTTGCCACCCCCACCGCGTGCTCGCAGCCGCAGTACGTTGCGAACTCCTGCTCGAACGCCGCCACTTCCGGGCCGAGGATGTAACGCTCGGAGTCGAGCACCCGAGCAACCGCCGCGCGCAGCTCCTCGCGCAGGGGGATCAGTGGCGTCGAGGTGTCAAACAGCGCCACCCCCATATGTTCAGCGTGGCGCCAGCAGCTCGAGGTCCGCGCGCGTCATCAGCCTGATCAGCTCCTCGAAGCTCGTCCGCGGCTTCCAGCCGAGGTCACGGCCCGCCTTCGCCGGGTCACCGATCAGGTGGTCCACCTCAGCCGGGCGCACAAACGCCGGGTCGATCGTCACGTACTGCTCGAAATCGCCCAGGCCCGCCTCGTCAAACGCCACCTCGCAGCACTCCCGCACCGAGTTTGCCGTCCCCGTCGCGATTACATAGTCCTCCGGCGTGTCGCGCTGGAGCATCAGCCACATCGCTTCCACATAGTCCTTCGCGTAGCCCCAGTCGCGCTCGGCGTCGAGGTTGCCCAGGCGCAGCTCCTTCTCCAGGCCCAGCTTGATCGCAGCCGCGTGCCAGGTGATCTTGCGGGTGACGAACTCCAAACCCCGACGGGGGCTCTCGTGGTTGAAAAGTATGCCTGACGTAGCATGCAGGTCATAGGACTCGCGGTAGTTGACCGTGATGAAGTGGCCGTATGCCTTCGCCACGCCGTACGGAGAGCGCGGGTAGAACGGTGTCGTCTCCGTCTGCGGGACCTCCAGCACCTTGCCGAACATCTCGCTCGAGGACGCCTGGTAGAAGCGCGCCTCCGGGCACACTTCGCGCATCGCCTCCAGCATGCGCGTCACGCCCGTGCCCGTGAACTCAGCTGTCAGCGTCGGCTGGATCCACGACACCGCCACGAACGACATTGCCGCCAGGTTGTAGATCTCTGCCGGTTTCGACGCCCGTAGTGCGTCCACCAGCGA
>JBEKAM010000291.1:0-3447 GCA_050015915.1 Solirubrobacteraceae bacterium
CCAGCACCGTCCACACAGGACCCCCGGGAACCAAGCCGATCCCAATCCTGATGTACCACGTGATCGCGGCCCCTCCCGCGGGCGCTCCTTTTCCTGGCCTGTACGTGGAACCAACCGAGTTCGCTGAACAGATGCAGGCGCTCAAGAGCGCTGGATGGCACGCGGTGACATTGGATCAGGCCGAGGCCTACTGGCGCCATGGCGTGCAACTCGGAGCAGGGAAGCCGATCGTGCTCAGCTTCGACAACGGCTACCAATCGCAATACACCCAAGCCCTGCCGGTCCTGCGTCGGCTTGGCTGGGTGGGCGTAGAGAACATCCAGTTGAGCGGCCTGCCGCCGTCGCAGGGAGGTCTTGGGCCGGAAGAGATCCGCGGCCTGCTCACCGCAGGCTGGGAGCTCGACACGCAGGGCATGAGCCACGCCAGCCTGATCAGCCTCAATGCCGAACAGCTCCGGTACCAGATCGTCGACGCACGCCAGATCCTGCAGCAGCGCTACCACATCCCCGTCAATTGGTTTTGCTACCCCTCCGGCCTATACGACGCCACCGTCGTGGCTGCGGTCAAGGCAGCCGGCTACACGGGCTCGACTACAGTCGTGCCCGGCTGGGCTCACCCGAGCGAAGATCCGTATCGGTTGCATCGCCTGCGCGTCCTCGGCGGAACGACCGGCCAGCAATTGCTCGCGCTGTTGTCCGGCGTACGCGACGAACCGCCCGCGCCAGCGTCCTTCACGACACCCTGACCGGCCCTCTCAACGCCTCACCGGCCCTGGAATCCTCAACGGCCCCGGGCCCCCGAAGGAGCTAGGAACGATCGAGGTCCGTGGGATGCTCGACCGCGGCCAGGCGGGCCTCGGCGGCTTCGGCGCGCGTGCGCAGGCTGTGGCACTCGATCTGCGTATCGCGTAGGCGCTCGTGAACTCGACGACTCTGCTCCTGCGCGCGCGTGAGCTCGTGCTCGAGAAACGCCCGTGCGTCTTCTATCAGCCTGATGTGCCCGCGCACGCGTGGACGGGTCAGCTCGAACTGCTGGGCCAGCTCCTCGAGCGTGATCCGCGGCGGCTCGCCCTCGAGCGCCAGCACCGCCGGGTGATCGCCTGGATCGCAGCCTGCGTTTGCGCCAGGCCACCAGATCCGCACCGCCCCGCGGTCGACGGCCAGCCTGCCACCAATCAGCTCCCGCATCGCGTGTAGCAACTCGTCACTGCGGATCAGGTAGATGGGAGCTCCGGGCCCGACGAGCGCGCGCACGTCGCGGCATGCGAGCACCGGCCTGGTCCCGTCCTCTCCAAGCGTGAGCCCAACCAGGGGACGATCGCGTCGGCCGAAGATCTCTGCGCACAGGCCACGCAGCTCCTGCATCGTCTCGACGGCGATGCAATCCGAATCGCACACGTCGAGTGCTTCGCGTAGGAGCTGCTGATCGATCGTGAGTGGCATTTCCGATCCTGCCGTCGGTCTGCTCACACGAGCCTGTATCGCCGTGTCGCCGGGTCACGCTCGAGTAGGCCCACGGCCACGAGCGTGGAGACATAGCGGTGGGTGGTGCTCGGATTCATGTCCAACAGGCGGGCGATTTCCGCGTTGCCCAGATAGCTGCCGTCGGCTGGAAACGAGGCGAGCATCAACAGGCCGGCCAGCAGGGATCGCGACAGCCGGTTGTCCTCCAGCTGACTCGGCTCGCGGGCGAGTACCTCGCGAATATCCCGCAGGCCAGATAGCAGCAGGGACATGCTGCCACCGTCGGCCGCACTACGGATCACTCGATCGACCTGCGCGGGAGAGAGCTCGACGACGACCTTCTCGCGTTCCGGCTGCTTGTGTGGTATTGGCTCATCGTCGCTGGCGACGGCAGCAGATGCCTGCGTGCGCCCTCTCCAGACGTCTCGCATCGGCGGCGGTAGCTCGGTGTCCCTCATCGCCCCCCGATCGATGCTTCCTGCACGGTGCCCATTGGCACCACGCGATAGCCGTGGCTCGCTGTCGGCGTCAATTCTCACGTCAACGAGATGATGCAGCCGTTGAATTGCGCTTACAAGTCAGGCTGTTGAATGTTCTAGATCGTGACTGTTCGATAAAAGTTAGAAACGTCGCTTTTATTCATAACGAAGCGGCCATACGCTACTCCGGTATATGAGCGCAAGGCCAGCGGTAGACAAGCGCGCCAGGAAGGGCGCGGGCACGATGCAATCGGCCGTCCACTGGGCCCTGTTGGGCCTCGTGATCGAGCGCCCGAGCTACGGGTATGAGCTGGCACACAGATTCGAGCAAGCCTACGAGGGCATGCTGCAGCTAAGCGGCTTCTCGTATGTATATACAGCGCTCGATACGCTCCAGTGCAGAGGCATGATCGAAGAGATCTCCGGTACCCGCGCCGGACGCCAGCCCAAGCCGCGCTACCGGGCGACAGCCGAGGGCGTGCGCAGTTACCAAGAGCGCCTGATCACACAAATGCGCGAGGACTTCCGTCGTTCGCGGCTGTTTGCGCGACAGCTGGCGGTGTTCGCCCAGGAGCCCGAGATGGCGCTGGACGTGATTGAGCGCTACGGACAAGCGTGCTTGGAAGAGGCGGGCGATACCCCGGTGATTGCCCCTGGAGGAGCGTCCGTGGATCCGGTATCGGGGCTTGCGGCACGACTGGTCTCCGAGGAGCGCAGGCTGGCGATGGGAGCACGATTGCCGTGGATCGATTATGCGCGACGCGAGTTCAAGGCCCTGGCCGCAGGCAGGATCCAGCCGCGATGAGCATGCTCGAGCTGGAGCACGTCAGCAAGTGCTACGGCCGGCTCAGCGAACAGGTCGCCCTGCGCGACGTCTCGCTTCGAGTCGAGGCGGGCGAAATGGTGGTCGTGTGGGGCATGCGCCGCTCTGGTCGCTCGACCCTGCTGCGCATCGCAGCCGGCATCGAGCAGCCCGACTCGGGCGTCGTGCGTTTCGATGGGGACGATCTCGGTAATCGCCACGGCGAGACACTGGGCGATGGAATTGGCTATTGCCGCAAGCGGTTCGCACCCAGCGAAGGGCGCCTGGTAATCGACCACATGATCACCGGTTTGATCGCGCGTGGGATACCGCCGGCGCAGGCAGGAAGCCGCGCCCGGGCGGCACTCGAGCGCGCAGAGATCGGATCGTGTGCCGAGCTCAGACCAGCCGAGCTCGACAACGCTGAGGCGGTGCGCGCCGCTATTGCTCGAGCACTCGCATTCGCACCAAGGCTATTGCTGATCGATGAGCCCACCATTGGTGTGGACCTGCTGGCACGAGATGGCATCCTCGTGCTCCTGCACTCGCTGGCACAGCAAGGCATGGCGATACTCGCGAGCACCGGAGAGTCGACGAGTCTCTCTGGAGCTCGCGCGCTGACGCTCAGCGACGGCGAACTGCATGGCCAGCCAACTCGCAAGCTCGCACCGGTCGTGCCACTACGTCGAACAGGCTGATGCC
>JBEKAM010000292.1:0-3435 GCA_050015915.1 Solirubrobacteraceae bacterium
CAACATGACGAGCCCGGGCGCGAAAGCACAGCACACACGCGATCAACGCCGCCAGTGGCGTGACACAATCATCGACCCACAACGTCACCCGGGCACCGCCGACACCAAGTCCGATCCACACCCCGCACATGCCGGTCACGAGGATGACCACAGCTAGCGCGCGGAGAAAGCGGCGGCTGATGAAAGCCTCTTCCATCCTTAGGTATCGACGAAAAGTTCCGATCTCTTGACTAAACCGCTGAGAACTCCGCTGAGGTACGCCGCGCGGTGCTTCGCGCCCTACGCGCCGCTCAACTCGCGCGGTAGTGCTCTTTCCAGATCAGCTTGTAGATCGGGATCTTGCGCGGCAGGGCGTTGATGCCGGGGATGAAGGGGATGCAGATGAACGCGAGGCTCAGCAAGCTCATGATCAGCAGAACCTGTATGTCGGCGTTCGGAGATGACTTCATCGGTTCGACCTGGAACCAGAGCCCGTACACCCACAGCCAGGGCTGGCCGGGGTACCTTCCGGTCTCGTTCATCAGGCCCCACTGCTCGCCGAGCAGGTGCTGCTGTTCGGCGCGTTCTGCGAGCAGCCCACCGTCGGCCATGAACAGCAGCGGCTTGGTGTAGTCGGTCTGGAAAAACTGGCTGCTGGACACCAGGCCCCCTTCCAGGCCGCCACTCTGGGCGAGACTCTGCAGCGCGGTCATCATCGTCGGCACCGGCCCGGCGCCGCTGGTCTTGACCGTCACGGTGCCGGTGTTCGTGTCGACCGCAACAGTGCTGGGCGGCGTCTTCTTTTCTTCTGTCGCCTTCGCATATTCTTCAAGCGGCGCGGCGTACGCTGTGGACCATTCCTTTTTCTGTTTTTCGGGCGCGGCCTTGTATTCGGCAAGCGCGCTGCGCAGCGCGGGGTCGTTCGGGATCGTTTCCAGCGGTTTGACCACGTAGTCCTCGGCGGTGTCGATCGGATGGCTGACGCCGAGCCAGCGCTGCGGGTGCAGGAAGAAGAAATGCTGCACGGCGCCCGAGTTGTGGTTGTACGGGGGGCCGTATTCCGCAGTGCCGCTCGTCCCGTTCAGCTCCAGCGCCGCCGTGGTGGCGAAGTCGGCCGGCAGTTCGTGCGACCACTGCGCGATCGTTGAGGGCTTGTCGTCGGGCGAGGAGAACAGGACGGTGAGCAGCACCGCGAGCAGCGCGATCACGCCGACCGCGATGCACAGCTCTTTGACCAAGTCGTACGGGTAGTAGCGCCCCTTCCAGGGCTGGGTGTCGTCCTTGGGATGTAGGAGGCTCATGACGGCACTCCACCATTCGGGGTGTCGGAGGGTCCGTCCCCGCCTGGGCTCGACGTCGCCGCGAGAACGGCTTTCCGCTGCTCGAGCTCCAACGGCGGCACGACGCCGTGCCGGCGCACGAGCAGCACATGCGCGCTGACGAGCCCCACCACCGCTATCGGCAGTAGCAGCACGTGGTAGCTGTACATCTGGCCGAAGTTGGTCAGGTTGAAGAACGCGCCGACGCCGACCGAGTTCATCGCGTCCTTGGCCTGCGTGGAGATCCACTGGGCGTCGAAGTTCTGCTGGGAGACATACCCGGTGAGCGCACAGGGAATCGCCACGAGAAACGTGACGGCGCCGGTCATCCAGACGCGCGCGCGGCCTCCGCGCCAGGCGGCCATCCAGTACTTGCCCCACAGGTGGACGACCATCGCGAAGAAGAACAGCTCCACGCTCCACAGATGGATGCTGTTGAAGAAGTGCCCGACCCCGGTCTCGTGCCACCAGGCGGGCCCCTTCAGAGCGAGGATGCAGCCGGAGCCGATGATCACGATCAGAGAGGCGATGCTGGCCACCCCGAACATGTAGATCCAAGAGGCGACATACGTCGGCTGACCGTCCGGCAGCAGCTTCTCCGGAGGCAGCGCCGCAACGCCTTTTTCCCGGACTTTGACGGTCCAAGACTTCGACGGGACAGTTGGGGGGGTACCCGAAGTGGCGCTCATGCCGAGTCTCCGCCGCGACGGGCGGCGGCTCGCCCTGCCGCGCCTGGGAACGGAAGCACGACCGCCAGCACGAACACGACCAGCATCAGCACGATCACCACGACGTTCGCCACCGACAGGTGGATGAAGCTCCAGTCCACTGTATGGGCCGGGTGATTCAAGTTGAAGACCGCGCCCATCACGCTCACAACACTCAACAGGAGCCCCCTCTGATCGGCTTGCCCACCATCTGCCGCCAGCCTAATCGCATTGTGGGTTCGCTCGCATCCGTATTTTTCGGCAATCGGTGTGCGGGAAAGTGGCGAGCTACCCACCTGCGGTGTGCTCGTGGTGCTGTAGGTAGCCCCCCGCACGCAGCTGCTTGATGACGGTGCTTTGGCGCTTATCGAGTGCTTGCAGCTCTTCATCGAGCTCGTGCGCGGTGGCCGCCATCTGGTGCTCGATGCGGCGGATCGCCATGCGCTCGCGGCCCTCGGAATCATGCAGCAGGTCCTGCGTCTGTGTATGAACTGCGGGTGTGGGCCGCTCGATCGTGGGGTCGCTGGCTGGCGCTGGCACGATCACGGGCAGCCCGTTTGGATGCCAGTGGATCTCCGCATGGACGGCGTGGTCGTGGGTGTGGGCCCACCGCGCGAGGTGGGCTCCGAGCGCTTCCTCAGGCGGCCACCAGAGGCATCCGCTCGCCATCTGCCCGTCGTGGAGGTGTCCCCTGTTGGCGTCCCACCAGCGCTGCTCGGGGGCGTCAACGAGGATGCCGTGAAGCGCGGGAAGCGGCACCCCGTACGGTTCGCCCAAACCGAGCGTCTCAATGATCGAGCTTGCGACGGCGTCTGCTTCGACCGCGGTGATGATGCTGTGCTTCAAGGCTCTCTGAGTCGCGTCGCCGAGCGCCCACACCCGGTCGCTGTCAAGGACGCGGCCATCGGCGCCGGTCGGCAGGAACCCATGCGGGGCGCTCGGCAGACCGGACACATCGGGACCGAAGGTCTCCGGGACGCAGAGCACACGGTCAACGGTGATCTCGCGAGCTTGATCGTCCACCACGATCCGGACACGGGGGTCGTGTGTGTTCTGCGCCGTGGAGATGCTGGGTGGCGCAGATGAGCTCATGACTTCCACGCCCGCATCGGCCAAGGTCTTGCTCACCCAGTCGGCGGCCTGCGGACCGAGGTTGCTCGCGGGCCGCTCCTCGGCCGTGATGACCGTTACCGAGACGCGCGTGGGCGCCAGGTGTGACGCTGTCCAGGCGAGGATCAGCGCCGCCTCGTAGCCGGCGAGCGGCCAGCCCGCTCCTGCGGGGATAGTTACTGCGACCGACTTCACCGTGCCGGCCGCCAGCTCGCCGAGCAGCGTCCCGAGCTGGCCCTGGTCGGGCTCTTGGCCCCATGTGATCAGCGGCGGGGCTGATCCTCGCTCGTGCGCGCCGACGGCGATCACAAGCGCATCGA
>JBEKAM010000293.1:0-3430 GCA_050015915.1 Solirubrobacteraceae bacterium
CAAAGGCCCAACTCGCGTAGCCCAGCGATCAGCGCCTGCATGCGCTCGTCGTGCAGTTGCGTGGTGATGGAGTGAGCCATCTTCTCCCCCACACCGGGCGTTTCAGCGATCTCCTCAACGGTTGCATTCAGAAGGTGCTCGATGTCACGGAAGCGCTGTGCAAGGTTGCGTCCTGTCACCTCCCCCACCTCCTCGATCCCCAGCGCAAACAGCACGCGCGCAAACGGCCGCTCCTTGGAGCGCTCGATCGCCGCGAGCAGGTTCTTCACCGACAGCTCACCGAAACGTTCGAGCTCGAGCAGTTGCTCCTCGCGCAAGCGGTAAAAGTCCGCTGCGGTGCTCACCAGGCCGTGCTCCAATAGCAGCGCCACCTGCTTCTCGCCGAGACCGTCAATGTCCATGGCGCCACGCGAGACGAAATGCTTGAGCAGCTGCCACGCGCGTCCGGGGCAATCCCGGTTGGGACACTTCGTGAACACGCCCTCGGCGGGCTTGACCGTGGCTGTATTGCAGAACGGGCAGTGCGCGGGCGGATGCGGCGCGGGCGGACGATCCTTGCGCTCGACCACGTGCGGCGCGGGCGAGATCACCTGGGGGATCACATCGCCGGCGCGCACCACGATCACCTCCTCGCCGGGACGGAGGTCCTTGCGCGCGATGTCCTCCTCATTGTGCAGGGTGGCGAGCTTGATCGTCACGCCACCCACCTCGACGGGCGCGAGCACCGCATAGGGGCGCAGGTCGCCGAACTTGCCCACGTTCCACATCACCTGCTCGAGCGTGGTCAGCGCGGTGGTGGGAGGGAACTTCCATGCCACCGCCCAGCGCGGGTCGCGCCCTACCGACCCCAGCCGGCGCTGCAGCTCGATCTCGTCCACCTTCACCACCGCGCCGTCGATCTCAAAGTCGAGCTCGCCTCTACGCCGCTCCCACTCCAGACACTGCGCGATCACCTCGTCCTCACTGGCCAGAATGCGGATGCCGGAGTTGACGCGAAAGCCGTGCTCCCGCAGCCACTCCAGGGCCTGCGAGTGACGCTCGAACGACAGTCCCTCGGTGACCCCCACCTGGTAGCACCAGATCGACAGCGGCCGCTTGGCTGCGTCGGCCGGGTCGAGCTGACGAATGGTGCCAGCGGCGGAGTTGCGGGGGTTCATGAACGTCGACTCGCCAGCTTCCGCGCGGCGCTCGTTCAACGCGGTGAAATCCGCGAGCGACATGTACACCTCGCCGCGCACCTCCACCAACGCAGGCGCGTCATCCACATGCAACGGGATGGCACCGATCGTGCGCAGGTTGTGCGTGACATCCTCGCCCACCTCGCCGTTACCGCGAGTGGCGCCGCGCTCGAGCACGCCGTCGCGATATACAAGGCTGATCGCCAGGCCGTCGATCTTGGGCTCTACAACGAACGTGAAGCTCGGGTCGGAGATGCCCTCGCGGGCGAGGTGGTTGCGCATCCGCTCTACCCATGCCCGCAGCTCCTGCTCGGAGCGCACGTTATCCAGCGACAGCATCGGCTCGAGGTGGCGGACCTTTTCCAACCTCCCCACCGGTTCGCCGCCGACCCTCCGTGTGGGCGAGTCGGGGGTGGCCAGCTCAGGATGCTCGCGCTCAATCGCACGCAGCTCATCGAGCAGCCGGTCATACGCGTCATCGCCGATCTCAGGATCGTCAAGGACGTAGTAGCGGTGGGCGTGGTGCTCAAGCTCCTTACGCAGCTGCTCGGCCCGCGCTGCCGGGTCGGCCGCGCTCACGACTGCGCGGGGTGTGCCGGGCGATCTGCGATGGGTGGCTCGAGCAGCTCCTGCAGATCGAAGCGCCGCAGCGCCTCCAGGCTCGGCCGGTCGGTGAGGTCGAAGTGGATCGGCGTGACCGCGATGCGACCCGCCGCCAACGCCGCGAGGTCCGTCCCGGGCTCGTCGTGGAAGCCAGGGTCAGAGCCGTAGATCCAGTAGCGGCGGCGGTGCTCCTCCTCACGCTCGAGTTTCAGCTCGTCCTTGTAAATGCGCTTACCGAGGCTCGTTACCTCCACGCCGCTGGGCTCCCCCGCGGGCACGTTGATGTTGAGCAGCGTCCTCGCGGGCAAAGGCACATCGTCGATGCGCTCGACCATGCGTGCCACAAACGCAGCGGCAACGTCGAAGCCGAAGCCACCGTCGAAGCGGTAGTCGAGCGATCGCGCGCCAGACTGCTGGGAGACCGCGATTGCGGGCAGCCCCAGCACCACGCCCTCCAGCGCCGCGGCGACCGTACCGGAGTAGGTGATGTCATCGCCCAGGTTGGCACCGTGGTTGATGCCAGCGACGACCAGGTCGGCGGAGAAGTCCTCAACGATGCCAAGGCTAGCCAGGCGCACGCAGTCCACGGGCGTGCCGTCGGTGGCGTAGCCCAGCGTGTCGTCGGCGAACGGCACCTCTTCCACCCACAGCGGCCTGCGAGTGGTGATCGAGCGGGCCATCGCCGAACGGTTGCCGTCGGGGGCGATCACCGCCAGGCGCACACCGTCGAGCGCCAGTAGCGCGCGGCGCATCGCCTGCAGGCCGTCCGCCTCGATCCCATCGTCGTTGGTGAGCAGCACGTTGAGCATGTTTGTCCAGCATAGGGGCCGGTTCGGTCCGTACCGGTCACGAAGCGGTGATGTCAGCCGTAGCTAACCCGCACCAGCGCCAGCCCATGTGCAGGCGCAGTCCTACCGGCCTCAGACCGCGGCCGACCCTCGAGCAGCTCGGCGAATTCATCGAATGTGCGCAGGCCTGAGGCGACGTCGAGCATGGTGCCTACGAGCACACGGTTCATGTGGCGCAGGAACATGTCGGCCTCGATCCAGAACTCGAGCAGCTCGCCATCTCCGCGCCACTGGGCTGAGATGACATTGCAGGTGAAGTAACTGTGCTCGGTCTCGCTGGGCGTGAAGGCGGTGAAATCGTGCTTGCCGAGCAGCGCCTGCGCGCACCGCTCGAGCATCTGCCGGTCGATGGCTGTAGTCCACCAGTAGGCGCGCTTGCGCTCGAACACAGAGCGGGTACGACGCGCGAGCACGCGATAGCAGTAGGTCCTGCTGGTGGCGTGGCGGCGCGCGTTGAAATCCTCGGGCGCTGGCTCAGCGGTGAGCACGGCGACGTCGGGGTCGAGCAGCCCGTTGAGCCTGAGCGGATCGACGGCCTCGTGGGCGTAGCTGGCGACCTGTCCCCAGGCGTGCACGCCCGCGTCGGTGCGTCCGGCGACGGTGAGCGTGAGCGGTCGTCCATCGTGACCGTGATCGCCGAGCACCGTGCGTAGCGCGCGCTCGAGCACCTCTTGCACAGTGCGCTTGTCCGGCTGGCGTGCCCAGCCGGCGAAGTCCGTGCCGTCGTACTCGAGGGTGAGCTTTGTGACCATCACCGGGCGCTGCTACTAATCAGGTCACTAGGCCGGCTAGGACGGCACT
>JBEKAM010000294.1:0-3429 GCA_050015915.1 Solirubrobacteraceae bacterium
TGATCGTCCACGCTGGGGGTGGGCGAGTAAACCTCGCGCGCGCCGCCACATTCGTGTCTGTGCCCAGCGGCGTGCCGCTGCCGGGTCGGGGGGCGGTCGCGCTCACCTGGCGCTCAGGAAGTCCACCACACGCTCGATCACGTCCGGGCGGTCCAGCCACGGCCAGTGCCCCGCGTCATCGAGCTCCACCAGGTCGGCATTGGGCAGCGCCCGCGCGTACTCGCTTGCGAAGCGCGCGGGGATGTACGGGTCCTTGGTGCCCCACACAACCAGCGCCGGCATCTGTAGCTCTCCCAGTCGCGCGCCAGCAGCCGCCAGCACGGCTGGCGGGGAGCTCCGGTACAGGCGCAGGATCGCGCGCTGGGTCCCCTGGTCGAAGTGCTCGAGCACGCTGTCCAGCCACGCGTCGGGCATTGGTCCCGGCGTCACGTTCGACTCGCGCGAGGCGAGCCGCAGGGTGAAGCGGTTGGTGGTGCCCATCGCCAGCTCGCCCAGCCCTGGCGTGCGCCATACGCGTGCAGTGCGGTGCCAGCGGTATCCGGGCAGGAACGGCACCGAGTTGATGATCACCAGGCGCTCCACCCGCGCGGGTAGGCGCTGTGCAAACGCGAGCCCCACCGCCCCCCAGTCGTGGACCACGAGCTTCACCCGCTCCACTTCGACCTCGTCGAGGTAGCGCTCGATGAAGCGGTCGTACTCGTCGATCGTGTACTTCAGGAACCCCGGCTTGCCCGATCGCCCGAAGCCCGGCAGGTCGACCGCCAGGCCGCCGCTGCGGCGCAGGAGCTCCAGCCATTCGTCGCTGTTGCTCGGCACGCCGTGCAGATACAGCGCCACCGCGTCGCTGCTGGCGTTCTCTGGCTGCGGCGCTTCGCGCCAGAACACTGGCTGTCCGTCGAGCTCGCCGCTGCGGTCGCTCACCTCGGGCACCTTGCGAGGATATAGGCGTGCCGCTCGCCACATGGAAGCCACCGACGCACGCGCGCGTAGTGAGGATCCGCGAACGCCTGCGCGAGGTGTACGGCATCCCGCTGATGCGCCCGCACGGAGATCCCATCGCGGAGCTGATCCTCACGGTCCTGTCGCAGTCGACCAACGACCGCAACCGCGACGTTGCCTACCTACGTCTGCGGGAGCGTATGGCGACGTGGGCGCAGGTCCGCGCCGCGCCGCTGGCTGAGGTCGAGGAGGCGATCCGCCCGGGAGGCATCTCAAAGGTCAAGTCGGCGCGTATACAGGCGATCCTACGGGCGATCTCCGACGATCCTGGACCGTCTGTGGCTACCGAGTCCGCGGAGGATCTGTCGCTCGACTGGCTCCCGGAGGTACCGATCGCTGAGGCGCGCGACTACCTCGTGGCGCTCCCCGGCGTGGGCCGCAAGACGGCCGCGTGCGTGCTGCTGTTCGCGTACGGCCTGCACGACGTGCCCGTCGACACTCACGTCGCACGCGTGGGCATGCGCCTGCATCTGCTGCGTCCTGGTGCGCCGTTCGAGGAGCTGCACGATCAGATGCTCGCGCTCACGCCCCCCGGCCAGGAGCTCGAGCTGCACGTCAACTTGCTGCGTCATGGTCGGCGCACATGCCACGCGCGCTCACCCGCCTGTGAGGAGTGCGCGCTGGCGCGCATGTGCCCCAGCCGTAAGGACTTCGTCTAGTAGTCGCAGCAGCCGTCCGCTGTCTCAGCCATATGGACGAGCCAAAGGCGCGGGAGGCATCTCAACCCCGCGGCAGCACAGCAAACGCAATCACGGCGTACTGCAGTGCGGCGGCGGCGAGCACGAGCGCGTGGAAGACCTCGTGGTAGCCGAACACCTTCGGCCACGGGTTGGGGCGACCGCTGGCGTAGACGATCGCGCCGATCAGATAAAGCAGGCCGCCGCCAGCGAGGCCGGCCGCACCCAGCCAGCCGATCGCTGCGGGAAGCTCACCGAAGACAGCTGCGGTGACGAGGCCGAGCGCGACGTACACGGCCGCGAACAGCCACTTGGGCGCGTCGATCCACAGCAGCTTGAAGATCACGCCGCCGAGTGCTCCTGCCCACAGCACAATCAGGACGGTTTTCGAGAGCGACCCCTTGAGCGCGAGGAGTGCAACGGGCGTGTAGGTGCCGGCGATCAGCACAAAGATCATTGAGTGATCGAGTCGCCGCATCCAGCGCCGCGCGCGCGGACGCCACGTGACGCGGTGATAGAGCGCGCTGGTGCCGAGCAGGCCTGAGACGGCGACCGCGTAGATCGTGGCCGCCAGTCGCGCTCGCCCGTCGGATGCCGCGAGGATCAGCACCACGCCGCACACGATCGACACGAAGAAACCGTACTCGTGGAGCACCCCCCGCAACCGCGGCTTGAGTGGCCCCGAAGGGACCATGTTCATAGCTAGACGGTAGCGCTCCCGGGCGTCGAGTGGAAGCACTCTTCAGTTCGGTGCTGATGCGGCGGCGTTGCCCTTGAGCTTCGCGCGGGCACGCTCTGGTGTGACCGTGACCACGTCCCAAGCCAGCCCGACGCGCGCCAGCCCGAGAATTAACCAGCCGGACGGGTCGAGCTCGTACCAGCGCAGGCCGTGGAAAGCAGACTGGGGGAACGCGTGGTGGTTGTGGTGCCATGCCTCGCCGAGCGATGGCAGCGCCAGCCAGAAAACGTTGGTGGACTGGTCGTCTGTGTCGAAGCGGCGGCTGCCGAAGAAGTGGCAGATCGAGTTGATGCTCCAGGTGATGTGGTGCACGAGGAAGATCCGCACCAGCCCGGCCCACAGCAGCGCGGACAGGCCGCCGGCGAGGAGCGAGCCGCCGCTCAGGGCGAAGCCGAGCAGGAACGGCAGCCCCAGGCTGCCGAGGGCGATCAGCGGGAAGCACTTGTTGATGCGCCGCATCGTCGGGTCCTCGACGAGGTCGCGCGCGAAGCGTTTGGAGGACGCCTGGCCGTGGGTCTCGAACAGCCAGCCGACGTGTGCGTGCCACAGGCCCGCGAGCATCCCGCGCAGGCCGGCGCCGTGACCGGCGTGGGGGCTGTGCGGATCGCCCTCTTCGTCTGTGAACGTGTGGTGCTTGCGATGGTCGGCCACCCAGTCGATCACCCCACCCTGCAGCGACATCGACCCGAGGACCGCGAGCGTGTAGCGCAGCCACGGCCGCGTCTCGAACGCCCGGTGGGTCAGCAGGCGGTGAAAGCCGACCGTGACGCCGAGCGCGCTCAGCAGATACATGACCGCGAAGATCACGAGGTCGCGCGGCCCGAGGAAGTGATCCCACAAAAGGACTGCCGCCACGATCACCCCGAGAAACGGGACCACGACCGCTGTGATGTTGGCGTTGCGCTCGAGTCTGGTCACCTACCTGGTCTACCCCGCCAATAGGTCATCGGTTACGGGCCAAGTAACCAGCCCGTTGCCACTAGTAGCCATATTTTTCGCTCGGCGGCGTAGTGG
>JBEKAM010000295.1:0-3410 GCA_050015915.1 Solirubrobacteraceae bacterium
CTCGGTGTGGTGATTGTCGTGGGGGGAGTGCTGTTTGTGCTGTTTGTGCGCCGCCGCCGCGCGCGTACGGCCGCGGGCGGTGGCTCGGGGACGCCGAGCGAGGCTTGGTGAGGACGTCAGGACGTGGTGTGGGCGTGCTAGATTCCGGAGGATGGCGCCGCTCGCCTGCCTGATGCACTGGTACATCTCGATGATGTACGTGGTCCCGGTCGTCGCGGTCGGTGGTTGGGGCTGGTGGAGCTCCAAGCGCATGGCTCGGCGCAAGGCAGAAGGCAAATCCGGGCGCCTGGGACCCTCGGTTTAGACGCGCGCCGTGTCCCCGCGCACGAGCGTCAGCCGGCGCGTCCAATGATTCGCCGGAGCTTGCGGCCTTTCGTAATTTCTTAGTGAGGCTTGAGGTTCGCGTGAGTAGCATCTGCCACGCTAACGGCATGACCTCACAGACACTGATCAGCCCCACAGCCGAAGGCGTCACGGAGCGGTTCGATCCGACGGCGTGCGTGGATGAGAGCGTTCGCCACCGCTCGACGGCGCTCGATCAGGTCGACTCGGGTCGCTACATCGAGATAGAGGGCGCCGAGCGCAAGCTGTTGATCCCGCTTGGGAGCGACGCTATGCGTATCGGGCGCGGTTTGAGCGCGGAGCTACACCTCGACGAGGCTTCCGTCTCGCGGCGCCACGCGATCCTTGTACCCCGGCCTACAGGCGCCCGCATCCTCGATGACCGCAGCTCCAACGGCACGTTCGTCAACGGCCGGCGTGTCCAGCAGGCCGATCTGCAAAACGGCGATGTGATCGTGATCGGCCGTGTCGTGCTGCGCTACTTGGAGCTCTAGCCGCCGAGGTATATCTTGCGGGGCGATGCAGGACGCGGTGCGCCCCGGTGCCTTCAAGCTTGAGCGCGCCGAGGTGCGCCCTGGCGTAGATATCGCTTACGTGCGCGAGGGGGAGGGGGGATATCCGCTGCTGCTGGTCCACGGCTGGCCGGAGACCAAGCGCATCTGGTGGCGCAACATCGCTCCGCTGGCGCAGGCGGGCTTCGAGGTGATCGTTCCGGATCTGCGCGGCTTCGGCGACTCGGGGCTAGCGCCGGACGGCTTTTATGACCTCGCCGCGCATGCACGCGATCTGTACGGGCTCCTGCACGACGCGCTGGGCCACGAGCGCTGCTCTGCCGCGGGCGGTGATCTCGGCGGCGGCGTGATCCAGGACCTGGGCCTGCGCTTCGAAGGGTTCGTCGAGCGCCAGGTGCTGTTCAACAGCATCCTGCCGTTGCTTGGCGAGGCCTATGAGAACGCGGGCATCCCCTCGGCACCGGCGCCTGAGATGCGTATGGCGGGCGACTACTTCTTGCGCCAGGGCCGCGAAGCGGACGCGCTGGCGCAAGAGCTCGCCACCCCCGAGCAACGACGCCGCTACGTGGGGGAGTTCTACGGTCACCGCTTCTGGGCCACACCCGGTGCGTTCTCGCGCCAGGACGTCGACTTCATGACCGAGCCGTTCGCAGACGCGCAGCAGCTGCGTGCAGGCTGGGGTAACTACGAGAGCGCGCTCGGCAGCCGCGCGCTGTCTGAGGCACCGCGGTTCTTCGAGGTCAGCGCCGTCCCCACGCTTGCGCTCTACGGTGCGGAGGATCACGTCATCTGGCGGCGCTTCCCGGAGATGTGCGAAGTGGCCTTCAGCGAGCTCGTGGGGCCGTTCGTCGTACAGCGAGCCGGGCACTTCCTGCAGTGGGAGCGCGCCGGGCTGCTGAATCGCGCGATCACGTACTTTCTGCGCGACCTGCAGCGCTGAGTCGGTGCTCTACTACCGGCGCTCGCGTCAGTTGGGTGGGCGGCCGAGCCGGTCAGCTGAACATCCGGGATAAGCCGTCGGCTGCGTAAACGTCCCAAAATCGCGACAAATCTCCGTATGATGCGCAGCGGCGAAGTAAGACCAGGCAACACGGACGATGCCTGACGCCGCTGAACGGATACGGGTGGAAGACGACATGACTGGGAGCGGCGTTTCGATGACGGCAGGAAAGAATGTTGCGCGAGCACTCGCGACCGTGCTCGTGACGCTGGTGGCGCTGGTCGTTGGATTCAGCGCCAACGCGCTGGCTGCTGCGCCAGAACTCACAATCACCCAGCCGCTCACGAGTAGCTTCACGAACAATCAGGCCCCTGTCTTCAGTGGCACGAGCAACGACTCGCTGGGCCCGATCACGCTCGACATATACGCGGGCGCGAGCGTAGGGGGGACGTTGATCCAGGCACCGGTCGACCTCGCGCCCGTGGAAATCGCTCCGGGTGAGGCTGTGTGGGAAATCACGCCTGAAGCACTTGCAAATGGGCAGTACACGGCGGTCGTCGAGCAGACCAGTGGCTCGGAAATGGGCTCGAGCTCCCCGGTGACGTTCACGGTCGATACGACGCCGCCGGCGGTGTCGATCAATCAGCCGGCCTCTCCTACCAAAGAAGCTGAACCAGTTCTGTCGGGCGGAGCGGGCGTCGAAGTAGGCGACGCTACCAGCGTGACGGTCGCAATCCATGAAGGCAGCTCGGTATCGGGGAAACTCGTGGCGTCGGGGAGTGTGCCGGTCAGCGGGGGGACGTGGTCGTATCCAGCGCCGCATCTCGCGGACGGCACATACACTGCGCAAGCGTCTCAGCGTGACGAGGCGGGCAACGTCGGCACGAGCGCGGCAGTCACGTTTCGTGTCGATACGACCAAGCCGCTGGTGACGATGACTGCTGTAGCGTCGCCGACGAAAAACCCCGAACCGACGCTTAGCGGTGCGGCTGGCGTCGCGGTAGGAGATGAGCCGACCGTCACCGTGACGATATATCAGGGCACATCCGTTGGCGGCACAATCGCGGCGGCGGGAGGCGTGACGGTGAAAGGCGGCGCATGGTCATATGCCTCGCCGCATCTCGCGGATGGCACCTACACCGCGCAGGCAACTCAGAGCGATGAAGCCGGTAACGTCGGCGCGAGCGCAGCTGTGACCTTCAGGGTGGATACCACGCCACCGATCGTGTCGATGAATGCAGTCGCGTCGCCGACGAAAAACCCCGAACCAACACTGGGCGGCAGCATCGGCGTTGCGCTCGGTGATGAGGCGAGCGTGACTGTCGCGATCCATGAAGGTACGACGCTGAGCGGGAAGACCGTCGCTTCGGGCAGCGCGACAGTGAATGCCACTACGTGGTCCTATATATCGCCGCATGTCGCGGACGGGACATATACGGCGCAGGCCTCCCAGCGTGATGAAGCGGGTAACGTCGGCACGAGTGTGGCGGTCACGTTCCGGGTGGATACGACGAAGCCGGTGGTGTCGATCAACCCCGTACCCACACTCTCGAAAGATGCAGAACCATCTCTGGGTGGTGGTGCGGGAGTTGCGCTGGGCGATGCGCCGACCGTGT
>JBEKAM010000296.1:0-3396 GCA_050015915.1 Solirubrobacteraceae bacterium
CGCTGCGCCCGCCGCGCTTTTCCAGCAGCACCACCTGCTCGATCGTCACGCCCCGCTCGATCCCCTTGACCATGTCATAGACCGTCAGCGCCGCCACCGCACAGGCGCACATCGCCTCCATCTCAACGCCCGTGCGACCGACCGTGCGCACCTCGCTGATCAACTCGACGATTCCCCTCTCGACGTCGATGCTGCCAACCACGTCGACAAACGTGAGCGCCAGCGGATGAGCGAGTGGGATCAGCTGGCCGGTCTGCTTGGCTGCTTGCACGCCCGCCACGCGCGCCACACCCAGCACCTCGCCCTTGGGGCCGTTGCCCTCCTGGACCGCGCGCGCGGTGTCCGGCGACATACGCATGCGTGCGCGTGCGCGGGCCACGCGCTCGGTGACGTCCTTGGCGCCCACGTCGACCATCCGCGCGCGCCCGGTCTCGTCCAGGTGTGTCAGCCGCTGCTCGCTCACAGCGGCGGCTCGTTACCTGCCACCCAACGCCCGGGGGTGCCGGTGGGGTGCTCTCGCTTCCAGATCGGCGCCTCGGCCTTGATGCGGTCGATGACATCGCGCGCGCCAGCGAACGCTTCCGCACGGTGCGGCGCTGAGACAGCCACGATCACGCTGGGCTCCCCCAGCGCGACGCTCCCAACACGATGCTCGGCCGCAGCCGCGAGCAGGCCGTGAGCGGCGATGCAGTCACGCAGGATCGCCTCGATGCGCTCGTGCGCCATCTCCGCATAGGCCTCGTAGTCCAGACGCTCGACCTCACGGGTGACGCCCTGGAAGATCACGACCGCGCCCGCGCCCGGATCCCCCACGGCGTCGGCGAGCGCATCGAGCGAGAGTGGCTCGGTGGTGACTCGCACGTGCGTGCGCAAACCCGTGCGTACGTCGTCGAGCTCGGGGGCGCCGCCACTGACGGGCGGGATCAGCGCGAGCTCATCCTCGGGCGCCAGGATCGTCTCCGCCGCCGCGTAGTCGCGGTTGACGGCCATCCGCACGGGCATCCTCGCGAGCAGCTCACCGAGCGGCTCGCTCTGGGAGAGCGCACTCAGGGCATCGGCCACGGTCGCCCCGCGGGGCAACTCCAGCTCGAGCGTGTCGGTGCCTGCGCGTTCGCGCAGCATCGCGAACAGCCGCACGTGGATCACCATCGCCGTCATGCCACCGCCCCTATCCACGTCTGTAGGGGCTCGACCTCCACGCGCTCGCCCTCACGCACCGCGACGGTGTCCGTGGGTAGGAACGCGAGCGCTTCGGCGCCGAGCATCGAGGTGAGCACATGTGAGCCTTGCGCCCCGGTCAGCTGGGCGTGCCAGCCATCATCGTGCGCACTTATGCGACAGCGGAGCGCATGCGCGCGATCCGGCGGCTTCTCATAGTCGCTGTCCATAACCGCCCAGAGACGCGGCGGACGGGGGGGCAGCCCGAGGAATGCGCGCAGCGCGGGTCTGACGAGCAGCACGAACGTGACCATCGCCGACACGGGGTTGCCGGGGAGGCCGAACACCAGCGTCGAGCCGAGCGTCCCAAACCAAGCCGGCCGACCCGGCTTCAGCGATAGGCCCCAGAACCCTGTTTGCGCACCGAGCGTCTGGAGGCTCCCCTTGACGTGATCGTGCACACCGACCGAGACGCCGCCGCAGATCACCGCCACCTCAACATCCTGCACCGCCGCGGCGATCGCCGACGTCGTCGCCTCGGCGTCGTCGGACACCGTGGCGCTCCTCACCACCTCCGCGCCGTCGCAGCGCGCCAGCGCAGCGATCGCAAGCGAGTTGGAGTCGCGAATCGCACCTGGCCGGGACGGCTCGCCGGGCGCCAGCAGCTCATCGCCGCTGACCAGCAGCGACAGCCGCGGGCGACGTACGCACTGCGCCGCAACACTCCCCAGCGAGGCCAGCACCCCCAGCTCGGCCGGCCCGAGCAGCGTGCCGCGGTGGAGCACCGTCTGCCCAGCCCGCACATCGTCGCCTGCGTGCCTGACCTGTGTACCGGCAGGCACGGCCGCGAGCACCTCCACGCGACCATCCTGCCCACGCGTGTCCTCGACGCGAACGACCGCGTCGGCGCCCGCCGGGAGCACCGCCCCAGTGGAGATAGCGATCGCCTCCCCACCGCCGAGCGTAGCCGCGGCCGGCAAGCCTGCCCGCGACTCGTCAACTATGCGCAGCACCGTTGGGTTACTCGGACCGGCGCCCGCGACGTCCTGCGCGCGCACCGCGAAACCATCCATTGCGGAGTTATCGAACGCCGGCACCGGCTCAGCGGCGCCCACGTCCTCACCGAGCACACGCCCTAGCGCCGCGTGCAGCTCGACCGCCTCACACGCCAACGGCTTGACGGCGTCGAGCACCAGGCGCTGTGCGTCCTCGATCTCGATAAGCCCGCTAGCCATGATCGCCTGGCCACTGTAGATGGTTGAATCGACCCTCTGGTGCGACACTCACGCCATGGCAGAGCCGCGAGCGATCGTCGCCGTGCTGGCCGGTGGCCGCGGCGAGCGCCTTGGAGGTAACAAGGCGATGGCGCTGCTTGGCGGGCGCCCATTGATCGAGCGTCCGCTAGAAGCCGCCCGCGGCGCAGGACTCGAGGCGATCGTCGTCGCCAAGCGCAGCACTCCGCTTCCCCCACTGCCAGAGCAGGTGCACTATGAGCCGGAGAGCCCGCGCCACCCGCTGTGCGGAGTGATCGCCGCGCTCGAGCTCGCGGCCGAGCGCTCACCCGCGCCCGCAGTGCTGCTGCTCGCGTGCGACATGCCGTTTCTTACGAGCCCTCTGCTCGCGTGGCTTGGCGGCCTCGATGGGGCGGCGATGGCCGAAGTTGGCGGGCGAGCGCAGCCGTTGCTGGCCCGCTGCCTGCCTGAACACTTGCCTGCCCTGGGAACCGCGCTCAGCGCACAACGATCGCTGCGCAACGCCATGGTTGAGCTGGAGCCACAGATCGTCAGCGGGCGCGAGCTATCGCGCTTCGGAGACCCCGAGATCCTCTGTTTCAACATCAACAGCCCGGAGGATCTGGAGGTGGCCGAAGGCTGGCTATAGGAAGCGTCGACTATGGATGGTTTTGTGCGTCAGCTTCAGCGTTGCGGACATGCCGGCGAGGTGCCTTTCATCAGGACCTCCGGGGGATCGCCGACCGTTGGGAGCATCTCCTACTGGGATGCGGCGATCCTCGAGGCGGCTCGAACCCAGGGCTGCAAGATCGTACTCTCGGAGGATCTCAGCGACGGCCAGGATTACGATGGGGTACGCGTGGAAAACCCATTTAGCAGCGGCTAATCGAAGCGGTTTGAGGCCCACGCTGACACGAGCGGATCATCATCAGGCTGAGAGCGAAGATCCAGATCACACCGGGCACGCCGCCGATCACGTCGAGCCCACCGCCGAACTGGGTGAATG
>JBEKAM010000297.1:0-3332 GCA_050015915.1 Solirubrobacteraceae bacterium
CTGCGAGCGCCTCATCAACAGCTGTTTGATCGCGCTCCGAGCGCCAGCGGCGCACGTCCTCGACCTGCTGCGCTTCAACGGCGGGATCGACCACCAGGATGCCGCCCTCCGCGTCTGCCGTCAGCGGCGAAACCGCCGTCTCGGTGTAGCGGTTCTGTCCCACCACAATCTGTTCGCCCGTCTCGATGCGGCGGATGCGCTCGCGGTGAGAGTCCACCAGCGCCGCCTTCATATAGGGGACGGCCTCCACCGCGCCGCCGTGCTCGGACACCACCGCCATCTCCGCACGCGCGCCCTCCAGCAGCTCGTCCACGAGCGCTTCCATCACCTTCGAGCCCTCGAAGATGTCCGGGTACTCGAGGATGTCCGTTTCATACGCCAGCACCTGCTGGATGCGCAGCGACCACTGCTGGTCCCACGGGCGCGGCAGCCCCAGCGCCTCGTTCCACGCCGGCAGCTGGATCGCCCGTGCGCGCGCGTCACGCCCCAGCGTCACCGCCAGCGCCTCCAGCACGATCCGCTGCACGTTGTTCTCCGGCTGGGCCTCCGTCAGCCCCAAGGAGTTGACCTGCACGCCGTAGCGGAAGCGCAAATGGCGCTCGTCCTCCACGCCATAGCGCTCACGCCCGAGCTCTTCCCACAGGATCGACATCGCCCGCAGCTTCGCGTGCTCCTCGATGAAGCGCACCCCCGCGTTCACAAAGAACGAGATGCGCCCGAAGACCTTTTCCAGACTCTCCTCCGGGACGCGCTCGCGGGCAGCGTCAAGCACCGCGATCGCGTTGCTCATCGCAAACGCGATCTCCTGAACCGGCGTCGCGCCCGCCTCCTGCAGGTGATACGAGCAGATGTTGATCGGGTTCCACTTCGGCACATGCTCCACCGTGTACGCGATCATGTCCGCGATCAGGCGCATCGAAGGGGCAGGGGGGAAGGCGTAGGTGCCGCGCGCCAGAAACTCCTTGATGATGTCGTTCTGGGTCGTGCCCTGGAGCTTGTTCTCGGGGACACCCTGCTCCTCCGCCGCCACGATGTACAGCGCCAGCAGCCACGCTGCCGTCGCGTTGATCGTCATCGACGTATTCATCGCGTCCAGCGGGATGCCGTCCATCAGTGCCGCCATGTCGCCGCGATGGGAGATCGGCACCCCGACCTTGCCCACCTCGCCACGTGCCAGCTCGTCGTCGGGGTCGTATCCAGTCTGCGTCGGCAGGTCGAACGCCACCGACAGGCCGGTCTGGCCCTTCGCCAGGTTGCCCCTGTAAAGCTCATTGGATGCCTTCGCCGTGGAGTGCCCCGCGTAGGTGCGCATCATCCACGGCCGGTCGCGCTCGGGCAGGCGTGCGTTCAGTTCGTCGCTCATGCTCCTAATTGTACGGTCGCGCCGAGGGCTTTATCCTGCCGGCATGGATCAGACAATCGAGAAGCCGCGCTTCGGTGGACCGGGGACCGGCATGGGCGGCGAGTGGAGAGTGATCGTGCGCAACGACGATCACAACACCTTCGAGCACGTCGCCAGCACGCTCGCGCGGTTCATCCCCGGCATCACCCTCAAGCGCGGCATGGAGATCGCCAACGTGATCCACGCCTCAGGCAAGGCCATCGTCTACACCGGGCCGCAGGAGCCAGCCGAGCATTACTGGGAGCAGCTGAAGGGCGCGGGGCTGACCATGGCGCCCCTCGAGCACGGCTGAGAGGTCAGTCGATCTCGCTGACCGCGTGGCCGTTGCTGTGGCCATTGCTCGCCACTAGAGCCGTGTCGCTGACCGCGCCATGGGCGGTGTGGTCCCACCAGCCGTACAGCACCGGCACCTGGTACCAGCTGGAGTGAGCGGCGCGGAAGTACGTCATCTCCGGGCCGCCCCAATAGCGTTCCCAGTCGAGGTACTCCTCGAAGGCGGCCACCTGCTGGAAGCGGTATTTGTCCTCGCGCGAGCGATATACGTCGTATGAGGTCGCGCCATAGCGCAGCGCTACCGCAGCCGCCTCGTTCAGCGCCTGCTCGAACGCGTCCTGGCGGAAGCCCGTCGCGTACCAGGGGACGATCACCGAGCCGGCCATCAGGCACCCACCTCCGCGTGGATCGCGCCCGGTCCGTCGGCGGTCTTGCCCTGACCCTCCGAGTCGGCGCCCACGAGGATCGAGATCTTGCCCAGATGCTTGTTTTCCAGCATCAGCTGGTGCGCTTCAGCGACGCCCTCGAAGCCCAGCGTGCGCCACAGCACCGGTCGGATCTGGCCGGACTCGATCAGCTCGTTGGCCTTCGTGCACTCGTACGCGTTAGCGAAGTGCGAGCCGAGGATCTCCTTCTGGCGCATCCACAGGTAGGCGACGTTGAAGTCGAGGTCGATGCCCGTGGTGCCGGCGCAGATCACGATTTTGCCGAACGTCTTGGCGGTGAACACCGACGTCGGGAAGGTCGCTTTGCCGACGTGCTCGAAGACGATGTCGGGGGCGTCGCCGAGGATCTCCTTGACGCGCTTGGCGAACGCGCGCGAGACCTTGAAGCGCGCGGCCTCCTCCTCCTCTGACTCGCCGCCCTTGCGCATCATCCCCGCGAACTCGTCGCGGTTGATGTAGTCGACGGCGCCGAGGCGCTTGACGAGCTCGCCCTTCTCCTCCGAGGAGACGACGCCCACGCAGTTGGCGCCGGCCGCGGCGCACAGCTGGGTGGCGAACACGCCGAGGCCGCCGGCCGCGCCCCAGATCAGCACGTTCGCGCCCGCCTGCATCTGACAGCGGGTGAGCAGCATCCGGTAGGCGGTGAAGTAGACGAGGCCGTAGGAGGCCGACTCCTCCCAGGTCAGTGCCTGCGGCTTGGGCAAGAGCTGCTGGGCCTGGACCTTCGTGAACTGGGCGAACGAGCCCCAGGTCGTCTCATAGCCCCAGATCCTCTGCGAGGGTGCGGCCATCGGGTCGAGGCCGTGCACCTCGGGGTCCTCGTAGGAGGCCTGGTTGCAGTGCACCACGACCTCGTCGCCGACCTTCCAGCGCGTGACGCCGGCGCCGACCTTCCACACGATCCCCGAGGCGTCGGAGCCGCCGATGTGGTGGCCGAACTCAGGGTGATCGCCGTAGCGCATCACCGACACGGGCTCGCCGAGCGCGGCCCACACGTTGTTGTAGTTGACGCCGGCGGCCATCACGCGCACGATCACCTCGAACGCGCCGGGCTCGGGCACCTCGATCTCCTCGAGCTGGAAGGCGTCCTTCGGTTCGCCGAAGCGCTCCTCGCGGATCACCCAGGCGGCCATCGTCCTGGGTAGCTCACCGGGCTCGACGAGAACCTCGGAGACTTGTTGCAGATCGATTGCCACGGTGATTTGGACCTC
>JBEKAM010000298.1:0-3323 GCA_050015915.1 Solirubrobacteraceae bacterium
CCCGTCGATTTGGAGCTGTCCCCCAAGCAGAAGCGAGCCAACGGCGCTCCCTGTTGTGAGCCTGTCGTTTACCCGGACGTACAGCGAGAGGAAGCGCTGCGCATGGCTGAGGTCGCCAAGGCCCTGGGCGACCCGATTCGCCTGCAGCTCGTGGACGTGCTGCGAAAGCACGCGGGCAAGGTCTGCGTCTGCGAGCTGGTGCCGCTGTTCGACATATCCCAGCCCACGCTCTCCCACCATCTCGGCAAGCTGCGCACCGCTGGGATCGTGGACTCGGAGCGCAAGGGCCTATGGGCCTACTACTACGTCATCCCCGACGCCCTCGAGGAGCTATCCGCATGGCTGAGCTGACCACCCCCGGGCTTCGCGTCACGGTCCAACTACCGGCCGCGCCACCGCACCTGTAGCTACGGCGACTTCGAGTGCGAATGTGCTGCCTTCGCCGGTCGCGCTCTCAAACGTGATGGAGCCGTCGATCGCGTCGGCGAGCGCCCGCGAGATGTGAAGCCCGAGACCGGTGCCTTCGATCTGACGTGCGTCTGCACTGGCGATCCGCGCAAACGCCGTGAACAGTCGAGCTTGATCCTCGAGCGCGATGCCGGGTCCGGTATCGATAACGGCAAATCGAGTCAGCGACCGCTCTCGATCGATGCGCTGGGACAGCTCAAGTCGCACGCTGCCTCGATCGGTGAACTTGATCGCGTTGTTGGTGAGGTTGATCAAGATCTGGCTCACGGCACGGCGGTCGCAGAACAGCTCGATCGCCGTCAGGACCGGTGCCACCTCGAGGTTGAGGCCCTTCTCCTGCGCGAGCGGTCGCAACCCGACGGCTACCTCATCCATCAGCGCATGACAATCGAACGCCTCGGGATGCAGCTCTACCTTGCCTGACTCGATCCGCGTGAGATCGAGCAGATCGTTGATCAGGGACAGCAGATGCCTCCCGCCGTGCCGCACTGCGCGCAGCTGCTTTGTTTGCTCGTCGTTCAACGGTCCTGGCAGGCCTATCAACAGCACGCCCGTGAAGCCGAGGATCGCGTTCAGCGGCGTGCGCAGCTCGTGGCTCGTGCCTGCGAGAAAATCGGTCTTGGCGCGGTTAGCCTGCTCCGCTTCTTCCTTAGCGTGGAGGATCTCGGCCTCGGCCCGCTTACGCGCGCTGATGTCACGCGTCGTGTTGTGAAACCCGGCGGCCTCTCCGGTCACCGGGTCCCACAGTGTGCGGACCTTCGACTCCACCCAGACGTAGCTGCCATCGCTGCGCCGAGCACGATATTCGATCGCGTGGTCGTGGCTGCCGCGGACGCGGACCGCTGCGCCGGTCTGCCGCGCCATAGCGTGATCCTCGGGATGGATGTAATCCCAAGCGCTGCGGCCGACCATCTCCTCCGGGTCATAGCCGTACAGCTCACGGCTGGCCGGTGAGACGTAGTGCATGATCGATTGAGTTGAGACACGCGTGATCACGTCGGTCGAGTCCTCGGCCAGCAGCCGGAAACGCTCCTCGCTATCCCGGAGCTGGGACTCAATCCGACGAGGCCCGGTAGCGTCTCGGCTGATAGTCAGCATCAGCCCCGCGGGCAGAAGCTGCATCGAGAACTCGAACAGACGAACCTCCCCGTCCTTGCGGCGTATCCGAAGCTCACGCACGCCGGAGGGCCTCTGATCGGCCCCGCCGAGTGCTTCCGAGCGGACCTCGTGGTCAGCGACCAGCCCAAGCTCAACCGACGTTCGTCCGATCAACTCATCCCGCGCATACCCAGTCAGCGCGCAATAGGAGTCACTTACCACTACAAACCGACCCGACTGCCGCTCACTCACAGCGATCCCGTCAGACGCAAACCTCAACAACGCCTCGACGAACGCATCGGCTCCCATCCCCCCAACCCCAGGCGCCAACGAAGACCCTTCGCCAGCGTCCCGAGTCACCATGGCGCCTGGCACAGGCACGCCGGATCGCCCCTCGCAACGAGGGGGGCAGCTATGCGGCGCGATAGGCGGGTGAGCAAAGGCACCAGGGAACTCAAGACCTCTCGTCTATCGACATGTCACCATCACTAGATGAGCCTCCGTTGAGTTGAAGGGATGCGCCGATAGGTCCGCCGCCTGCATCGGGCGCCAGCACTTCGCCCAAGACCACCGGACTGCAGCCTGCCGCGCGGGTAGATGAGCGGCAATCACGGTTATGAAGTGAGCGCAGCCAGTTGACAGAGCGGCGCCGGGCGAGTCCGGGCGGTGTTTCAAGAAGCAGAGCCGCTTGAGAGTGAGCTATGCCGCAGCTAGGCGGCGCGGTCTACGTACTCGCGCAGCGCGATGCGGGCGATCTCGCTGACGGAGCGGTGCTCGCTGCGGGCGCGGGCACGCAGGGCCTCAGCGAGGTCGGGGTCGACGCGCACTTGGACGCGCGGCGAGACCCCCTTCGCACCGAGGGACGGCCGGCCGGCCGTGACCTTTGTCGCCTTGTCCAGGTCGTAGCCCTGTTCGGCCTCGTCGGCGAGCGCCTCGATGTCCTCGTCAGTCAGAACCTCACCGCTTGCTGTCGTGAACTTGGTCATTTCTGGTCCTCATAACGCTTTCGGTACTTGTCGCGCAACTCCATCGCGCGGATCACGAGCAACTCGCCACGCTTGCCCTCGACCGCCATGACCTCGAGCGCCCGACGACGATCATCATCGCCGAGGTAGACGACGCGCGTCGAGCGAGCCCTCGCACTGTCAGCGCCCGGCGGAGGCTCCTCGAAGCGGACTCGATAGTTGGCGATGACATGGCGGATGCGGTCCTTGGAGATGCGGTGACGGGTCGCGGAGCGCGCGAACCGCATGCTTGAGTCATCGAGCTTATCGATTTTGTCAGACATAATCAACAGGCCGCGATACCTAGAACAGACTCTCCTGAGACGAGGAGCTCAGGGCAGACGATGATCCCGATCGCTTGGGACGGTTTTCGCGTACGGCGCCGTTCGCGGCATCCGCGTAGGCGTTGACACGCGGTCGAGTGCGCGGCCCTCGTCGCGGTGAGTGCACGTGGGAAGCTCAGGTGCGCATGCGAGTCCGCGGGACCGCGAAAGAGGGTACGTGGGCGGGAGCTGGTCCGATCACATAATCCTCATAATGTCGATTGTAAAACTCCACTACGCTGAGGCGACGAGCGGGGCGGCGGCTACACGTCGGAGCTAGATGCCTCCTGGCGCCAGCGTTCGGCGGTCGATGCTGGGTCGAGCCGATCTGCTCAGAAGGCCTGACCGCCGAGATCGACGTGGCCGTCGGCGGCAATCCCGCCTGCTCCGGCGTCACCCGTCCGCGACGGGAGGTCAGGAACTCCCGGAT
>JBEKAM010000299.1:0-3314 GCA_050015915.1 Solirubrobacteraceae bacterium
GCGCTGAACGCCGCTCGCTGCACATCGGCGACAGATACACCGTCATGGTTGGCGATCACTTCCAGCAGCCGCAGCTGAGCGTCATGGACCCTGATTGTCGTCGTTCGCGTAGTCATAGTTACGTTTTCCTTGTATAGCAGGCGATTTGTTTCTCGCATCGTAGCAGTCGGTTTATCAGCTTGGATTGCTGACACAAACAGTCAGCGTAGCTGACAACGTGAGCGCTATCGCAGACATTATGCTATGCTGATTGCCTGGGCGCCTAACCGCCGCCGAGGTGCCTCATCCCAACGACGGTGGAGCGCTGAACAGCCCTTACGAGGGGAGTTGACTGTGACGACGATCGCGGAGGCTGCCACCACATCGCTGACCGAACCAGTGGCGGCGCGTCTCGCCACGGATGACGGTGAGGACCCGCCGTCGCTGGTGTTTCTCGGGCGGGGCGAGGCGATCGCACGCCTGCAGGCACTCGTGCGGCGCCGCCAGCGAGAGGAGGGGCTGTCGTTCCGCCAGGCGATGAAGGTCGTTGCTGTCGAAGTCGGCCTTACGAACATCGCGGTACGCCGGCTACTCGACCGCTATCCCGACAACTAGCCGCATGTTTCTGGATGCCGTTCTTGGAGGCTCGGTTGCTGCTGTCGCGTCGATGTTGCTGTCTCGGCTCCTCGGAGTTGCTCGACAACGAATCCGCGCTGGTTCGGCATCATCCCGGTCGCCTACGTGCGAGCTGCGGCTGCCGCGGTGTTCGGCCTCTCAGCTACGACCGGGATAAGCCTCAGCACCAGTGACCATAGCCATGAGATGCTGGCTTACATCGTGTGGTACGGCGTCGCCGGGCTTGGGCTCGTGCTTGTACTGGCTACCACCATCCTCATCGACCGCGGCCGAAGCCCGAAATAGACCGACTCAAGCTCGCGAGTATTGCCAGCCAGTGGCGCTTCCCCACGGGGGCTGAGGCGTAAGCCACTAGCCGCTGCGATCTTCATGTGACCACTGGGGTGCCCACATGAAGGCCGTGACGGTCCGAGACTTTCGCGACCACGCAACCTGGGGATCTGTCGGCCAGCGTCACCGTTCGTCGCCCTGAGTCAGCAACGCCCCATGTACGTCCTGGATACGCCGACCCGGCCCGGGTAGGCGCGAAATCCGCGAACATTCGCTTTCGGGCCCGTAAAACCTGAGCGGGAGCGACGGGACTCGAACCCGCGACCTCTGCCGTGACAGGGCAGCGCTCTAACCTGCTGAGCTACGCCCCCGCGATGCTTGGAGCGTCGCCTACGACGTTCCTTGCTGCACCAGTATGCCAAGGCTCGGCGCTCGGCCCCGCCTCCATCCGAAACTGGCCGCCCGGCCAATTTTCGACTAGGCTTCGAGGCATGTCGCTTGTCGGTCCCGCTCCGCTGCTCAATTCGAAACCTCTGGCGGTGATGCTTGACGATCTCCGCGATGAGCGCGCGGCTACCGTTCCGTTCCCACCCGGCGAAACCCGCTTCTCGCTGAACCGCACCCGTCGGTTCGCCAACGATCCGCTGCCGCTGCTGCTCGAGTCCTACGAGCGCTTCGGTCCCATCTTCACGCTGCGGCTGTTCCACGGCAATGTGGTGTTCATGCTCGGCCCTGCCGCCAACCACTACATCACCGTCTCGCACGCCTCCAACTTCACCTGGCGCGAATCGCACTTCCGTGACCTCATCGGCCTGATGGGCGATGGGCTGCTCACGATCGACGGCGATTTCCACCGCCGTTCTCGCATGATCATGCTGCCCGCCTTCCACCGCGAGCACATCGCCGCATCGCTTGACGCGATAGTGCACGAGACCACACAGGCGCTCGACGAGCTCACCCCGGGGGCGACCGTTGACCTGTATGGGTGGACCCGCCATCTAGCTGTTCGCGTGGCCATGCGCGCACTGTTCGGCGTTGACCCCGACAGCCCTCAGGCTCGCTCGATCGACGCTGCCGGACTGTTTGAGGAGGCTCTGTCGTTCTACTCGTCCGACTACTTCCTGCGTGTCATGCGCGGCCCCTACACGCCGTGGGCACGACTGCAGAAAGCCGCTCGCAAGCTGGACACACTGATCTACTCCGAAATCTCCCGGCGCCGCTCCACAGGCGCACGTGGAAAGGACATCCTCAGCTTGCTACTCGACGGCCACGACGAGGACGGCAACACGCTCAGCGACCTGCAGATCCGCGACGAGGTCATGACGCTGCTGTTCGCCGGCCACGACACCACCACTTCGACCGTCTCGTTCATGTTCTACGAGCTGGCACATCGGCCCGAGATCGTCGCGCGACTGCTCGCAGAGCAGGACGCCGCTTTCCCCGGCGACAAGGAAACACCTTCGGTCGAGGATCTGCAGCCGCTGCTGTCCGGCGAGCTGAGTGAGCTCGAGATGGTTCTCGAAGAGACCCTCCGCAAGTACCCGCCCGCGTGGATCGGGCCACGACGCTCAGTCGAGTCATTTGAGTTCGAAGGCCACACCGTGCCTGCTCGTGCATTCGTCAACTACTGCTCTTGGGCGTCTCACCATCTCCCCGACGTCTTCCCTGACCCGGAGCAGTTTCGCCCCGAGCGCTTCAGCCCAGAGGCCAGTGCAGCAATACCCAAGGGCGCCTACGTGCCCTTCGGCGGTGGCTCGCGGACCTGCATCGGCATGCGCTTCGGCCAGCTCGAGGTGCGGACAATCGCCACGCTCATCCTTTCCCGCTGCACCCTCTCCCTACCGCACGACTTCCAGCTGAACATCCGTCAGATGCCAACCATCAGTCCCAAGGACGGGCTGCCCACCATCGTTCAGCCCCGCAGCGCCGTTTCAGCGCACAGCGTCGCCGCGGCGGCCTGACAGCGGCCTGAGAACACTCCTCCGCCGACCGCATACCGCAGCTACCGCCTCGTTCAACTCATTGCAGCCGAGCGCTCATCGTCAGCTTGTAGCTGAGCGGCTGCTCACTCGTCACGCTCGCCCCTACGCCCTCCACATACACGTGAGGGTCGGAGAACAACTTCAGCTGCAGTCCTTCTATGAGGAAACCCAGCGGATGAGCCACCAGCGCGCCGTCACTCGCGCCTGCCACCGCGTTCACCGTCGCTCCCACTCCGAACAGCCCGCCTGTCGCCTGCACTTCCACCTCCCCGCCTTCGCTTCGCAGCAGTCGCACGCCAAACCCTTCCGGCAAGGCTGCCTTCACGTCCGCTTCGCTCGTCACTGCTTCCGCTGTCAGGGAGCTTCCACGCTTGCGCAGGCTCGCATCCGTCAGACGCAGCGATCCCACCTGCACGCTTTCAGCGCTCACGTTCATGCTCGCCGTCC
>JBEKAM010000300.1:0-3279 GCA_050015915.1 Solirubrobacteraceae bacterium
GCTGTCTTTGCGCAGTGCCCGGTACACGCGGCAGGCGTAAATGGCTGCATCTACTCGCCCACCACGAGTGGCTACATCAAGATCGGCAAACAGGAAGTGCCGATCGTGAACAAACAGGTCCTCCAAGGCGGCCTGCTCGAAGAAACAGAACCATTCGTCAAACACATGGCGGGCGCACTCAACGGCGAAACGCTGACGAAGACGGCGCAAAAAGTGCCCGGTGGCTTGGCAGGTCTGGTCGAATGCAACAAGATCGAAAACTTCGTCGAGCGCATCCTCTGTGAAGGGTTCTTCGAAAACGGTCTCACCGGCGTCAACGCCGTGACCGAACTCGCCGCCCCCGCCAGCTCGGTGGTGCTGAACACCGCCAACGAGCAGCTGGGAACGGGTACAGCGCTCACGCTGCCCATCAAGGTGAAGCTCGAAAACCCGCTGCTCGGAAGCGAATGCTACATCGGCTCGACCAAAGAACCGATCACGCTGAACCTGACGACCGGCGCGACCACCGGTGGCCCGACGGGTAAACCCGGTACGAAAACAACGAAGGAAAAAGGCGGGATCCTCGAAATCAGCGGAGTCTCGCTTGTCAGCAACACGTTCACGGCGCCGAAGACGAGCGGCTGTGGTCTGCTCGGCATCCTCGATGGTCTGATCAATGAAAAAATCGGTCTTCCGTCGACGAAAAACACCGCGGTTCTCAACGGCTCCGTGGAAATTGCCAACTCCGAACTCGTAGAAGAATCGGAATAGCGCTATCCAAGGCGAAGCCAAGTAGTAAAACGCGGTAAGCAGCATCAGGCCCGTCACGGCAATTGCCGTGACGGGCCTGATTTGCGTCTCGGGGCGTTCTCGTCCGAGAGCCCGGCGTGGCGTAGGGCGAGACCGTGCGACCTGCACATCTGACTATCTGGAACGGTGTGCATAGTGGAAGACGGTGGCAAGTTGGAAACAGGGGTTTTCTACGGAGGACCTTACGCGTTACGCTCGCTCTCGCAGCGCCAGTTCCCTGACTGGCGATACGACAGCAGCGAGACGAAAGAGAGGCAGCATGAGAAAGGCATTCCTCGCAGTAGCCGTGATCGCATCCGTAGCGATCGTCGGTGTCCCCGCCGCGATGGCGACCCCCAAAGGCGGGTACGCGGTCTTCGCGCAGTGCCCCGTGAAAGAAGCGGGCGTGAACGGCTGTATCTACTCGCCCACCGAAAGCGGCTACATCACGATCGGCAAACAGGAAGTCAAAATCGTCAACACGCAGGTCCTGCAAGGCGGGTTGTTCGAAGAAACGGAACCGTTCGTCAAACATCTGGCGGGCGCCCTCAACAAAGAAACGCTGACGAAAACCGCGCAGAAAGTGCCCGGTGGTCTGCTCGGGATCAAATGCGAAGAAATCAAAGGCTCGGGCTGGATTGAAACGGAACTCCGCAAACTGTGTGAATACCTATTCGCGAACTCGCTGACCAACGTGTACGCGGTCACCGAACTGGCGAAGCCCGCGAGCTCGGTGGTGCTGAACACCGCCGCTGAGCAGCTCGGTGAGGGCACGGCCCTGGCGCTGCCCGTGAAGGTGAAACTCGAAAACCCGTTGTTCGGCAGCGAATGCTACATCGGTTCTGAAGGCGAACCGCTCGAACTGAACCTGACGACCGGCGCGACGAGCGGCGGGCCGACCGGTAAACCGGGCACGAAAACAACGAAGGAAAAAGGCGGGATCCTCGAAATCAGCGGTGTCTCGCTCGTCAACAACACGTTCAAAGCGCCCGGCGTCACGGGCTGTGGCCTGTTCGGGCTGCTCGACGGGCTGGTCAACGAAAAAATCGGGCTTCCGTCCGCGTCCGGCAAAAACACCGCCGTCCTCAACGGAAAGGTAGAAATCGCCAACTCCGAACTCGTGGAAGAATCGGAAGAATAGGGCCACGAGCCGGCAGGCAGTAAGCGCAGAGTCGCATATGCGGTAAGTGCAGGGTAGGAGTGACCAAGGCGGGGTTCGTTGGGGCAGCGTCCCGGGCGGGCCCCGCTTGGTCCATCCTCTACCGTAGTTGCGGCATGGAGTCCAAGGCACGACCGGCGCAGAGCGTCCCGCGGGACGCGCGGTTTGGCTGCCGCACACGCGAGTGGTTCGAGCGGGCGTTCGCCGCCCCCACGGCCGCGCAGGCGCAGGCATGGCCGGCCATCGCGCGCGGCGAGCACGTGCTCGTGTCCGCGCCCACCGGGTCCGGCAAGACGCTCGCCGCGTTCCTCTGGGCACTCGACCGGCTTAGGGCGGACGGGGCGGGCGAGGCTGATGGCACACGCGTGGTCTACGTCAGCCCGCTCAAGGCGCTCGCCTACGACATCGAGCGCAACCTGCGCGTGCCGCTGCACGGGATCGGCGCCGAGGACGTGCGCGTCGGCATCCGCACCGGCGACACGCCCCAGCGCGAGCGCGCCGCCATGGCGCGCAAGCCGCCCGACATCCTCATCACCACGCCCGAGTCGCTGTATCTGCTGCTCACCTCGCGCGCTCGAAACACGCTCCGCGGCGTCGAGGCCGTGATTGTCGATGAGATCCACGCCGTCGCCGGCTCCAAGCGCGGCGCGCACCTGGCGCTCACGCTCGAGCGCCTCGCCGCCCAGGTCGAAGCCCACGGCGGATCGCTGCAGCGGATCGGCCTCAGCGCCACCCAGAGCCCGCTCGAGGAGATCGGACGCTTCCTCGTCGGGCCCAAGCGCCAGGTCACGATCGTCGACGCCGGCGTTAGAAAGCAGCTCGACCTGCGGATCGAGGTGCCAGTCGAGTCGATGGCAGAACCCGACGCGCGTGCTGGGGGCGACGGGCGGGTCGACGTCGAGGAGCCAGATCCGCTGGAGCCGCTTGTCGGCGGAGAGTCGACGCGAGGGTCGATTTGGCCTGCCATCTACCCCGAGTTGCTGCGCCTCGTGCGTGAGCACACCTCCACGATCGTGTTCGTAAACAGCCGCCGCGCCGCCGAGCGCGTCGCCCTGAGGCTCAACGAGCTCGCCACGCAGGGCGCGCGCGGCGAGAGCGAGGACGCCCCACCGGTCGAAGTCGCCCGCGCCCACCACGGCTCGCTCGCGCGCGAGGAGCGCACCCACGTCGAGGAGCTGCTCAAGGCCGGCCAGGTCCCCTGCCTGGTTGCCACCAGCTCGCTCGAGCTCGGCATCGACATGGGAGCCGTCGACCTCGTCGTCCAGATCGAGTCGCCCAAGTCTGTCGCCCACGGGCTGCAGCGCATCGGCCGCGCCGGACACGGCGTCGAAGAGGTGAGTCGCGGGCGCATC